>JBHEPI010000032.1:0-18562 GCA_046260345.1 Marinobacter sp. | reverse complement strand
GTGGGCGCACACCGGAACGCCGCGCTCGCTGAGGGCGTGGATGGTGTCTTTCATCCAGTCGGTGCCTTCCAGCTTGACCATGTGGGCCCCTGCGCGCATCAGTTCAGCGGCATTCTCCAGGGCGGCCTCAGTGGTGCCATACGTCATGAAGGGCATGTCCGCCATGACCAGTGAGCCGCGGTTGCCCTTGGCGACGGACGATACGTGATACACCATCTGGTCCATGGTGACTGGCAGCGTGCTGTCGTGTCCCTGGAGCACCATGCCCAGCGAGTCGCCGATCAGGATGACGTCTACACCCGCCTCGCTCACGATCTGCGCAAAAGTGGCATCGTAGGATGTCAGCACAGAAAAGGCTTCGCCCTTTTGCTTGCAGTCCCGCAGGGTATTGATGGTAACAGCCATAGAATCCTTGCTTTTTGGGTGGATGGACCAGGCCGGGCCGGGGTATGCCGGCACGCAGGCCTTTAGGGTAATCCGGGGGTGTGCCTGAGGCAATAGTCACACATCGAGCCGTTGGTGTCAGCCAGACGGAAAGGGTGTACGCGCCACCGGGTTGAGCTTTTGCAGGTTGTTGTCCGGGCATTGTTGCCTCAGGACAGCAAGGCTGCGGCTATCCGGCAACTGCCGCTGCGGGTCCAGATCGAGCAGCGGCTGCAGTACGAAGTCGCGGTTGACCAGTTCGGCATGCGGCACTGTCAGGCGTTCGCTGGCGATGGTGTCGCTGCCGTAGAGCAGCAAGTCCAGGTCCAGTGTTCTCGGGCCCCAGTGTTGTATCCGTTCGCGGCCATGGGCGCTTTCGATGGCCTGCAGCTGATCCAGCAGCTCCAGGGGGGTAAGCTCTGTTCTCAGCCAGACTGCGCCATTCACGAAATCGGGCTGGTCCTGGGGGCCTACCGGTTTGCTGCGGTAAAAAGGCGACTGCGCCACCAGTGTGGTTTGTGGCAGTGCAGCCAGCCTGGCCACAGCGCCAGCCAGTTGTGCCGACGGGTTCTCCAGGTTGCTGCCGAGCCCGATAAAGGTATCTGTGGCTGCCACCGTCAGGCCTTCTTTGCAGGCTTCGTGCGGCGACGCTTCTTGGGGCCGTCACTGCCCAGTTGCGTCAGCATACGCTCCTGGCCACGTTCGTCTGTTTCCTGGAATTCGGTCCACCACTGGCCAAGGCCGGGTTCGATCTCACCGGCGTCTTCACGCACCAGCAGGAAATCGTAGGCGGCACGAAAACGCGGGTGAGACATAGTGACAAATGCCCGTTTGCCCTGGCGCCTGGGAAGGCGCATCTGCAGTTCCCAGATTTCTTTCATGGGGCCTGAGAAACGCTTGGGGATAGAGGTGGCCTGAACCTGGCGCCCGATTACCTTGGCAATGGACTGGTGCAGCGCCGGCTGCACCGGCTCGCCGTTGTCCTGGCGTTTGCGCCATTCCGCCTGAAGCGCCGGCCAGAGCATGGCGGCAAACAGGAAGTAGGGGGTGACGGATTTGCCTTTTGCGATGCGGGCATCGGTGTTGCGCAGCGCTTTGCGAATCAGCTCATCCGGTTGGCCATTATTGATGGCCTGAACGGTTTCCGGGAACAGCGGTGCCAGCAGGTTGTATTCGCTCAGGAGGTCGTACGTGGCCTCGCCGTGCCCGGCAGAAAAGAGTTTCAGTACTTCTTCGAACAACCGTGCCGGCGGTATGTGGGTCAGCAGCGGTGCCAGTTCACGGATCGGGGCCTCCGTTTCCGGTTCGATATCAAAGCCCAGTTTGGCGGCGAACCTTGCGGCGCGAAGCATACGGACCGGGTCTTCCCGATAGCGGGTTTCCGGGTCGCCAATCAGGCGCATCTGCCGGTTTTTCAGGTCTTCAATGCCGTTGGCAAAGTCCACCACAGTAAAGTCGCGGATGCAGTAATAGAGGGCATTGACGGTAAAATCCCGACGCAGGGCATCTTCTTCCTGGTTGCCGTAGACGTTATCACGCAACAGCAGGCCATGTTCGCTGGTTCTGCGGTCGTCGTCATCGTCATCCTCGTCCGCGTCGACTGCATTACCGCGGAAAGTGGTCACTTCAATCACTTCCCGCCCGAACAGGACGTGGACAATCCGGAACCGCCGGCCAATCAGCCGTGAGTTCCGGAACAGGTCGTGAACTTCTTCCGGCGTGGCGTCGGTGGCGATATCAAAATCCTTGGGCTTGCCGCCGAGGAGGATGTCGCGAACGCCGCCGCCCACCAGATAGGCCTCGTAGCCTGCGTTATTGAGGCGGCTGAGTACCTTCTTGGCCGGCTCGCTGATGGCCGAGCGGGAGACATTATGCTGGTCCCGGGGTATCTCCCGGCGCTGGTAGGTGCGGGTTTTTTTCTTCCCGTTTCCAGAAACGTATGACAACAGTCGTTTAAGCATTGAATTCCGTTATTGCGATGAGCAAAAGCGAGAGTTTAACGGTTTGGGCGGGATTTGCACAGGCTGGAAAATCACTGGGCCAGATAATCAAAAGGCGGGCCCGTTTTCACGAACCCGCCCTGAAAGCGTTGACGATCTACATTGTTTTTGTTGTTACCGGGATTTTTCTTCGTTTTTCTACCCCACTGTCAATCCCCAAATACAGGGACTTCAGTAGTGCAAACGGAAAGCTTTGAATACATAGAGCAGTCAGAGACATCGGGCAGGTCATAAGGTAAATGCAGTGCCGTCTGTTGACGATTCTTCTCCACATCTACAACCCGCACATGCCGTGGGACCACTAAAAAGCAAAGTACTCAAAACACTCAGTTCGCTCACGTTCTGTTTTTGTTTTTGTTACCGAACGTCTTCTACAGCTTTTTGTTCTTGTTGTTGGCGCTGTGTATCACTGTTGTTTTTGTTGTTGTGCGCCCTTTAGAGTGCAGTCCGTGTGCCAGGTTTTTAAAAGTCTTTATTAACAGCGAGTTAGTGTTTTGCAATCTTTCCAGAGGAGTACGTATAAGTCCGGAGTGTTACTGATCGCTCGTTTTTTAGATCAAGGGTGTTACCGTGAGGAACACGCGGTAACAAATGAGCGAGAGTTCACACTTTCCCGGTAACACTGGCGGTTGCCGCCGGATTATATTCAGTTACCCGAGCTCTTCTTGCGGGGAATACCCAGGCGCTGGCGCCGCTCCCACAGGGACTTCCGGCTGATGCCGAGTTTCTGGGCGAGTTCCGTTTCGCTCATGCGGTCCTGGTTTTCCAGTACAAAATGCTGGAAATAGTCCTCGAGGGACAGATCGCTACTAGCTTCCGGATCGCGCGCGAGGGTTTGTTCATTATTGCCCTCAACCAGGGATTCCGGAATATTTACATCGCCACCCTCTCCATCCAGGTCCAGCAGGGACGGGGTGATCAGGTCGTTGTCGCACAGAATGGTGGCGCGCTCGATCGCGTTCTCCAGTTCCCTCACGTTACCGGGCCAGCGGTGTCTTTCCAGTGCCCGCATGGCCTCCGGCGTCAGGTTCAGATCCGGTTTTCCCATCTTCTCGCCCTGACGCTTCAGGAAGCGCTGGGCCAGGCCCAGAATGTCCGCCTGGCGTTCCCGTAACGGTGGAATACGAACCTGCATTACGTTCAGGCGATAAAAAAGATCCTCCCGGAATTCACCGGTACGGGTCATGGCCTTGAGGTTCCGGTGTGTTGCGGCAATCATCCGCACATCTACCTGACGGCTCTGGGTAGACCCCACCTTGCGGATCTCTCCTTCCTGGAGCACCCGCAGCAGGCGGGCCTGGGCTTCGGCGGGCAGTTCGCCGATTTCATCCAGGAAAAGGCTGCCGCCGTCGGCGGCTTCGATCAGCCCGGTGCGCGCCGAAACGGCGCCGGTGAATGAACCTTTTTCATGGCCGAACAACTCCGACTCGATAAGGCTTTCCGGGATAGCGGCGCAATTCACGGAAATCAGGGGGTTGGATGCGCGCGGGCTCATCAGGTGCAGGGCCCTGGCCGCGAGCTCTTTACCGGTGCCGGACTCGCCCTGAATCAACACCGTGGTCTCGGTAGGTGCCACCTTTCGAATCAGGGTGAATACCTTTTGCATGGCATCGCAATGGCCATACATGATGGCTGCCGGATCGCTGTCCGGGTGGCTGCCCGCGGGTGCGCGATCGGTTTGGGCATCATCCGCGCCGGCCGTCTGTGTCTGCCTGCTGAGAATGCCTTCCACCGCTTCAAGCATTTCGTCATGATCGAACGGCTTGGCGATGTACTCCACCGCCCCCATTTTCATGGAGTCCACGGCGGAGCGCAGGCTGGCATAGCTGGTCATGATCAGCACCGGGGTGTTCGGTGCACGCTTGATCAGTTCGGTGCCCGGTGCCCCGGGCAGCCGCAGATCGGAAATGATCAGATCAAAGCGGGTGGGGTCGTGGTCATCAGCTTCCTCGACCGATCCCGCATCGGCGACTTCATAGCCGGCATGGGTGAGCAGTTTGCGGACCGCTGAACGGATAATCTCTTCATCTTCTACGATCAGAATGCGAGGCATAACGTTTTTACGACCCTTGGTTCTGGCTGATGGTATGTCCGGTGTCCGGTTCGTAGGCGGGTAACCTCATGCGCACGCGGGTTCCCCGGCCCAGGTCAGCATTTGCCGGACTGTCCACCTGTATATTGCCGTAATGTTCTTCAATGATGCTGTAAACCAGTGATAATCCAAGACCGGTTCCCTTATTGGGTGCCTTGGTGGTGTAAAAAGGCTCGAAGATATGGTCCAGCTGTTCTGTAGGTATGCCAGACCCTTCGTCAGAGACTTCGATGATAGCGGAGTAGCCGTCGCGGTTTCCACTGATCCGCACTTCGCCACCGATTGGTGAGGCGTCGCGGGCATTCGCCAGCAGGTTAATGAACACCTGAACCAGGCGCTGCTCATCACCCAGGATCAACAGATCATCCGGGCAGTCGTTCACATAGTGAATGCCCATGCCCTTGTCGCTGAGGGACAAGAGGTTGATGGACTCGTCCACGCAGCGACGGATGGCCACCGGCTCATAGCGGTTGGCATGGGCATGGTTTCCGGTGCGAGCGAAGTTCATCAACGACTGCAGAATCGTCGATATGCGACGGGTCTGTTGCTGGATCTGATCGGCAGTAGAGAGGATATCCGGATCGTCGGTCTCCAGCTTCAGATTCTGCGCCAGTGACGAGATGCCGGTAACCGGATTGCCAATCTCGTGGGCAACGCCTGCGGCCAGCCGGCCAACCGACGCAAGCCGTTCACTGTGCATCAGTTCGTCTTCCAGCAAGCGGGTTTCAGTCTGGTCTTCCACCAGGATAATACTGCCACCCTCGGTGTGGTCAGGGCCGCTCAAAGCGGCTTTGTGCAGGTTCAGCCAGTGGGGCCGGCCTTTCAGGTCAAGGCGGTGTTTGTAGCGGTGCAGGTCTTCGCCACTGTTGAAGTCATCCAGCAGCAGGTGCCAATGCTCCGGCAGTGCCATCAGCCGCGCACCCACCACATCATCGGCGGTGATGCCGGTAAGGGCTTCCATGGCATTGTTCCACATCAGTATTTCCCCATCCTCGCCCACGGAACAGGCTGGAATGGGGAGGTTTTGCAGGGTCTGGCGGTAATGCCGGCGCAGGTTGTCCAGCTCCCCGGCCAGCCCTGTCAGGCGGTTCTGGTAGTCGCCCAGGGCCCGCTCCACATAGCGGATATCCTGGGCCGTGCCGCCACTTGCCATGGGCTTATAGCCAAGATGCCGTTTCACCAGATCACTTGCTACAGCCGGGCCCAGCAGGCCCGAAAGATTTACTTCTACCCGGTCGCGCAGGCGTCTGAGCTGGTAGGGCCGGTATTCCACGTTGGGCAGTTTAAGCTGGACCAGTGCCCGCTCGACCTCGCGCCTGGCTACGTCAAACCCCAGCGGAACCGCCAGCTGTCGCAGGAAGTCTGCCGACGATGTAGCCAGTAGCTCCCGGCGCAGGGGGCGGGAGAGTGCTCCCAGTGAGCAGGCTTCTGCTGCACCGGCCTCCTCGGCGGTGCTTCTGCTCAGCACTGAAATCAGCGTAAACACAACAACATTTACCGTCAGGCTGACGAAGGTAAAGATATGCCAGTTGCTGTAGTCCGGAACCATTGGCGCACCGAGGAACTCCAGCAGGTTGGCGGTGTGGGAAAACGGCAGTACCAGTGTGACTATCCAGATAGCCAGCCCGGACGCCAGGCCCGCGATCAGCCCGCGGCGGTTGCCCTCCGGCCAGTAGATAACCCCCAGTGCGCCGGGTAAAAGCTGAAGCATGCCGGACAGGGATATGGCCCCCAGAATGGACAGGTCAAGGTTCTTGCCCAGGGTTTCGTGAAACAGCAGTGCCGCAAAGATGATGGCGGCAATCAGTACGCGTTTCACCCATCTCAGCCAGTGGTAGATGTCGCCCTGGTCTTTCGGAGTGCGCAAAGGCAGTACTACGTGGTTCAGCACCATGCCCGCCAACGCCAGGGTACTGACGATCATCAGTCCACTGGCTGCAGACAGGCCGGCAATGTACATCAGTAATGTCAGCGCAGGGCTGCCCAGTGCCTGGGCGGTGCCAATGGCGTAGAAGTCGGGGCCTGTGGTAGCAGCCAGCGCCTGGCCACCCCAGAGAATCAGTGGTACCGGCAGGCCCAGCAGCAACAGATAGAGAGGAAGGCCCCAGCTTGCCTTTGCCAGTGCCTTGGGCGACGGGTTTTCGCTGAAGGTCATATGGTACATGTGGGGAAGCACCAGCGCGCCGGCGAAAGACATCAGCATCAGTGCCCGCCAGCTGCCATCATCAATGCTCATGGTCATGGAACTGGCCGGCGTGCTCTGGTCAGCCAGCCAGGTCTCCAGGCCCGCCATGCCGTCGAAAACGCCAAACAGGATGACGCCGCCCAGGGTCAGCAGTGCGAACAGCTTGACGATGGAGTCGAAGGCGATGGCGAGAACCAGGCCCTGGTGATTTTCCGATCCCTGACTGCGGCGCGTGCCAAACAGCATGGCGAACAGCACCACGGTAATGCTGAATAATACGCTGATCAGCCGGGGTGAGGTGTCTGCTGCCAGCAGGCTGGCGGATGTGGAAACCGCCTGTATCTGCATGCTCAGCAGGGCCAGAATGGCGGTGCCGGAACAGATGGTGACAAGAGTGCCTGCCCACTGGCTGCGATAGCGATAGGCAAACAGGTCGGCAAGGGAAGTGAGCTGGTAGGCGCGGCCGATTCGCATGATCGGGTTGAGCAGCACCGGCGCCAGCAGAAAGGCACCACTGATGCCCAGATAATAGGCCAGGAAACCGAACCCGGATTCCGCCGCGATGCCCACCGCGGCATAGACAGCCCAGATACCGGCATAGACGCCAAGGCTCAGCGTATAAACCAGGGGATGCCTGACCCAGCTGCGGGGCAGCACACCCTTTTCGGTAATCCATGCGATGCCGAAGAGTAGAATCAGATACAGCAGGCTGGCCAGTAACAGGCCGGGAGCACTAAAACTCATTGGGATCCCGTCGCCATTCCAGCCAGAAGCCGATGGCAATCAGACCGGCCCAGATAATGTAGGGGCTGTACCAGGCATTCCCGGGTGAGGTCCACCAGTCAAGAATGTTGGGCGAGAATATGTAGATGGCCAGAACCAGAAGGAAGACCAGACGGTAGATATACATCAGGCATGATATCCGCACTGTCGTTTGTGTGAAGCTTTATAACATGTCGTTCACCGGGCTGTCAGGTGAATCCGCTCAGGCGCCCAGCTGGCTGCTGCCCGCCTGAGCAGGGTATCGATGTCCGGCGAGCCGGACAACCGGCTCATATCCTGCCCCAATGCTGCCAGGGCCTGTTCCAGGTTGTCTTTCGCCAGCCCGTCATCCAGCGCCGGAGCATGATTCTGCTTGCTGAGTTTCTGCCCCTGATCGTTAAGTATGACAGGAATGTGCATCCAGTGGGGCGGGTGAGCCCCGAGAGCCCGGTAAATCTGCTGTTGCTGGGCTGTCATCTCCAGCAAATCAGAACCCCGGACCACATGCGTGATGCCCTGGTCTGTATCATCGGCAACGACGGCCAGTTGGTAGGCATAAAATCCTTCCTTGCGGAGGATAACCGGGTCGTCCAGTTCGGCGTGGACGGTCTGAGACTGGGGGCCCAGTAACTGGTCCTGCCAGACACTGTGCTCATCCTGCAAAGCGAAGCGCACAGCAAATGGCCTGTCACCGGGGTTGGCGTGGCCGTCGCGGCAGTGCGCCGGGTGCCGGCCACCGTGCTCCCGCAGTTCCTTGCGCGAGCAGGCGCAGCGGTATGCCAGCCCCTGGTTCAGCAGTTGGTCGATCAGCTTGCGATAGTGAGCGTGTCGCTCAGACTGAAAACGCACCGGCTCGTCAGAGTGCAGGCCGTGGGCATCAAGGCTTGCCAGTATCTGTCGGGTGGCTTCCGGGGATTCCCGCAGCGGGTCGAGGTCTTCGATCCGTACCAGCCATGTACCGTGGTGGCTGCGGGCCTCCAGGAAGCTGGCAACAGCGGTGACCAGTGAACCAAAGTGGAGAGGGCCGGTCGGAGAGGGCGCAAAGCGGCCCCGATAGCGGGAGTCATTCATGATTTGTAAACGCTGACCCCGCTTCAGGGGCCAGCGCATTCAGAGGGCGAGCGCTGGTCAGATGCCAGTCTGGCGCTCGCGGATTTCTGCGAGGGTCTTGCAGTCGATGCACAGCGTGGCGGTAGGGCGCGCCTCCAGCCGACGGATGCCGATTTCAACACCGCACTGGTCGCAGAAACCGTAGTCGTCCTTGTCGATGCGGTCGATAGTCTGGTCGATCTTCTTGATCAGCTTGCGCTCGCGGTCACGGGTGCGCAGTTCCAGGCTGAATTCCTCTTCCTGGGTTGCGCGGTCGCTGGGATCCGCGTAATTTGCGGCGTCTTCCTGCATATGGTGCATGGTGCGATCCACTTCTTCCATCAGCTCCTGTTTCCATTGCAGAAGCAGATTCTTGAAGTGCTCTAACATGTCAGCACTCATGTACTCTTCACCCTTTTTCATTTCATAGGGGGTGAAGTTGCTAAAAGTCTCGCGTGTTTGTGCTGCAGTATCTGCCATGAATACGGCCTCTTATAATCCTGAAAAGCACTCGCCCTGAAGCGGGAATTTGCGGAAAATAGCAGATTAGTCCCGAGGGTGCCAGCCTTGTGACAACAACTTTAGCATGGAGTCATAGATGAAGTTACCCGCGCCGCTCATTGAAGGCAGGCTGATTCGCCGTTATAAGCGTTTTCTTGCAGACGTATTATTGCCGGACGGCAGCGAAGTGATCGCTCACTGCCCCAATACGGGCTCCATGCTGGGTTGCCAGCCGGCGGATGCGCGGGTCTGGCTGACGGCCAGTGACAATCCGAAACGCAAGCTGAAATACACCTGGGAACTGGTCGAGACAACCCCGGAGGAGGTCGCCTGCATCAATACCTCACGGCCGAATAACCAGGCTCGGAACGCCATTGAACGAGGTATCGTACCCGAACTGGCGGGTTACAGAACCTGCCGGCCAGAGGTGCGGTACGGAACCGAGAAAAGCAGGATTGACCTGCACCTGTCAGACCACAAAAGCCTTGCAGATGCCTGGGTGGAAGTGAAGAACGTGACCCTGTGTGAGGGCGGCCGGGGTTACTTTCCCGATGCCGTCACCACCCGCGGCCAGAAACACCTGCGAGAGCTTATGGCCCAGGCCCGCGCTGGCGAACGGGCAGTGCTGTTCTTTGTGGTCAATCATACCGGCATCACCAGCGTACGGCCGGCAGATCATATCGACCCGGTCTATGGCGAGCTGTTGCGTGACGCCCAGGCGGCTGGCGTTGAGTTGCTGGCATACAGGGCGGCATTGCGGGGCCCCGACGGGCCGGATGGTGATATCTCACTGACAGCGGCTGTGCCGGTTAGCCTGGAAACCTGACCAGCCAGCACGTTGCCGTTGTCATTTGGGGATATTGTACCGCATACGTGTGCCATGATTGAGTGACAGGATGATTTCATCCGAATGCAGCTGGGGTGGAAAGTAGCAACCTGAGATTTTGGCACCGGCAATACTCGCACCTTCCAGGTTAGTCTGGCTGAAGTCGATGCCACGCAGATCGGCGCCGCGGAAATAGGCATGACTCAGGTCCAGGCCCTTTGCGTCCATGCCCCGCAGGTCCAGCCCCCGAAAGTCACCGTGGGCCAGGCTCGGAAGCTCGGACAGATCCTTCCGGGCCCCATTGAATGCGTCTATATCCTCATTGCGGATCTTCTCATACAGCGGGTGTTCAATGTGACGAACGGCATCTGTATCCATGTTTACACTCCCGGGGTCGTTATGCACAGCGTCCCGGCGTTGCAAGCCGGGCACTGTTCAGTGTAGACGGTTTAGTGCCCGGGCAGGCCAAAATGCTGGCGTATGCGGTCAGCAACGGCTTCCGCGACATGTTCCTGATCGGTATGCAGGTGAATGGTGTGTGACTTTTCTTCTGCGGTCAGGGGTTCGAACCAGGTTTCCTGAACCTCAAGCAGCTCCTCGGTGGCCTCGGATGCATCACCTTCGCGCTTGCGGATCCATTCCCTGCGGCTCTCCAGCGGTGCCTCACAGTGAATAAGGGCAAACGGCATGCCGCGGCTTTCGGCAACCTCAGCCAGCATCTCCCGCTCGGCCTGCTTCAGGCAGGCGGCGTCCACAATCACCGGCATGCCACCGGCCAGCAGTTCCCCCGCCAGATCTGCCAGGCGCTGATAGGTGCGCTGATTGGCCTCTTCGGTATACAGGTTGCCACCGGTGGGCGACTTGCTCTGGTCCAGCGGCCCGAGCCCGAAAAGCCGCTTGCGCTCGACATCCGAACGTAAATGGATCAACCCCAGTTCGGCGGCCATGGAGCTGCTTACCAGGGATTTGCCGCTGGCGGACAGCCCTGTGGTGGCCAGCAGATAAGGGTTGGGGATGGCGCTGTAATCCTCCGCCAGCTGGGCGTAGTCGCGGTAGCGCTGCATCAGTCCCGCCTTGTCGGCTTCCGTCAGCGACGGATTGCCCATGGTAAACAGAGCGATCTTGGCGCGCACCATGGCTCGATAGGCCTTGTACAAAGGCAGCAGAGGCAGGGCATCAAAATCACCGCGGTACTCCAGATAAGTATTAAGTATCAGGTTGGCCAGTTCGGGCTCGCGGCGTGATTCCAGATCCATCAGCAGGAAAGCCAGGTCATTGATCACGTCAATCCAGCGGAAAGACTCGCTGAATTCGATGCAGTCGAACACCGTCACTTCACCGTCATACACTGTGATATTCGCGAGGTGCAGGTCGCCATGGCATTCGCGGACATAGCCACCGTCATGGCGCTGAGCTATCAGGGCTGAATGGCGCTCAAAGGTGGTGCGGGTCCACTGTTCCAGATTGTCCAGCTGCGATAACAGTGCCTCATCGTCAATCATCGGACGGATCTGGTCGAAGTTTTCCTGCATGCCAGCGTAGACGGCTTCTGGCGTTCCCAGTGGCTTGCCGGGGGTGACCGGTGGCTGCTTGTCGTGGAAGTCTGCCACCTGGCGGGCCAGGCTGGTAAGGAGTTCCGGCGTCAGCTTGCTGTTCTCCTGCCGCACATCGAACAGGTCGTTCTGGTCAAACTGTCGCATTCGGATGGCATACTCGAAGGCTTCGCCATGGCCGCCCAGTTCCGGGGCATCCGGTGAACCGGTGATCGGCAGCACCTCAAGATAGAGTTTTTCAGCAAGGCGCCGGTTCAGGCGCAACTCTTCTTCGCAGAAACGCTTGCGCCGCTCCAGTGTGGAGAAATCCAGAAAGCCGAAATCCATGGGCTTCTTGATCTTGTAGGCGTAGTCGCCGGTGAGGATGACCCAGGAGATATGTGTTTCGAGAACCTGAAACTCTTTTACCGGGTGGTCGTACAGCGCAGGGTCCTGCAGCGCCAGAATCAGGTTGTCGGAAGTTACATCGCTCACGGTTCTCTCCTTGGGTTCCTCGAACTCATTGATTTTTCTTGTGCCTATCATAACGGGCAGATTACAGAAATAACACACGGATGGCCTGCCTCACCGATGCCGGGATTCGTTATAATCCCGCCATGAAAAAATCTGCCTCTCCCCGTAAATCCCCGAAAAAGCACAGTCGCAAAGGCAAGAGTGCCCGCAAACCCTGGTTCTGGCGGTTGTTTTTCCGCGTATTTTTTATCGGCGTGGTATTGCTCGCCGGCTGGATGGTGTATCTCGATGCCGTGGTGACGTCCCGCTTTGAGGGTCGCCGTTTTGAGGTGCCATCAAGGGTCTACGCAAGACCATTAGAGCTATACGATGGTGCCAGTGTCAGCTCCGGAGCGCTCCAGCGGGAGCTGGAACTGTCGGGCTACCGAGCCGGAGATGGCAGCAAGGCCGGTACCTACCGCCGGAATGGGGGGCACTTCACCATCAGCTCTCGAGGCTTTCTGTTCACGGACGGGCTGGAGCCGAGCCGGCGACTGTCCCTGACCATCTACGGTGACAGGGTGCAGGATTTCACGGTGCTGTCCGGAGATGATTCACCCATTGTCCGTCTGGAACCGGCTCAGATAGGAGGCATCTATCCGGCCCACAAAGAGGACCGGGTGCTGGTTCAGCTTGATGACGTTCCTCAACGGTTCATTGATGCGCTGCTGGCGGTGGAAGACCGTGACTTCTATGACCATCATGGTGTTGCACCGCTATCCATTGCCCGGGCGATGCTGGCCAACATTCAGGCCGGCCGGATTGTACAGGGGGGCAGCACCCTGACCCAGCAGTTGGTGAAGAACTTTTTCCTGACCCGCGAACAGACACTGTTGCGCAAGGGCAACGAAGCGCTGATGTCGCTGTTGCTGGAGCTGCACTACGGGAAAGACGACATTCTGGAAACCTACCTTAATGAAGTGTATCTGGGGCAGGCGGGCACGCGGGCCATCCACGGTTTCGGACTGGCCAGCCAGTTCTACTTCGGTGAGTCCATCCGCGATATCGAGACGCACCAACTGGCGTTGCTGGTGGCAATGGTCAAGGGGCCCAGTTACTACAATCCGCGACGCCGCCCGGAGCAGGCGCTGTCCCGCCGTAACCTGGTGATTGATGTGATGGCGGAAACCGGGGTTATCAGTGAGGCAGAGGCCGTCAAGGCCCGTGCCCAGGCCCTTGAGGTGACGGACCGGGCTTCCTATTCGGAGAACCGTTACCCGGCCTATATCGATCTGGTACGTCGGCACCTGGCCCGGGATTACAAGCAGGAAGACCTGCAAAGCGAAGGTCTGCGTATTTTCACCACCCTGGACCCTGCTATCCAGTACGCGGCCGAGTTTTCCGTCAAGGATATGGTTGCCCGTATGGAGGGCAATTCCGATACCACGCTGGAATCCGCGCTGGTGGTGACATCCCGTGACAGCGGTGAAGTGCTGGCGCTGGTGGGCGGCCGCGACCCGCAATACGCAGGTTTCAACCGCGCTCTGGATGCCCGTCGCCCCATTGGTTCGCTGATCAAGCCGTTTATCTACCTCACGGCCCTTCAGCAACCAGATCGCTACACCCTGATTACACCCGTCGAGGACAAGAGCTTTTCCCTGGTGTTCGACGATGGCCGCCGCTGGGAGCCCAAGAACTACGATGGCGAAGAGCGTGGTGAGGTGCCACTGCATGAAGCCCTGTCACGATCTTATAATTTTCCGGCTGTCCGTGTGGGGCTCGATGTGGGCATCGACGCGGTAAAGTCCACGCTCCAGGGATTCGGTGTTACCAGCGGAATCTCCGAGTATCCCTCCATGTTGCTGGGGTCCGTTCCCATGACACCGGTCGCGGTTGCCCAGATCTACCAGGGGCTGGCGACCTCCGGCTTCAACACGCCATTGCGGACAATCCGACAGGTTACCGACGCGGAAGGTAAAGCGCTTTCCCGTTACAGCCTGAAGGTGGACCAGGTGGCCGACCCTGCCGCAGTGCATCTGGTTCAGTATGTCATGCAGGAAACCATGCAGGAGGGCACTGGCCGCTCGGTTTACCGCACAGTGCCGCGGGAGCTTACACTTGCGGGTAAGACAGGAACCACCGATGATGGCCGCGATTCCTGGTTTGCCGGCTTCAGCGGAGACCTGCTTGCGGTCAGCTGGGTAGGCCGCGACGACAACGGGCCCACAGCACTGACCGGTGCTACCGGTGCGCTGCCGATCTGGTCGCGGTTTATGGGGCAGGTGCCGCAGCATGGTTTTTCCCCCGTGGTGCCGGATGGCGTGGGCTACCACTGGGTTAATCCGGCGAAAGGCGCCCTGACCGATGAACACTGTGAGAATGCACGCCTTGTGCCGTTCATAGCCGGCAGCGAACCTGATGACATGGTTTCCTGCGGTAGTAATATGGAACGGCGGATACGGGGCTGGTTTGAAGGACTCTTCCAATGAGAATGAATACATTCAGATATGCCGGGCTGGTTGCCCTGGCCCTTACCCTGGCTGGCTGTGCCTCCGGGCCCGGTGGCGATTCCATCTATGTGCCCGCCGGCGGTGCCTCCTCTGATGACGAAGCCCCGGAGCCGCCCAGAACAAGCGAAAAGAGCGACGAACCGCGGGTTGAACGTAAGAGCGAACAGCCCGAGGAACCGGTGGTCGAGCCAGAGCGAAGCTCGCCGAGCTACCAGGACGAAGGTGATGCTCTCTCGCCAGCTGCCCAAAGCCTTATCCAGCGTGCAGACAGCCTGATGGCCGCCGGCGACAACGAGGCAGCCGTCGCGCAACTGGAGCGGGCGCAGCGCATAGCGCCACGCTCTGCTGCGGTTTACTTCAAGCTGTCGGAAGCCTATGTGGCGCTCGATCAACTGGGCTCGGCGGAGCAGTTCACCCTGAAAGGCTTGTCGCTGGCAGGCAGTGATTCGTCATTACAGCGTTCGGGGTGGTTGTTGCTGGCGGATATTCGTCGTGCGAGGGGGAATGTGGCCGGGGCGGATCAGGCGGAGGAGAGGGCATCCGCTCTGTGAACTTCAGTAATGGTTGGCTTAAATGGTCGGGCGGCCTGAGGGCCGCCCGACCATTTAATGGAGATCTTATTGGACCTCAAAATCTACCGTTACCGTCTCCTCAGCAACAACAGTGACGGGTTGGGCGTCAGCAAAGTTGATGTCGTCGTCCGAGGGGTCCCCCAGATCATCCTCGATCAGATCATCGCCACAAGTGTAGCTAATGGTGTAATCGCCTGCCGGGATGAACGCCGCAGTGTAAGTGTACTCTCCGTTTTCATTGACAGGAGCAGCCACCATTGGCTCGTTTTCGCTGCCGATGTCGTCAGGTTCGACTGCACCTTCATGAACGTAGACGTTGCCTGAAAAATCAGGTGTCAGCGCATCACCGCACTCCTGACTAATCAGAGTGCTCGAGACTGTTCCCTCGATGGTGCCGGTTTCCGAGTTGTCGACAAGCCTGAGTACTGGCTTGAGCTTGTACCCTTCCTGCCCAACAGGGTTTACCAGTGATTTGCGTACATCGAAATCAATGGTGAAGCTGACTTCACCTCCGGCCGGGACGGTAAACCCGGAGGTCTGAATGCCCCTGGCTGACGGCGTGGTCAGCGGGTGAGAGCCTCCATCATCGATAACAACAGTGTTGTCATCACCGAGCTCTATCCGCATCCAGTTATAGTCGCCCGCGGGAACTTCCTCATCGGAAATCAGGGCTTCAAATGCGCCGCCCTGAAGGTCCAGAAGGTTGATCGGTTCCGGGAACTCCAGTTCAAACCTGCTTCGCTCACCATCGGAGGGTTGAAGCACCAGTGCTGTTACCTCAATGTTTACTTCCTGTGCGCTGTCCACTGGCGCGTCGGTCAGCCCAACGCTTACGCTGCCAGTTTCTCCCGAGCTACTGCTGCCGTCGCCGCCACAAGCGGCTAAAGCGCCGGCAAAACCAACCATCGTCAGATATTTGAGAGCATGATTCATAGCAAAACTCCGTTGTTTGATTTGTCGTGGTCTGTATTCATTTTCGGATGCCGCTGCAGGCCTAACGACGGAAGAGGTAAGGTCGTTCCGTCGGTGAGTATTACTATTTGTTAAAAGACTCACATAAATCATCAGAAGAAGATTTGCCCGGCAATATACTTGGGCTTGCGATACCGCTATGCTCCAGCATCAACTGATTATTCACGAGCGCACGGGCACTGGATTTGGCATTACTCCCCTTCAAACCTTCCCGTTCCAAACGATTCGAAAAGCTGGTTCAGCCACACCTGGAGGCCATGTACCGTTTTGCCTTCCGGTTGGCGGGGCAGCAGCAGGATGCAGAAGATCTGGTGCAGGATGTGGTGGTGAAACTCTACCCCCGGCTTGAGGAGCTGGAGGGTGTTGAGCAGCTGCGGCCGTGGCTTAACCGGGTGCTGTACCGACATTTTATCGATCAGGTACGGCGCCGGGGCCGCCGTGCCGATCGGCCGGTGAGTGATGTGGCGAAGCCGGATCAGCAGGCCACTTTTCTGGATTCCTACGCAGCGGATGTGCCAGAGCTGGCGGAGCAGATCAGTGCCGAGCGCCTGAAGCCCGTCATGGATTCTGTCATTCAGGAACTGTCACCGGATATGCGTACACTGATGCTGCTCCACGATGTTGATGGCTGGAGCCAGGAGGACATTGCCCGGGTGCTTGATATACCGGTTGGTACGGTAAAATCGAGGGTTCATCGTTGCCGGGCATCGCTCAGGAAAAAACTGCTGGAGAGACCGGAACTTTTTCAGCAGGCCGGGCGTGTGGAAAAATGAGGTGATGAGAATGCGGTGTAACGAATGCAGCAACAATCTGCGTCCCTGGGCCAGGGGCGAACTTTCTGCGGCGCAGGCCAGCCGCATTGAGCAGCATATTGCCATGTGTAATGATTGTTCCATCGCCGCACATAATGAAAAAGCCATTGTCGATTCATTGTATGACAGTCAGGCTGTGCCGGCCCCGTCGTCCGGGTTCGAGGCGCGTGTTCTGGGTGCTGCCACCGGCAAAGGCGGGCAGTCACGGAATGGTGCTTCCGGCCATAGCTGGAGCACACCCGTAGCCGGTGGTGCCATTGCAGCCGCTCTGGTTGTGGGTATTGCACTGGGGTTTGGTTGGAAATCAGGCCCTGACTCCGCTACGGATCTGGCGTCCTCCGATGCGGAGCAGGCAACCAGTGGCAAGAGTGTGGTGGCCGAGCCGGTTGCCCGTAATGTCCGGCTGGCCTTCAGCTCCACGGAGGCTCTTGAAGGGGTCACCCTGACGGTGGAATTGCCGCCGAATGTGGAAGTGTCGGATTATCCCGGGCATCAACGGCTGAGCTGGAAAGTTGACCTGGATAAAGGTGAGAATGTGGTCAGTCTGCCACTTAATATATTGTTTGCGGGCGAGGGAGAGTTGGTTGCTCATCTTGATGACGGCCGCAGAACCAAGACATTCCGCACCAGCCTTGATGGCGCTGCCGTGAACGGAAAGCCGGAGCCTTCATCATGAACCCCAGGGGTTGGAACAGTTTGGCTGCTTTCGGAAGTATCGGGTTGCTGATACTGACACCTGCCGTAGTGGTTGCGGACGATGATATGGGCGTGACCATGCGGATGGTTACAGACGATACCAACCTGACGGAATCCGTTGTCCGTGAGATTGAACTGCGTGAGCCCGTGGCACTTGAGCGTCGGGACAGCAACGTGGGTGAGCCTGCGGAAAATGCCCGCGAAGCGCGTCAGCGGGGCCGTGAAGCAGCTCGGGCTGCCACCGAACGGGCGCGGGAAGTTCGTGAACGGAACGAGCAACGCGGTCGCCCCGAACTCCCTGATCGCCCGGACCCATCGAACCGCCCCGAGCGGCCCGAGTTGCCCTGACCCGCCGCCAGAACTTACGTAACACCCGCCTGCTGCGGCGAATCGCTTCTTCCCTTGCTATACTCCCGGGCTTGTCGGCCCAGCACCCCGAGCGAATGCTGGTGTGGGCTATCGAACACTACACTGTACCCCGGAGTAAGGCTTGCAGCGTTCAGGTTTAGCCATCTTTTTTATTGCCCTGATGATCCCGGCTACGGCTGCAATGGCGAGGGATTCAGACGGGGCCGCGGATTTTGAAGCTGGCGTGGAGGCCTTCAGCAACGATCAGCTTCCCGAGGCGCGTGCCCATTTTGAGAGGGCCAGGGCAAGTGGTCTTGACACCCCGTCTCTGCTTTATAATCTTGGCGTTGTCTACTTCCGGCTCGGGCGTTATGACGAGGCCGAAGCCGTGTTCATGGAACTGCTGGACACGCCCCATGCCGGTCTCGCCCGGTACAATCTTGGGTTGGTAAAGCGCGCTGGCGGCGACGAACAGGCTGCCCGGCAATGGTTCGAACAGGCAGCCGGGCCGGAGTCACCGGAAAAGGTGAGGGCGCTGGCACGTCGCCAGCTTGAGGAGGCGCAACCCGGCCGATTCGATGGCATCGACGCCAGTGGCTACCTCGCCGCCGCTGGTGGTTACGATGACAACATCGCCGGGACACCGGATGACGCTTCAACTAATCAGAGTGGTGCATTTGCGGATCTGCTGGCGACCGGACATCTTCGCATGGGCAACGGCGTCCGCCTGCTTGGTGTTGCCTATGCCCGCCAGTATCCGGATAACGCCGAATTCGACAATAGTTACCT
>JBHEPI010000015.1:0-27915 GCA_046260345.1 Marinobacter sp. | reverse complement strand
GCACTCAAGCCCGTTGCCGCTAACATCGACCACATCATCCTGGTGATTGCCCCGGAGCCCGAACCCCACGACAACCTGATTGATCGCTATCTGGTGGCGGCAGAGAGCACCGACATTCCGGTGATTATCCTGCTGAACAAGACCGACCTGATCAATGACCAGAACCGGGAATCCATCGATAACCTGCTGGCGCGCTATGAAAAACTCGGCTATCGTACGGAGCGAACCTCAGCGAAGACGCTTGCAGGCGAACAGGCGGTTCGGGTGGAAGACCTGGTAAAGGACCAGACCAGCGTTTTTGTCGGTCAGTCCGGGGTTGGCAAGTCGTCCATTATCCAGACACTGATGCCGGAAGCGACCATCCGCGTAGCCGCACTTTCGGAAAGCACCGGCAAGGGCATTCACACCACCACCACTGCAAAACTCTTTCATCTCGAGTGTGGCGGCGACCTGATCGACTCACCGGGTATCCGGGAGTTCGGCCTCTGGCACATGACGCCTCAGGAGATCGAGTACGGTTTCCGGGAGATCCGCGACCTGATCGGCCACTGCAAATTCCGCAACTGCAGTCATATGGGCGACCCCGGCTGCGCCATCGCCCAGGCCGCCGATGACGGACGCATCAGTGTGGAACGGATGAAAAGTTTCAAGCGAATTCTGCAGGATATGGCAGAGCAAAACGCCCGGGGACTGAAAGCCGATTAGATCGGTTACCAGTTCAGCTCGCCTTCCCCGGGCTCTTCCTGTTCCTCAGACCAATTGCCTTCTTCCAGCCGTTCCATGGCTTCCTGCTGCTCCTCTTCAGAGGGCGCTGTGAGGTCGATGAGCGGCTCATTTGACCGGCTGGCATTGCTCTGGATGCCCTCCGCCGTCTTCTTGTTCATTACGATAATGGAAATACGGCGATTAACCGGCGCCTGGGGGTCATCCTGATCGAATAATACCGAATCGCTCAGACCCACAACCCGGCCAATCTGCTGTTGCCTGACACCGCCGGCCACCAGTGCCCGGCGGGCAGTGTTGGCGCGATCCGCTGAAAGTTCCCAGTTAGTATAGCCAGGGCGACCACTGAACGGAGTGGCGTCGGTATGGCCAGTAATACTGAGCTTGTTGTTAACCGCACTCAGGGTTTTGGCCAGTTCAAACAGAATATCCTGGGAATAGTACTTGAGCTCCGCACGGCCACTGTCGAACATCGGGCGCTGGGAGCGGTCAACAATCTGGATTCGCAGGCCCTCGCTGGTGATGTCGATCAACAGCTGGTCCTTGAACTCCTGCAGGGTCTCGTTCTCCTCGATACGATCCTTGAGGTCCTGGAACAGATCCTCCATCTGCTGCTGCTCCAGAGTCTGAGACAACTCCTCAACCACCTGATCCTCGATCTGGATATCGCTGCTCTCGACGTTCTCCTTGCTTTCGTTAATGACAGAAGCACTACCTTCCAGGTCAACGGGGTTGGGTGACCCGCCTTCGGTAAAACCGACCGGATCCTTGAAGTATCCCTCAACCGCCAGCTTCTGTTCCGGAGACGCTGTAGCCGTAAGCCAGAGCACAAGGAAGAAAGCCATCATCGCCGTGGCGAAATCGGCAAAGGCTACCTTCCAGGACCCGCCATGATGCCCCGCAACAACCTTCTTTTTCCGCTTTACAATGATCGGCTGCTCTTCCAAGAAACTGCTCCAGACGGCTCTTGTTCAGATTATTTCGAACGGACGTGGTCGTTCAGCTCCTGGAATCCCGGCCGCTTGTCTGACGGCAAAGCCTTACGGCCAAACTCGATCGCCATTTGCGGCGCCTGGCCGGAGACGGTGGCAACAATCGCGGATTTCACACATTCATAGGCCTTGAGTTCGTACCGGGCCGAGTGTTCCATGGCGATGGAAGCCGGGCCAACAAACCCATACCCCATCCAGATCCCGAGGAACGTCCCTACCAGAGCCGCTGCCACGCTGAGGCCGATCTTCTCCGGCCCTTCGGTCAGAAAATTCATGGTGATGACGATGCCCAGTACCGCGGCAACTATCCCCAGACCGGGCAAGGCGTCTGCTATCTTGTTAACGGCATGGGCGGGCTCTTCCAGTTCATGCTGACGACTCTCGATCTCGTTTTCCATCATGCCTTCGAGTTCGTGGGTGGCCATGTTGCCGGAGCTGATAATCCGCAGATAATCCGTAATGAAGGCAAGCAGGTACCCGGACTTCATGATTGCCGGGTAACGGCTGAAAATCTGGCTGTCCTGAGGATTGTCGATATCTTCCTCAATCGCCATGACACCCTGTTTGCGGGATTTGTCGAAAATCTCGTACATCAGACTGAGCAGGTCCATATAGTAGGACTTGTTGTAAGGCGAACCGGTCAACTGATTAAGAAGGCCTCTGCCCACTTCCTTAACGGTGTGCATGGGGTTGGCAATAATGAATGACCCGACTGCGGCGCCGCCGATGATCAGTATTTCAGTAGGCTGCCACAACACCATGAGATGGCCGCCATGGAGGACATACCCCCCCAGGACGCTTGCAACTACAATTACTGCACCAATTATAAGTAGCATGAATAGAGAACATACCTTCTGTGATTGTTATCGGGAAACCGCAACTGAAACCAGGCTGCCATTCTGCTTTGCAAAGATAATAGCAAGCACCGGTCAGAACCGCGAAGGCGTGAAACAATTTCTATACACGACGCACGGTTTGGTAGACTTTCCTTCTTTGAGCGCCAAGGATCACCCTGATGTACGACAAGCTATTTGTAACGGGCCAGTATGTAGCACCACAACTGACCATTTCCCGCCTGGCTGGCCACCTGGCAGACAACGAAAGCGTTCCGGCGCTCAAAAATCGTGTTGTTAACTGGTTTATCGGCCGCTATGGCGTAGACATGAGCGAAGCACTTGAATCAGATCCTGCAGCCTACCCCAGTTTCAACGCTTTTTTTACCCGTGCCCTGAAACCGGGCCTGCGGCCTGTGGATACAGGGGAGTCCGTGTTGGTGAGCCCGGTGGACGGTGCCATCAGCCAGTTGGGCACCATCACTGGCGGCCGGATTTTTCAGGCCAAAGGGCAGTCCTTTAACCTGAATGAACTGCTCGGAGGCGAGCAGGAACGAGCCCGCGTTTTTGAAAACGGAGAGTTTGCCACTATATACCTCTCTCCCAAAGACTATCATCGCATTCACATGCCGCTGGCCGGCACTCTGCGAGAGATGGTCTATGTGCCTGGCAAGCTGTTTTCCGTCAACCCCACGACGGCAGAAAACGTGCCCAACCTGTTTGCGCGGAACGAGCGTGTTGTCTGTATTTTCGACACTGCGGCAGGCCCGATGGCCCTGGTGCTTGTCGGCGCCATGATTGTCGGCAGCGTTGAAACCACCTGGGTCGGCATTGTGGCACCCGGTAAACGCCAGATGGACGTCACCCGCTATGACGGCCAACAGGCGCCTGTGGGCTTTAACAAGGGCGAAGAAATGGGGCGATTCCGCCTGGGATCAACCGTCATTATGGTATTGCCAAAGGGCACAGCGACCTGGAACAGTGATCAGGTAGCTGGCAGCCGAGTGCGGATGGGAGAAGCATTCGGAGAAATCACGCCCGGTCAGCAGGAAACGCAATAACGCCGGCCAGGCTATCCAGCCCCAGCTTCAGCATCAGCAACCGGTCAAGGCCCAGCGCCACCCCTGAACAATCCGGCATGCCTGAATCCAGGGCCGCCAGAAATGCCTGATCAACGGGCATTTCCGGCTTGCCGGCAGCAACCCGCTCCCGGTTGTCCGCTGCAAACCGACGCTGCTGCTCTTCCCTGTCCGTGAGCTCCCAGTAACCGTTGCACAGCTCCACCCCCTGCACATACAGCTCGAAGCGGTGCGCCTGCAGCACCCCATCCTGTTCAGACACACGGGCCAGCGCCGCCTGAGATTCCGGGTAGCCGGTAACAAACACAGGCCCGATGTCAGCCAGCGCCGGCTCTACCTGGTAACTCATCAGCAAATCAAGGCAATCGTCCCGGGTATATGCCCGCAGTTGCGCCGGCTCCAGCCACTGTTCACAGGCGGCCGTCAGTTCTCTGTTGGTGGCCTGAAACGGATCAATGCCGGCAAAATGCAGAAATGCCTCCCGGTAACGCAATCTGCGTGGTGTGTCACAGCCCAGCCAGCCGCATACCAGATCGGACACTTCCGCCATCAGGTCGGAGTCGGTGAACCCCGGGCGATACCATTCAAGCAGGGAAAATTCCGGGTTATGTCTCCGGCCGTATTCGCCGTCCCGAAACACCCGCGCTACCTGATAGATGGGCCCGGAACCTGCTGCCAGCAGACGCTTCATATGATATTCGGGGGAGGTCTGGAGCCAGGCGTCAGCCGACGCAACTGGCGCAGGGCTGGCAGGTATACTGTCGATGTTGCTATCGGTCACACCGTAGCGGCCCAGCACAGGGGTTTCGACCTCCATCACGCCCCGTTGTGCAAAAAAACCGCGCACCCAGGCGAGCTGGTGTGCACGGTTTTCGAGGGCCGCCAGGGATGCTGAGGGCTGCCAGTCAGGCGTTTCCGTCACTTCGAAAACCAATCAGCCGCCTTTGACACGGCTGACATATTCGCCAGAGCGGGTGTCTACCTTGAGCACCTCACCAATCGTAATAAACAGCGGCACGTTCACAACGGCGCCGGTAGACAGGGTTGCCGGTTTGGAGCCACCCTGGGCAGTGTCGCCTTTCATGCCCGGATCGGTATCAACAACTTCCAGCTCAACAAAATTCGGAGGCGTTACCGTCAGCGGCGCACCGTTGTAGAGTGTTACGGTGTAAACATCCTGCTCTTTTAGCCATTTGAGAACATCACCAACAGCCTTTGCATCTGCAGGGTACTGCTCGAACGAACCATCTGTTTTCATGAAGTGCCAGAACTCACCGTCTGTGTACAGGTACTCCATTTCCAGATCAATGACGTCAGCGGCTTCCAGGCTTTCACCGGACTTGAAGGTACGTTCCCACTGACGATTGGTCATCAGGTTGCGCAGCTTGACCCGATTGAACGCCTGGCCCTTGCCAGGCTTCACGAATTCGTTCTCGAGAATGATACAGGGATCCCCGTCGAGCAAAACCTTAAGACCGCCGCGGAATTCGTTGGTAGAATATGAAGCCATGAAATTATCACCTGAAAAGATGCGTATAAAAATTCGAAGGTCGCTATGATACAGCGAACCGCCACCCGTATAGAAGCCCGCCCAATCGATGATGACACGCGAAGCTGGCAGCAACTGCTGTCAGGGTCGGTTACAAGCCCGGAAGATCTGCTCGAACGGCTGCAGCTTGACCCCTCTGTGTGGCTTTCCGGTGCCCGTAAAGGTGACCGCCTGTTTCAGTTGCGGGTGCCGGAACCCTACCTGCAGCGAATCGTCCCCGGCGACCCGGCGGATCCGTTATTGCGCCAGGTTTTACCGCTCTCCGCCGAAGCGGACAAGAGATCCGGTTTTGTTCGCGACCCACTGCAGGAAAGCGATTCCATACCGGTTGCCGGGCTTATCCGCAAGTATCAGAGTCGCGCCCTGTTGATGGTCACCGGGCAATGCGCCATAAATTGCCGCTACTGTTTTCGCCGTCATTTCCCCTATGACGAAAACCGGCTGTCTCCGCAGGACCGCGCGGAAGTAGTGACGACCCTCGCCAACGATACTCGCATCAACGAGGTGATTTTCAGTGGCGGTGACCCACTGGTGGCCAGTGACCGGATGCTGTCATCCTGGGCCGAATCCCTGGCGGACATTCCTCACATACGCCGCCTGCGGATTCACACGCGGCTGCCCGTTGTTATCCCTCAGCGGGTTTGCGATTCGCTGCTTGCGTGGCTTTCCGCTAGCAGGCTACAAATTGTGATGGTCATCCATGTCAATCATCCGGCGGAGCTGGACACCAATACACGACACGCACTCGGGCGCCTGAAAGCGGCGGGTGTCACCCTGCTGAATCAGAGCGTAATCCTTGACGGCGTTAACGATACGGCAGCCGTGCTTGCTGATCTGAGCGAGAGGCTGTTTGACTGTGGCGTACTGCCCTATTATCTTCATGCTTTCGACCCGGTGGAGGGTGCCCATCACTTTGATGTCAGTGACGACAGGGCCAGAGAGCTGGTCCGGCAACTCGTCGGCACGCTTCCTGGCTTCCTGGTGCCCAAGCTTGTCAGGGAAGTACCTGACCAGCCCGGAAAGACGCCTCTGGACCTGTTTGCGTGACACATTTGGCAAACCTGGCCCGAAGTCACTTGTTAAATATTGTCAACTCGTGCTTTTCTCGCTTTTTGTTCTGCCTTTGCTAATTTAGAGTGCGAAGGGTGATAACAATAAAAATATGTAATTGCAGCGTTTTCCAATTTATACACGCAGGTGCTGGCAGTTCCGACCTGTGGTTCGTGGTGCAACCCGGAGTACCAACCGTGGTCCAGACAATTGGCGTGAACTCATGGAAGGCATGATCCTGAAACCCGATCTCCGTGTTCCTGAACAGAAAACGGCGAGTCTCTCATTTTGCCAGACCTCACCTAAAGCCTTCAGGGACTGGGTCAACCAGCTACCCATGGCCAACATCGGTGAAGCCTCGCGGCAGCTCTATCACGCCATCATTGAGCTGAACCAGCTGTTCATCTCACCACAGCAACGCCTGCAACTGCTGGAACTGATCCGCCCGAAAATACACTTTGTCTGCTCCGAGCTGTCCCGACACTACCTGGGTATGGCCGTTGCGCTTCCCGAGAAGCAACGCAAGATTGCCAACCTGTCCCAGGCACTCCAGCTTCATGCAGCCAGCGGTTATAAGCTCTGTGTACTGGAGTTTCTGGACAATGGCGGGCTCGACAAGCACCGCAAAGCGGTGGCTACGGCTATTCACCGGGCAATCTCGGAGCTGGCGGCCACCATTGTGCGATCTCACCAACTGTATTGCCCCAGCCCGTCACAGAGCTGGCTGGAATGCCATCGCCTGTTCCGGTTTGCCCATCGCAACAAGCTCAATGGTTTATCTGTCGATGATGAAACCCTGAACCACCGCCGCACCAGCACAGTTGCGGACAGCTACAAACGCATCCTGCTGCTGGGCTGCGCCAGGCCAAATCAGTTGCGGCAGGCAGAACTGGCGAAGGTCTATGAGTTATTTGAAAACTGGACCCACCTGGTTTCCTGCTGCCCGGACACAGACAACGACAGCCTCTTCGTGGTGAATATGGAACGCGATACCGCACCCGTTTACCGCAGCCTGCTCGAACAGAAACCGGGTAACGACAGTTACAGCTTCGACACCCGCGAACTGTCAGAGCAGATTACCGAAGCACAGCATGCGCGTCACCACCAAGACAGCCACTCCGCCAGCAACCTGGAGCTCCCGTCACGGGTCAGCGACACCCTGCTGACCCACCTCAGCCAGGCGCTGGGGATACTGGCAAAGCGCAATTTCAATCGCATCGCCAGCCAGGGCACCCTGGAAATATGCGTAGGGCTGTCAGCGACTCATTTTTTCGTGGCCGGAGCCAAAACGTTCAACGAGTTTGTTACCGGCAACGACAACGGCTATCAGAACCAGGATAACCAGTTCCTCAGGTCATCGCGGCGCAGGGAAGACGCCTGGGCCGGAGCCCACGATGCCGGTATCGGCGACGACCCGATACAGTCGGCAGACGCCCCCATCAACTTCCGCAACAGCATCGGCGCCACACCAGACAGTGAGCACGATCGCAGGCGCCCACGGTCCCACCACGCTCTGCTGATTAACACCAGCCCGGGTGGCTACTGTGTTGCGTGGGAAACCAACGTGCCGAGCTCTCTGCAGGCCGGGGAAATACTTGGCGTTCGCGAGCAGTCCAACCACCCCTGGAGCATTGCCGTCGTGCGCTGGATACGCCAGGTTCGCAACCAGGGCACCCAGGTAGGCATTGAATTACTGGCACCCAGTGCCGCGCCTTGTGGCGTGAGGCTGATCCAGAAAGTGGGCAACAGCAGTGAATACCTTCGCGGCCTGCTGCTGCCGGAGATCAGTGTGGTTAACCAGGCTGCAACGCTTATTACACCACGGCTGCCGTTTCAGTCCGGAAGCCGGATATCTCTGCTCCATGATGGCCGGGAGGATCAGGGCACGCTCTCCCGCAAGATCTCCGCGACCGGAAGCATCAGCCAGTTTGAGCTCAAGCTCCAGAGCGGCGGGGCTAAAACCATAAGCCATTCGACGCCTGCGGCGAGCACCAGCGAGGATGAATTTGATTCGCTGTGGCCATCACTCTAGGGTTCTGTTTTAAACAATCAGAAGCGCCCGCGCAGGCGCCAAGGGTTGTTATTAACCTTTAACCCCTGCATCATTCGCGTTGATGAAAGGCTGGCCCTGCACTCTCAAACGGGCCGGCACAGACAACGCGTATCACGAGACATCTGACGCATGCAGAAAAAGAACGCAACCGTACACCTGCTGATCCTCGACCCCTCACAAAATGACGCTGAGTCCCTCGTCAGCCTGCTCCGGAACTCGGGCAAGGCCACGCGGGCCCATCGCATCACCTCCGAGGAAGATCTCGAGGAGACATTGAAGGCAGGTAACTGGGATCTGTTGCTGGCGCGGGACGAAGCCGATCAGGAATTCGGGCCGGACGGCGCGCTGGCCATGATTCGCCGCATGGACAAGGATATTCCGTTCATTCTGCTGACCAAAGAATTCACCCGTGAGCGCACGGTTGCCGTGATGAAAGCCGGCGCCCAGGATACCGTGCCGTTCGATAATACTGACCAGCTGGCACTGGTGGTTAACCGCGAGCTGAGTGCCCTGGAGGATCGTCGGCGGCGCAGAACTCTGGAATCACACCTGCGTGAAGCCGAGCAGCGTTGCCAGTTATTGTTAGAAAGCTCCAAGGATGCCATCGCCTATATCAACGATGGCATGCACATCTATGCCAACCAGTCCTACATGGAATTCCTTGGCTACGACGATATTGACGACCTGATCTGCATACCAGTGCTGGATACCCTGACTCCGCAAAGCCAGGAAACGTATAAGGAGTTCATGAAGTCCTTTGCCGAAAGTGGTGAAGATGGCATGACGATGAACTGCGTGGCCCGCCGCAGTGATGCGCAGGAACTCGACGTTACCATGTCGGTATCTGCAGCCACGTACGATGGCGAGGCCTGCACGCAGATAGTGATCCAGCCCGAACACAGTGACGCCGAGCTGGAGGAAAAGATCCGCCAGATCAGCAGCCAGGATCTGCTGACCGGTCTGTTCAACCGACAGTACCTGATGGATGCACTCGGCCAGGCCATAGCGACAGCCGGCAAGGACAACCAGACCGGTGCTCTGGCGTACATCGCTCTTGATAATTTTATGGGCCTTAAGGGCCAGGTAGGCATAGCCGGCGCCGATCTCATGCTCGGAGACCTGGCCACCCTGATCAAGGAGCATACCCCCGAGAACATGGTTCTGGCCCGCCTCAGCGATGATGCGTTCTGCCTGCTGTGCCAGCCCTGTGAAGAAAAAACCATGGCTGAACTGTGTGAAACTATCCGCAGCAAGGTGGAAGACCACCTGTTCGACATTAACGGGCGTACGTTGCAGCTAACCCTGAGCATCGGTGTGGCAGCCATTACAGAGAATGCGCCTAAGGCGCCGGATCTGATGAGCCGGGCTCACACTGCCTCCTCGGAATTGAAGAAAAAGCAGGGGTACGAGCAAGGTAACGGGGTTATGGTATACGACCCGGCGGATTACGAAGCCACGGATGAAAGCAGTTCGGTCGACGCCATTCAGAAGGCACTGGATGACAACCGCTTCCGACTTCTGTTCCAGCCTATCATCAACCTCAGGGGCGAAGGCGAAGAACACTACGAAGCCTTTGTGAGGATGCTGAACAAAGACCACGAAGAAGTGTCTCCCTATGACTTCCTGCCACCGATCGGGCCCTCGGAAATGGCCATCAAAATTGATCGCTGGGTCATTCTGCAAACCATTAAACAGCTGTCCGGCCACCGCTCAAGGGGCCATGACACACGGCTGTTTCTCAACGTGACAGCGGAAACTCTGGAAGACAGGACGTTCACCCCCTGGCTGAGCGTGGCGCTGAAGGCGGCTCGCTTGCCAGGGGATTCACTGATCTTCCAGATTCGCGAAGGCGACGCCAACAACTACATGAAACAGGCCAAAGAATTTGCCAAAGCGGTTCATGAGTTACATGCGAAGATCTCCATCTGCCAGTTCGGGTGCGCACTGAACCCGTTCAATACCCTGAAACACATTGACGTGGATTACGTGAAGATTGACGGCTCATTTACCGAAGAGCTTCAGAAGAAGGACGAAGCCAAGGAAGAGGTCAAGGAAATGATCAAGAGCCTGCAAAGCGCCGGCAAGCTGACCATTGTGCCGCTGGTTGAGAACGCAGGCGTGCTGGCGACCCTTTGGCAGGCTGGCGTGAACTACATCCAGGGCTATTATCTGCAGGCGCCGGTTCCGGAAATGGACTACGACTTCGGCGACCATTAAGCCCCGTCACTGCACAGACCGGCTTCTCTCCCGGCCGGCCTGTGCAGGTAAGAGCGGCTACCGGCCGATCTGGATACTGTCGCTTTCCCGGAATCCGATCAGATAAAGTATGGCGTCCAGCCCCAGGGTCGAGATGGAGTGGCGGGCCGACTCCTTGACCAGCGGTTTTGCGCGGAAGGCAACCCCCAGGCCGGCCTGGCTCAGCATGGGCAGATCGTTGGCGCCATCACCCACTGCGATTACCTGTTCACGTGAGATGTGCTCGCGCTCGGCGATTTCCTGGAGCAATTCGGCCTTGCGCTTGCCGTCGACAATCTGGCCAGCCACCCGACCGGTTACCTTGCCATTTTCAATTTCCAGCTCGTTGGCATAGACGTAATCAATTCCCAGTTTCTGCTGGAGATGGCGGGCAAAATAGGTAAAACCACCGGAAAGAATGGCCGTGCGGTACCCCAGAGACTTGAGGCTCAGAATCAGATGCTCCGCACCCTCAGTCAGTCTCAGGCGGGCGGCAATGCCCTCAAGCACTGATTCGTCCAGCCCCCTGAGCAGCGCCAGGCGCTCCGCAAAGCTCTGACTGAAGTCCAGCTCGCCCTGCATGGCGCGCTCGGTAATCTCCGCCACCTGTTCGCCTACGCCGGCTTCCAGTGCCAGCTCGTCAATGACCTCCGCATCAATCAGTGTGGA
Organism: Marinobacter sp.; assembly: GCA_046260345.1. Classification (GTDB taxonomy): domain Bacteria; phylum Pseudomonadota; class Gammaproteobacteria; order Pseudomonadales; family Oleiphilaceae; genus Marinobacter. The sequence continues at coordinate 16,732 of JBHEPI010000015.1, read as the reverse complement.
ATCCATATCGAATACCACCAGCCGACGGTTACGACGGAAAATTGAATCCTCCTGGAAGGCAATGTCCACGTTCATTTCGCCGGCGATGTGCAGGAAGTCAGACCGCAACTGCTCCAGGTCAGATGGCGTTCCACGCACGGAAAATTCCACACAGGCAATGCGGTTCTCGGAAGGATTCAGAGACGGGCGGGCCGAGAGCCGGCTGATGTTGTCTATGTTCAGCCCATGGCGGGCCGTTATAGCCGACACCCGTGCAATCTGCTCGGCCTTTATATCCCGCGACAGCAAGGTGACAATGTAACAGGCACGGTTACGCCCTTCCGCCCACCGCTGGTACTCCTCGATGGTAATGGGGGCAAAGCGCACCTGCAGATCCAGCGCATGCAGCCGGAACAACAGGTCGCGGATAACCGGCGACGATTTGGATTCATCGGGAATCTCGATCAGGATTCCCCAGGTCAGGTGGTCATGAATCACCGCCTGACCGATGTCCAGAATCCGCACATGGTACTGCCCCATGATACCGGTAATTTCCGAGGTCAGGCCGGGTTTGTCGCGCCCGGATACGTTAATCAGAACCAGCTCACTCACTGTCAGGCCGCTCCTCTGCACTGGCCGCGCCCTCCGCGTTTGCGGCTTCGGCTGCGTTACTGGCCGACTGAATCACATCAATGGCGTCCACACGCTGTAGCCCGCGGGGGAGTTTGTGGCCGCGACGGCCGCGCTCGCCCAGGTAATGTTCCAGATCGCTGAACTGCAATCCCATCTTGCGCTTGCCAGCGCGTATCTCCAACTGGTCGTCCTCGGCGAACACCGCAACGGCAACCACGTATTCTTCCCGGTTCTGCACCCTGGCCGAGGGAATACTGATTATCTTGTTACCCTTGCCCTTGGCCAGCTCAGGCAACTCGCTGAGGGGGAACACCAGCATCCTGCCCTCATTGGAAATAGCCCCCAGGTATAGTGGCTTGTCAGAATCCGGCACTACCACCGGCGCCATGATTCGGGCCCCTTTCGGCACCGACACCACCGCTTTACCGTTCCGGTTCTTGCTGATCATGTCATTGAGAGAGGTAACGAAACCGTAGCCTCCGTCGGTAACCAGTAACACCTTGCGGGCCGGGTCTCCCATAAGAAGCCCGGAGAACGTCGCCCCGGAAGGCGGATTTATGCGACCACTCAGCGGCTCACCCTGCCCCCTGGCGGAGGGGAAAGAGTGGGCAACCAGGGAGTAGGCGCGCCCGGTGGAGTCCAGGAACACCGCCTGCTGGTTGTTACGCCCCTTCGCCGCCATGGCAAACTTGTCGCCGGCCTTGTAGCTGAGCCCCTCCGGCTCGATATCATGGCCCTTGGCTGCCCTGACCCAGCCTTTCTCGGAAAGCACCACCGTCACCGGGTCATTGGACACCAGTTCTGTTTCACTGAACGCCCTGGCCTCCTGGCGCTCAACAATCGGTGAACGACGATCATCACCAAAGGTTTCCGCATCCGCCAGCAACTCGTCCTTGATCAGCTCCCGTAGCCGATCCTCGGAACCCAGAATGGCCTGGAGCTCATCCCGCTCGGCAGACAGTTCATCCTGCTCACCACGTATTTTCATTTCCTCGAGCTTGGCCAGGTGCCTCAGTTTCAGCTCGAGGATGGCTTCGGCCTGAAGTTCCGAGAGCCCGAAGCGGGACATCAGTTCGGCCTTGGGTTTGTCTTCATAGCGGATGATTGCGATGACTTCATCAATATTCAGGTAGGCCACCAGCAGGCCTTCCAGGATGTGCAGGCGCGCCAACACCTTGTCCAGACGATGCTGAAGGCGCCGGGTGACGGTGGTGCGGCGGAAACTGAGCCATTCCGTCAGCATTTCCCGCAAGCCCTTTACGCCCGGGCGGCCATCATTCCCGATCACATTGATGTTGACCCGGTAGGTTTTCTCCAGATCGGTGCTGGCAAACAGGTGGGCCATCAGCCCGTCGAGGTCCACCCGGTTGGAACGGGGAACGATCACCAGCCGGGTCGGGTTCTCATGATCCGACTCATCCCGCAGGTCTGCCACCATGGGCAACTTTTTGGTCTGCATCTGCTGGGCAATCTGCTCCAGCACCCGGTTGCCGGACACCTGGTGCGGAAGATCCGTGACCACGATCTCGCCACCGTCATTGATCCAGCGGGCACGCATTCTCAGCGAGCCCTTGCCGGTTTCGTAAATCTGGCGGATGTCCTTGCGGGGGGTAATGATTTCCGCATAGGTGGGGAAATCCGGGCCCTTGACGTGCTCGCACAGATCGTCAGTGGTGGCGTCGGGCTGATCAAGCAGCCGTACGCAGGCCGCTGTAATTTCCCGGACATTGTGGGGCGGGATATCCGTTGCCATGCCCACTGCAATACCGGTGGTGCCGTTCAGCAGAACGTGGGGCAGGCGGGCCGGCAACACCGCGGGCTCATCCATAGTGCCATCAAAGTTTGGCACCCAGTCTACTGTGCCCTGCCCCAGCTCAGTGAGAAGAACATCCGCAAATCTGGCGAGGCGGGATTCGGTGTAGCGCATCGCGGCAAAGGACTTGGGATCATCTGGCGCACCCCAGTTACCCTGACCATCGACCAGCGGATACCGGTATGAGAAAGGCTGGGCCATCAGTACCATGGCCTCGTAACAGGCACTGTCACCATGGGGATGGAACTTACCCAGAACATCACCCACGGTACGGGCAGACTTTTTGTACTTCGATGTGGATTTGAGGCCGAGTTCGGACATGGCATAGATGATCCGGCGCTGAACCGGTTTAAGCCCGTCACCGACGTTGGGCAGCGCCCTGTCGAGAATGACGTACATGGAGTAATCGAGGTAGGCCTTCTCGGTGTAATCCCTCAATGAAACCCGCTCAAAGCCTTCATCCGTGGTCTGAAACTCTGGCATGGATGCCCCTTTGTTGCCTGATATGAATGTTGCCTGAAGACAGTTCTTATGATTACCCGGTCAATAGCCGGCGAGCACATTATATGGAGGCGGGGGCAGATACACCAATACCGTGTCGGATTTCCAATAGCGGAATTCCCGCATGGAGAGAGCTTAACCCTCACCGTATGCTCACACTCAGTAAAGCGACGACTCGTTTCACGACACCCGAGAGTGGATAACTATGAGACCCGACCTGAAAGCCTGCGGGCAGGCAATGATGACGGCTGTGGTGAATGCGGTTCTTGCTCTGGCTTTGATGTTGCTGGTGGAGTTCGCCATAAGTGGAACGTTCCAGCTTGCAGAACCCTATCTCTGGGCGGGACTCCTGATCGGCCTAGTTATCTTCTTTGGCCAGTTCTGGCGCCAGCGCCACCTTTGTCGCAACAATAATACCGCCGGACAATCAAGCGACGCACTTTGACAGTGTGAGTGGGTTATAAAAGCATCAGACGATCAAGCAACAACAGTGGCAACCCGGCTTCCCGGCGAACCGGGAGGCCGGAGTAATCTGAAACTTACTGACGAATCCCTTCCACCGAGATAATCATCTGTACGGTTTCGGAGGCCTTGCCGAGATCCATCGGAATACCGAAGTCGGAGAGCTTGAACTCGGTTTCCGCTTCGAAACCCATCCGGTATCCACCCCAGGGGTCATCCCCATGGCCCAGCATTTCCACGTCGAGAGTAATCTCTTTGGTGACACCACGAAGGGTCAGATCACCGACGATATCCGCCTCACCTTCTTCATCCACGACCACCTTTGTGCTCTTGAAGGTAGCTTCGGGGTATTCACTGACATAGAGGAAGTCTTCTTCACGAAGGTGCTTGTCGCGCTCGCCGTGATTGGAGTCAACACTGGACGTATCAACCGTCACGTCAACGGAGCTGTTCTCCGGATTTTCAGCATCGTAGACAAACTGGCCATCGAACTCATTGAACCGGCCATAGAGCCAGCTGTAGCCCAGGTGGGAAATCTTGAAGGTGATAAACTGATGGTCGCCCTCGGTGTCAAAATCGTAAGTCCCGCTATGCTCGGAAGCGTGAAGCGGGCCAACGGCCGCGAATGTAACAGCTGATGCCAGCAGCAGTTTTTTCATCATAATCTCCTTGTTGAAACAGCCCGAAGGCGCGATTGCAAAACGATATCCAGATCACTGCTTACGTCGATCCGTAACTAACATACGCCGCAGCGTGTCATCCCTGTCAATAACGTGATGCTTGATGGCAGCCAGGCCATGCAAGCCCGCGAGCACCACCAGGGCCCAGGTTGACCAGTAATGCACAGCACCTGCGGTGTCTTCAAGACCCTTCACCTGACCGGTCATCGATGGCACCTGAAACCAGTCGAAAACGCTGACAGATGACCCGTCGGCGGTGGAAATGAGATAACCGCTGATCATCGCGACGAAAACCAGAATATACAGCAGGAAGTGGGCGCCATGGGCGGCCACTACTTCAAACCGGCTGTGGTTGGGCAGCGGCGCAGGCACGGGGTTAGCAAAACGCCAGGCGAGCCTCAGCCCCATGGCGGCAAAGAGCAGTATGCCGATACTCCGGTGTATGTCTGGCCCGGTGCGATACCAGTCGTCGTAATAGGACAGATCCACCATCCAGAACCCTAGGCCGAACAATCCGAACACCGCAATGGCTGCAAGCCAGTGAAGACCGATAGTAACCACACCAAACCGGTTGGCTGTATTGCGTACCTGCATGGAAGTCTCCGTGGTCTGGCCCGCTACTTACACGAAGGTAGTGTAGAAACGCACGCCACCAAAACCAATCAAAATGTTTTGCATGCATAGGTCAGAAATTCTGACCAACTGCTCTTGACCGCCCCGGGCTACGTATTTTCCCTTATACCTTTGGTCTGATACGGCTTATACGGATTGTGGAAAACCATGGCCAGACTAAACTTTATCCATATCTTGAATGCCCGGTTCGGGTTACTCATTGAACGAGAGGAAGAGACATGGAAATTGAATTTGACGAATCTGTTGCAGTTCCCAGCAACAACTGATTTCTGGCGGCTCCCGCGGGCCGCGCGCACCTCCCCCTTCAGCACTTGTCTGTGCGCTGTTACCCGAAGTTGCCTGTTTTTACATGAAATAGTGGCAATAATTCGCGTGTTTTGGCACTCTCCAGTCTGCAATGATAATCCTATACCTTCTGTCTGACTTTTTCACCAAAATCAGCAGGCTGTGGCAGGAATTGACAGATCGGACGGCCGCCGTGGCATTTCCGATGTTTTCGTTTATCCAGAATCCGAAGGCCTATGTCGCGAACCCTCCCAGAAGAGTTGACCGCACCCGAACTCGATGTGTTGTCGCCTATGCTGACCAGGGAAGGAGAATCATGGACGGCGGATTATCATGGCCTGACACTGCGCACTGCCTTACAACCCATATTCAGCATTTCTCACAAACGTATCGTTGGTTACGAGGCACTAATCCGTGCTTTTGATAACGATAATGCGGCCGTGTTGCCCTTGCACCTCTTCGAGCTGCCAACGACTGAAGCAGAAAACCTCCTGCTCGACCGACTCTGCCGCTACCTGCACATTCGCAACTACTCGGGCTTCCAGGATCAGCTCAACTGGCTGTTTCTGAACGTCTCTCCCCGGGTGGTATCTGCAGGCAGCCGGGCCGACTCATTTTTTGGCGAGCTGTTACAGAAAACCGGCCTGCCTCCTCACCGTATTGTGATGGAAATTGTTGAACAGCCGACCGATGATGCCGAGAGACTGCGGGAAACCGTCGCCTATTATCAGGATCTGGGCTGTCTGACCGCCATCGATGATTTTGGTGCCGGCCACTCCAATTTTGAGCGTATCTGGAACCTGTCACCGGATATTGTAAAGCTTGACCGCAAGTTGCTCACCCGCGCCACGGATGACCACAAGGCGCGACAGATTCTCAACGGCATTGTGTCACTACTGCACCAGTCAGGGTGCCTGGTGCTCCTGGAGGGCGTAGAGACCCACGACCAGGCCATGATCGCCATTGATGCCGGCGTGGACTTCGTGCAGGGGTTCTATTTCCGCAAACCAAGTACGGCCCTGGAGAACATACCCTTCGAAATGACCGATCTGGACGGGTTGCTGAAAGACTACAAGAGCAAAAACCGGGTAACACGGGACCCGGCCCAGCAGCTGACGTCCTTTTTTGAAGGTTTTTTCCGCAATGCGGTGGACCGGCTCAGCCAGGGTGTGATGATGCGGGAGGCCTGCAATACTCTGCTGAATCATCCAGCGGTATCAAGGTGCTACCTGGTGGATGAAACCGGCATACAGATTGACGCCACCCTGGTTTCCGATGCCATGGCCGACAGCCTTGACCCCCGCTTCCGCCCACTGGAAAGCACCACCAGTGCTGACTGGTACCGCCAGCAGTACCTGCGCCAGGCTATTGCCCAGCCGGGTTACCTGCAGGTAACGGCACCCTACCTCTGCATCACCGGTGCCTACATGTGTGTCACCCTGTCTCTGGGCTATTATCACAAAGGCCAGCTGAGAGTCCTTTGCTGCGATATTCTGGCCAATCCTACCGAGACTGCCCTCAGGAAAGGTTGATCCCGTATACCAGGGAAATCATCCCAACGGTGACCAGCCCGACGAACAGATTCATCGGCAGACCTACCTTCACAAAGTCCATGAACCGATAGCCGCCCGGGCCGAACACCATCATGTTGGTCTGGTACCCCAACGGTGTGGCAAAACTGGCGGAGGCGGCCATCATCACGGCGATCACGTAAGGCTCGGCGGCAATACCCAGTGACGCCGTCATAGACAGCACAATGGGCAATACCAGCACCGCAGCCGCGTTATTAGTGATCACTTCCGTCAGCACAGACACCGCGAAATAAACCAGCAGCACCGTCAGCAACGGGTGGCCACTGCTGACATCCAGTATCCCCTCCGCAACATACGCTGCCGCACCGGTTTCCTGCAGGGCCGCCCCCAGCGCAAACGACGCTGCGATGGTGAGCATGACCGGGACATCCACAGCTTTTTGTGCCTGACCTACTGAACAACACCCGCTGAGCACCATCAGAGCAGCACCCATCAATGCGGCGTTGAGCATGCTCAACACCCCAAGGGCGGCAGCGCCCACCAACACCAGCAGGATCCCCCAGGACAGGTACGCCCGGTCATGGCGGGGCGTTTCCGTTTCCAGATCGTTGATCAGCAGGAAGTCCTTGGCGTATCGCTGGCGACTGACGAACGCCGGGCGGGCTTCCAGCAGCAATACATCCCCGGTTTTGAGACGGATATTACCCAGGTTTCCCGATACCCGCTCACCGCCACGGGCAACAGCCAGCACCACCGCACCGTACCGGTCCCGGAACCGGGCATCCCGAATGGTCAGACCAAGTACTTCAGACTGGGGCGATAAGGCAGCTTCCACCAGCCGCCGCTCTGCCCGGTCTTTACTCAGGCTGGGCTCATCATCGTGAACCGAAGGTACAATGCCATTAATCCTCAGCAGATCAGAAATGGCCTGGGTATCACCTGCAAATACCAGCCGGTCACCACCACGCAGCCGCTCTTCCGATGGTACCGCGGTAACCACGCTGCCATCCCGTTCGATCTCAACCAGGTAGAGCCGTTCCAGTTCGCGCAGGCCCGCCTCGCCGACACTCTTACCCACCAGCGGCCCGTCAAACGCAACAGCAACCTCCAGGGTAAACTCCCGCATGGAGCCGAACTTCTGCTGGTCTTTACGCTCCGGAAGGGCTCTCGGTAATACCAATAACATCACAACCAGGCCAATCACTGCCACCGGCAACCCCACCGCGGTGATGGAAAATATCGAAAAACTATCCTCACCGGTTAATTGCTGGTACTGACCATTCACCACCAGGTTGGTACTGGTGCCGATCAGGGTCAGCGTGCCGCCCAGAATCGCCGAGTAGCTCAGGGGGATCATCAGCTTGGATGGTGATATGCCAATCTTGCGGGACCAGGCGTGAACCGCCGGAATCATAGTGGCAACCACCGGGGTGTTGTTGAGAAAGCCACTGAGCAGCGCTACTGGGAGAGCAATTCGGGCCTGGGCGGAACGCACAGTACGGGGGGATCGCAGCAGGTGATGAACCACAAGATCCACACCGCCGGAGTGATGGATGCCGGCAGCCACCACAAACATGGCGACTACGGTGATCAGGCCCGAGTTACTGAAACCTGCCAGGGCCTGACTGGAGTCAATAGTGCCGCTGGCACTGAGCACGATGAGTACGCCCAGCATGACGAGATGCGGGCCAAAGCGCCCGACACTCATCAACAGTAACGCCACCCCCGCGAGGCTTAATGCAAACCAGCCCTGCCAGTCCATTCGGTATCCCCTGGATAAAAGGGGCAGGATAACCAGTTTGTTGAAGACTTAGAAAGAATAAAGGATGCTTTTTAAAGCACCGATGGGAATATGGAGCTCGTCAGACTTCGATGTCTGCCATATTGCCGTAGGTTTCCAGCCACACTCTGCGATCAGACGCCCGCTTCTTCCCCAGCAGCATGTCCATGCGGCTGTCGGTGTCGTCACCATCCTCGATGGTGAGCATCACCAGCCTGCGGGTATCCGGGGCCATGGTGGTTTCACGGAGCTGAAGGGGATTCATCTCGCCCAGGCCTTTGAAGCGGGTGACGGAAATTTTGCCACGGCGGTTTTCAGCCGCCAAACGGTCCAGAATGCCCTGCTTCTCATGTTCATCGAGGGCGTAGAAGGTTTCCTTACCCAGATCCACCCGGTACAGCGGCGGCATGGCCACGAAAACATGGCCGGCGGCAACCACGGGCCGGAAATGTTTAACGAACAACGCGCATAGCAGGGTTGCAATGTGAAGGCCGTCGGAGTCTGCGTCGGCGAGGATGCAGATCTTGTTGTAGCGCAGGCCGTCGAGCTTGTCGGAGCCCGGATCCACCCCGATGGCAACTGCAATGTCGTGCACTTCCTGGGAGGCGAGGATTTCGCCGGAGTCGACCTCCCAGGTGTTGAGAATCTTACCCCGCAGTGGCATAACCGCCTGGAATTCCCGGTCCCGGGCCTGCTTGGCGGAGCCGCCAGCGGAATCACCTTCCACCAGGAAGAGTTCGGAGCGGTTGCTGTCACTGCCGGAACAGTCTGCCAGTTTGCCGGGCAATGCCGGGCCCGAGGTAACCCTCTTGCGGGCCACTTTCTTGCTGGCCTTCAACCGACGCTGGGCGTTGCTGATAAACAACTCGGCCAGCGCTTCGGCGATGTCGGTATGCTGGTTCAGCCACAGGCTGAAGGCGTCCTTGACGACACCGGAAATAAAACTCGCCGCTTCCCGGGACGACAGCCGCTCCTTGGTCTGCCCGGAGAACTGCGGCTCCTGCATCTTAAACGACAGCACGTAGGCACAGCGTTCCCAGATGTCTTCCGGAGACAGTTTCACGCCACGGGGCAGCAGATTACGGAACTCGCAAAATTCCCGCATGGCTTCCAGCAGGCCCGTTCGCAGGCCGTTTACATGGGTGCCACCCTGGGCGGTGGGAATCAGGTTAACGTAACTTTCCATCACCGCTTCGCCGCCCTCGGGCAGCCATTGTATCGCCCAGTCCACGGCTTCCTTGTTGCCAGAGAAACTGCCCGTAAACGGCTCCAGCGGCACCGCTTCGATATCTGCCAGCTCGGTACGCAGGTAGTCACGCAGCCCGCCTTCGTAACACCATTCGTCCTTGTCGCCGGTCTGTTCCTGCAGGAACGTGACGATCAGCCCCGGGCAAAGTACCGCTTTGGCACGCAGGTTGTGGCGTAAACGGCTTACCGAGAATTTCGGGCTGTCGAAATAGCTGGGGTCCGGCGTGAACTTGAGGCGGGTGCCGGTGTTACGTCTGCCAACGGTGTCCACAACCCCAAGGTCGGTTTGCTTATGGCCATTGGCAAACGTCATCCGGTGTAACTGTCCGTCGCGTTTGATCAGTACTTCAAGGTTGGTCGACAGGGCGTTGACCACCGAGACCCCTACCCCGTGCAAGCCACCGGAGAAATTGTAGTTGCCCTGGGAGAACTTGCCGCCGGCGTGAAGGCGGGTAAGGATCAGCTCCACCCCCGGCACTCCATGTTCCTTATGCATATCCACCGGCATACCGCGGCCATCGTCTTCGACACTGAGAGAGCCGTCACTGTGGAGAATTACGTCAATACGACGGGCGTGGCCTGCCAGCGCTTCGTCGACGCTGTTATCGATGACTTCCTGGGCCAGATGGTTGGGCCGACTGGTGTCGGTGTACATGCCCGGACGTTTACGTACCGGGTCCAGACCACTCAGAACTTCAATGGCATCGGCGTTGTACTGTTTCTGGCTCATGGGAAGAAAGCGACTCCACGGGTTTGTTATTAAACTGGCCCATAGCTTAGGGATTCACGGGGAAAGATCAACGGTTGATTTGTGTGGGTGCGGATCGGCGCAGCCACAGCGCCGCTATCGCTCTCGTATGATGGTGTCGAGGCCCTCGCCGGACACCCTGAGCTGTTCCCAGTCGTCAGGACTGATGGCGATGACGGCGCAGGGCGTGGTCAGTGCCTGGGTGACCATGGCATCCTCCGCCGGCTCGCGAGCGTTAAGTGTCAGCTCCAGCACATCGTCGACGATTTCGGCGGACTCCAGGGTCAGTCCGTATCCGCCTGTGGATTTCTGCCCCAGACCAACGAGCACCAGGTGCTCCTGTTGCAGATCAAGGGCCCGGAGCTGGTTCATGGACAGGTTACCGGATGGCAGGCGCTCGAGCCTGTCCAGTTCGCTGGCGCTGCTGATGTAGACCAGGCCAGGCGCAGTCAGGCCGCAATGGTCAGATTCCGTTACCTGCCGTGCCAGAGGGGCGCCTTCGGCGGTGGCCGAGCGATTGACGGCACAGCCTGCCACCAGGGAAATGGCCAGGGCCAGGGCTGTTATGTGCATAAACCGCATAGTCAACGTTCATTCTCCACACTGCGAACGAGTGTATCGCCCTGTCCCTCATCGTTCCTGGATTTCAGGCGATAACCTTCAAAACCGACCCGGGGCAGACCCAGAGCAGAAATGGTGGGCCGGCGGAAACTGGTGCTTAACCTTACCCCGCCAACTGGGTCGTCGCCAATTAAGATCTTCTCAGGAAGGCCATTGACCGGATACTCGGCACAGGCTTCACCGTTCTCACAGATCAGGCCATTGTTGTCGATGTCCGTGCCAGCCACCAGGAAATACTCGCCCGGCTCCACGTTGTCAAAGGCAAAGCGGTACTGTCCGTCACTCGCGGAAGCTACCACCTGCTCAATGGTATCCCGCTCATCGTCAGCGCTGACCAGGAGTATATAATGTCTGCCGGCATCGCGGTCGTCCGCCGCTGTGCCCATGCGCAGGGAAACCGGGACTGTCAGTGTCGTGGGGGTACCAGTTTCCGGGTTGTAGGCAATCACCAGATCTGTGGTGTAGCGTTTATTGTCTTCAAGCCCCGAAGGATCCACCGACACAGCGAGCGGTTGTGTCGGGTCGGCGGAGATATTTCCCAACTTCAGCCAGTCCGCGCCAGGTGTTACATCCGTAATTTCGACAGTTCTATCTTCGGGATAAACTGAAAACTCAAGCTCCGCACTTACAACGGCCGAGTTGAACTGCAGCGCTGACGGAGATGCCCCCAGAGTGACAGGGAAGCTGCCCTCCAATGCCGCGTCCATGGCCGCTAGGGCATTAATCAGGCCGGCACCGTATTCAAAAGCAGGACCAACCTCTTCCGTCAGAGCACCATTTCTTAACAGGTTGCGGAACTCTCCCGGGGTGATAGAGGATTCTGCCTTCATAAGGGCATAGACACCTGCCACATGAGGCGCTGCCATGGAGGTTCCCTGTAGGCCGGCATGCCCCGGCTCGAACGTACCACTGTCATCCCTGCCCCATGCGCTGATAATCACATCCGCGGTACCATCCTGATTGGCATCCCGGCTCGCATCGCCGCCTGGCGCTACCACATTCACGGATTCACCTACGTTGGAGTAGGACGCACGCACACTTCCTCCATCCACGGCCCCTACTCCGATGACATTGGCATAAGCGGCCGGATAGGTTGGCTCGTCAGTTCCCTGATTGCCCGCTGCTGCGACGATCAGTTTGCCGTTAGCCCAGGCCTCATCAATAGCTTCTTTGAGAGAATCGCTGGGGCCCAGACCACCAAGACTGAAGTTGATTACGTCAATCTCACTACGACCCGCCGCCCAGGTCAAAGCAGCAATCAGGTCGGCAGAAGAGCCCACACCGTCGCGGCCCAGCACCCGGACAGGATAAATAGTTGCGCTGGGCGCCATGCCCACAATACCGATTGAGTTATCCGCTGCAGCAGCAATACCTGCAACGTGGGTGCCATGGAAATTACTGCTCCGGTCCTTACCGTCACCCGGGTCGGAGGGGTTGCGGTCCCGCTCACCGTCATCCTCCTCATCAATATCCAGGTCACCACGGACATAATCCATGATCTCTCCGGGAATCAGCTCGACATTGGCGTCCAGATCGGGGTGCCAGTTGCCACCGGAAGTCGGAGTGGAGCTGAACAACCCTGTGTCCATCACTGCGATACCGATACTCTTACCCACATTCGGAGCAGCCTGCCAGGCCATCTGAGCCCTCGTCAGAGGCAGATTCCACTGCCGGTCAAAAAAGGTGTCGTCATCCGGCGATACCTGCTGAGACGAATACAGATAGTTGGGCTCTGCAGATCTCACACCGGGCTGATCACGAAGCTCCCGGATCCACTCAAGGGTGTCCTCGCGGGCATCATGTGACCGGCTGGAGGCCATGGCAGCCGGGTTTCGCGTTCCATTCCTGCGCATCAGCCAGGCCCCCCGGCCCAGATCCTGGCGCTCCGACACTGACATTGCGGCTGCCATGGTATTGTTGTCGTGCTCTGGTTCGAAACTCACGATGGCCTCGTCCACCATGAAAGACGGAGCAGCATAATGAGTATTCATGACACTGCCGGATGCCTGGTCAGCCAATGTGAGAACGTAGCGGAACGGAATGCCACCGGTAGTCGTGACCTCTATCAGGTAGGAGCCCGACTCAAAGTTATCCGGCAGTGTAATTATCGACGAATCAAGGTTACCGGAGGCACTATCACTAACAATCTCAACCAGATCTCCTTCCTGTTGTTTCAGGATGCGCAGGGTTCGATCCGGTGGTGCCGGAGCCTGATCTGGTGACAGGAAAACTTGCGCTGCTATCCGATCACCGGAGGAGAGCTCCGCTACGTAAACGTCCTTTGTGTCCTCAAAAAAACTGAAAGTATCCACGGTTCCTGTGCTGTAGGTGCCCCTGCTGACACTGAGGTAACCACCCGAAGTAGCCCCAGGAGGTAAGGATTGGGCACGTGCGGCAGTATTATTGTCTTTTGCCTCGTCAAGCCGGATATCATCGGCAGTGTCAGCATCCACCCGTGTTCCGCTTTCTATATCAATAACGCCGGCCAGGTCAGGCGGCTCTTCAGCGCTGCCGCCGGAGCTTCCGCCACAACCGGCTAACAGCAGTACACAGGAAATCAAACCAGCGGTGGAAAGTACAATCCGGATCATAACGGGCTCACCAGGGCAAAATTAAGGACACTCCAGAAAAACTCCTTTTATTCTCAGTATGGTATCCAACTAACGACGGTAAAACCGCATACGTTCCAAACATTTCATCAGATACAAAAAATCGCCTGCAGTTCCCCGCAGGCGATTTTGTTTCGTAGCCCAAGATTACAGCGCATAGAACAGTAATGGCACGAAGGCTGCCGTCAGCAGCGTCGGCCCCATCACAACCAGGGGCAGCAACAGCCGTTCGTAGCGATGCCAGAACGAGCCGGTTCGCTCGGCCGCCAGCACTTCGGTTTCGCCCACCACCTGTCGTGTCAGCAGGTGGTTCAGCGCCACCGGCGGGCTCAGATAACCCAGCTCGAAGGCCACCAGACACACAATCCAGAAATGCAGAGGATCAACACCCAACTGGATTGCCGGCTGTGCAACGGTGGCAGACACCAGGATTACGGCGCCGAACGGATCCATGACCATACCAATCACGGTGACCATCACCACGATCACCAGCATGGCAACCCAGGGGCTGGTCAGGTTCTCCGGGAACAGTGTATGCACGATGTCGGAACGCTCCAGGATACCACCCAGGCAGATGGAGAAGCCGATCAGAGCCAGCAATGCGCCAATATGCACGGCAGAGTCGCTGGCTGCAGCCGTACTGCGTATCCAGAAGGCCCGGCCACGGGACTGCCCCTGTTCATCGTGGTCCTTTCCGGAATCCAGGTACACCAGCGCCAGCATCACCAGCGGCAGGATCATCGGCGCGCTGTATTCGTTGAACCCGAGCCCCAGAATCAGCCAGATAGCCAGAATAACCACTGCAGCAACGGCTGCGTAGGGCGCCAGTGGCCGCAACTCGGCCAGGGATTTTCTGAACGCACTTGGTGCCGGGCGGGGTTTCCAGTTACCCTGGGTTTTGCAGACCACCACGGAGAACAGGGTCGCCGACATGAGGAATACCCAGAAGCCCCAGCCGTACATTTCGGAAGTGGTCACCTCCTTGTTCAGTGCCGCCACCACCACGATTAACAGGCAGGGATTCAGCACCACACCCAGGCTGCCGGACATAGTAGTTGGAGAGAACCATGCCGGTGGTCGTATAGATAGGATTGGCCGAGCAGCCGGCGAGCAGAGCCGCTGCCAGCAGTGTCAGACAAGTGTTGCGGAAATGCCCGCAGGATTTCACCAGTGAGGAGTTCATACATCGTCCTGTTCACATTGTTTTTATAGGTTCGGGATGATCCAGGGCCCACTATCACTGTCTGCCGCACGGTTACCGTGACGGATAACCCGCAATCAAATTCCCGTTCATAATCGACGGTGGCAAAAATGTGGTGAATCTTGTCAGACAAAAATGGCTGGAATGCCGGTCCGGTTGTGCCGATCAGGCCAATGGCCTGCAATGACGGGAAGGACGGGAAGGAGATAAATGTATGTTGATATAAAACAAGGAGTTCTGAAAAACATTACGATTGAGACATTCGTACCCATAGAGATTACGTGTGCACAAAGTCAGGCCCGGGCGGATGTCAGCCCCATCATCGCGACCACCTGATCCGTCAGATCATCCAGAGTAAGACCACCATCGGGGCGGTACCAGGTCACCGTCCAGCTCAGGGCTCCGGTCAGCATCCTGCGAACCACGAATGGATCCGCAGTCAGCACACCGTCGCGGCCCAGTGCCTCAAGCACATCCAGCCACAACTGCTCATAGATATCCCGAAGTTCAAGCACATAGGCCTGAGATTCTTCCGACAGGCTGCGCCACTCGAACACCAGCACTGCCATGGCCTCTCCCGTCTGGCCATTGATGGACTCCAGTTCGGCGCGAATGAGCGCCTGTAGCTTGTCGCGATTCGACGTTGCGGAATCCACTGCTGCCTGCATCAGAGCTGTATTCAGGCGAATGGTCTCCACCATCACCGCCTTGAGGATTTCTTCCTTGGTGCGGAAGTGATGGAACAGACTGCCGGACTGGATACCCACCGCTGCCGCCAGATCCCTGACCGTGGTGCGCTCATAGCCCTTGTCCCGGAACAGACGGGCGGCTTCACGCAGCAACCGCCCACGGGCGCCGGCGGGGTCGGAAACCAGGTTATCGGCAACCAGTGAGCGCAGGATAGAGTCTTGATTCACAGTATTTTCCAGCCAGGGGACAGAAGAGCGTCAATTCTATCCTGATTTTGCCTGTTTACAAACCAAGCGCTTGCTTGGTATTGTCATTAGCATCGCTGACAACTTCCGTGAACAGCAACGCTGTGACCGGCATTGCGGCTTCTTTTGACAAGGTGAAGACATGCCAGATTCCGACCTTTCCAGGCCAGACACTATCCGTATCGGTTGCTCCGCCGCCTTCTGGGGCGACACCGAAACCGCCGCCGCGCAACTGGTCCGCAAGGGTAATATTGATTACCTGGTGGCCGATTACCTGGCAGAAATCACCATGTCCATCATGGCCGGGCAGAAGATGAAGGACCCGAGCCAGGGCTACGCCCGTGATTTCGTGCAAACGGTGATGGGACCGTTGCTCGGTGAGATAAAAGAAAAAGGCATTCGGGTTCTGGCAAATGCCGGCGGCGTCAATCCCCTGGCCTGCCGCGATGCCCTGCAGGCACTGTGCGAGAAAGCCGGCGTGGACATGAAGATTGCGCTGGTTCTGGGCGACGACCTGTTACCGAAAAGGCAACTACTGGCCGACGCCGGCATCTCTGAAATGACCACCGGCCAGCCCATGCGAGCAATGATGGTGAGCCTGAATGCCTACCTGGGCGCTCCGGGGCTGGTGGCAGCACTGGAACAGGGCGCGGACATCGTCATTACCGGCCGGGTCGCCGATAGTGCCCTCGTACTGGCGCCACTGGTACATGAGTTCG
This sequence comes from Marinobacter sp., assembly GCA_046260345.1. GTDB lineage: Bacteria > Pseudomonadota > Gammaproteobacteria > Pseudomonadales > Oleiphilaceae > Marinobacter. Next base: position 353 of record JBHEPI010000015.1, on the reverse strand, counting down.
GCTGGAACTGGAGCGACCACGACAAGCTGGCACAGGGTAGCCTGGCCGGTCACCTGCTGGAATGTGGTGCGCAGTCCACCGGCGGTAATTTTACCGACTGGGAAGAGGTCGCAGAGGGCTATGCGGATATGGGCTTCCCCATTGCAGAGGTCTCGGTTAACGGCGATTTCCTCATGACCAAGCCGGAAGGCACAGGTGGCCAGGTGTCCCGGGGCACGGTGGCTGAACAGCTGGTTTATGAAATTGGTGACCCCAGGGCCTATTTGCTGCCGGATGTCACCTGTGACTTTACATCCGTCACGCTCGACGAAGTGGGCACCGACCAGGTGCGCGTCAGCGGCGCCAGGGGCCTG
>JBHEPI010000196.1:0-12513 GCA_046260345.1 Marinobacter sp. | reverse complement strand
GTCACCCAGGCGTCCAGCTGGCGAGCCTGTTCGTCCGGGTCGTCGGTAATATCCCAGCCGATAGCCGTGGGGTAGATCAGTACCTCCGCGCCGGCGAGGGCCATCAGGCGAGCGGCTTCGGGGTACCACTGATCCCAGCATACCAGAACACCCAGCCGGCCCACGGAGGTTTCAATGGGGGTAAAGCCGCTGGTGCCGTCGTTGAAAGTAGCGTCGCCAGGGGTGAAGTAGAATTTCTCGTAAAACCCGGGGTCGTCCGGGATATGCATCTTGCGGTACATGCCGGCGATGGTGCCATCCCGTTCAAAGACAACCGCGGTGTTGTGATAGACCCCGTTCATCCGGCGCTCAAAGATAGAACCGACGAGAACAACACCGAGCTCTGAAGCCAGTGCCGACAACCGGTCGCTGGTGGGCCCGGGTATGGGTTCGGCCAGGTCGAATACAGAAGTGTCTTCAGTCTGGCAGAAATACAGGGTGGCGTGCAGTTCCTGCAGAACGACAAGCTGCGCGCCGTCGCTGGCAGCCTGCCGGACCAGGCGCTCAGTGGTGGCCAGGCTGGTGTCCTTGCTGGCGTCGCAGGTTTGTTGAATGGCAGCAATGGCCAGTGCACCGGCCGGGGTGGAGCGATTCATACCTGCACAACTCCGGCGGGTATCTGCATGGTGACGCAATGAAGGCTGCCGTGCTGCCTGATCAGAGGGCGGCAATTAACCGGAATCATCTCCCGGTCTGGGAAAAGCCCGGCGAGAATTCTGAGTGCATCGTCGTCCTGGGGCACGCCGTAGACCGGCATCAGAACAGCACCGTTGATGACCAGGAAGTTGGCATAGGTTGCCGGAAGCCGTTCGCCGTCGTCGCCGTGAATGGCGTCGGGCCAGGGTAATGGTGTCAGTTTATAGGGCTGGTCGTCAGCCTGGCGGAACTGTTGCAGCTCTTCTTCCATAGCGGCCAGCGCGCTGTAATGCTCATCGCTGACATCCGGGCAGGCCAGGTAACAGATGTGATCTTCGGCACAGAAACGGGCAAGCGTGTCGATATGGCTGTCGGTGTCGTCGCCGGCCAGATAGCCATGATTAAGCCACAGAATCCTGTCAGCCCCCAGGGTTTCCCCCAGCAGATGCTCGATGGATGCCCGGTCCATGGAAGGGTTTCGGGACGGTGTCAGCAGACATTCACTGGTGGTCAGTATGGTTCCCTGCCCATCGGATTCAATGGAACCGCCTTCAAGGACAAACTCCACCGGTACCAGCGGGGTCGTGCCGAAACTGCCGAAGTTCGCCAGATGCCGGTTCAGTGCATTGTCTTTTTCCCAGGGGAATTTGCGGCCCCAGGCATTGAAGCGAAAATCCAGCAACTGAGGGCCATCCGCGCCGGAAACGGCAATGGGGCCATGGTCCCTTGCCCAGGTGTCGTTGGCGGGGGCAGGCACCGCGACCACACGCCCCGGCAGACCCAGTTCCTGCGCCTCAGCGTTGAGATCCCGCTCCAGTTCCTGCAGCCGAACCACATGTTCACAGCTGAGCACGACATTCTCGAAACGGAGTACCGCCCGTGCGATATCCATGAATACCGGCTCTACCTCGGCGAGGCTGTCGCTCCAGTCAGTTCCCGGATGGGGCCAGGTCAGCATTACGGCACTTTGGGGTGCCCATTCTGCGGGCATCACAGGTCTGGAAGTCAAGTTGCGAACACCTTTATGCAAAAACCGACATTCTAACGAAGAGGCAGGGCTGCGTCAGGACATAATTGAACGATTTTTCAGCGTTGGGATTTCAGCACGGCATGGATAACCCTGTCACCTTCAAAATACACGACAAAATCTTCGTAATGCCACTGGGAAATGGCGGGATCACCGACCGGAGCATTGGTTTCCCGGGGGCTTCCCCAGGCATTTCGAACGCTGGACTGACTCATTCCGGTGCGCGGCAGATCTGCCTCGGCGCTGCGCTCGGCGTGCGATTTGACCGGTACGCGGACCTCCTCAGCAACGGCGGTAGTGATGGTTCCCATTGCCAGTCCGGTGAGGGCGGTGGCGGCACAGACTGCTTTTATTGTGAATTTATTCATCAGTGACTTACTCCCACATTGATAAAACGTAATAACAAATAAAGACTAACAAAAGTCAGCCCTGATTCGGTGATTTGCAGACAGTTTATTCTTTTTGCCGTTGCCGGATTTGCCAGCGCATCACATGGCGGGCAATTTGCTGGCGATCGCTGTCATGGATTTCGCTGAATTCCGTGTGAACCGTGGCACCTCCGCTTCCGTCAGGCTCGACACTGATAACCCGGGCAATGGCAACCGGCTGAAACAGTTCCGGGGGAAGGGTCATTCTGAGAGCCAGAATTTCCCCGGGGTTGAAGCTGTTGGTAGAGGTGTGGAATGACAGACCGCCCTCGCTGAGGGTGACGTCCTGCCAGTCTTCAGGTTGCAACGGATTTTGCTCAAAGGCCATAATGCGCGCCAGCGTATCCAGCTTCCCGTTAAGTGACTTGATCAGTGAGGTCAGCAGGCGGTCTCGTTCCGCCAGATTGGCGAGATGTGCCCGGACGTCCTGATCAAGGCGCCTGAATTCGGAGCGGAGGTTTTCCAGGTGGCTGCCATTGAAGGGATTATCCTTGTCGGCATCCTCAGGGCCGAGTTTGCGGATTTCCAGGCCGATATGGTCGCTAATGCGAAAAAAGTCCCTGCGGTCAGAGGGGATATCCGCCGGGTTGTTGTGGGGTGTCGTTACAGCCATCGGGACTCCAGAACGCGGTATTATTGTTTCCTGATAGAAGTTTAGCAGCTTCCTGCCGGTTCGTATCGGGCAGGATTTTCGACAGACCAGAAGGCAGCGACAGGCTCCTCCCAATGTTCAGACCCTTATCACTGTATGTCGGTTTGCGGTATACCGCGGCCAAGCGACGTAATCATTTTATTTCCTTCATATCACTGACTTCCATGATCGGCCTGATGCTCGGTGTTGCGGTGCTGATCATTGTTCTGTCGGTGATGAACGGCTTCGACCGTGAGCTTAAACAGCGGATTCTGGGAATGGTGCCCCATGCCACCATAGAGGCCGACGGCGAACTTCAGGACTGGGAAGAGGTTGATCGAAGGGTTGAGCAGCATCCATCGGTTATTGCTGCGGCACCCTATATCGAGGGCCAGGGCATGGTGACCGGTGGTGGTGAGGTCAGGGGTGTCATGCTTAATGGCATTCTTCCGGAACAGGAGCGGAGCGTATCGATCATTGAAGATCATATGATCGAAGGTGGCCTCGATGACCTCAGGTCCGGCGAGTTCGGGATTATCATTGGCAAGCAGATGGCGTCGGCACTCCGGCTCCAGATTGGTGACCGGGTAACCGTGGTGTTACCGGAGGCCTCGGTGACGCCCGCGGGAGTCATGCCGCGCCTGAAACGGTTCACCGTCAAGGGCGTTTTCAGTGTGGGGGCCGAGCTGGACGGCAACTATACCCTGATCCATATGGACGATGCCGCAAAACTCATGCGTACCGGCGGTAAAGCCGAGGGTGTGCGCCTGCTGGTGGATGATCTGTTCAAGGCTCCGCAGGTAGCAAGAGAGGCTGCTACGGAGCTCAGTGGCCGCCACTATATTTCCGACTGGACCCGCACCCACGGTAATCTGTTTCAGGCCATTCGCATGGAGAAAACCATGATCGGGCTGCTACTGATGTTTATCGTTGCGGTGGCAGCTTTCAATATCGTCTCGACGCTGGTGATGGTGGTGACTGACAAAACGGCGGATATTGCCATTCTGCGGACCATGGGCGCGACGCCAGGCAGAATCATGCGCATTTTCATTGTTCAGGGCGCGGTTATCGGCATCACCGGCACGATCATCGGCACGGCTCTCGGGATACTGGGTGCCTATAACATCAGCGGGTTCATCGCCTGGCTGGAAGCCGTCATGGGGCACCAGTTCCTCAGCGCGGATGTGTATTTCATCAGTTATCTGCCTTCCCAGCTGCAGTGGCAGGATGTGTGGATTATCAGCGGTGCCGGCCTGACCCTGAGCCTGCTGGCGACGATTTATCCGGCCTGGCGCGCTTCCCGCGTCGACCCGGCGGAGGCTTTGCGTTATGAGTGATTCAGCATCCATGAACCCTGAAAAGGCGCTGGTGATTGACTGTGACAAGGTCACCCGTACTTACAATGAAGGTCCCGGTAAGCTCACCATTTTCTCGGATATTTCGCTGCAAGTCAGTGCCGGGGAAACGGTCGGTATTGTGGGCAGCAGTGGCGCCGGTAAAACAACCCTGCTGAACCTTCTTGGCGGGCTGGACAAGCCTTCGTCAGGGCATATTGATATCTGCGGCCAGGACATCCACCGCATGAGCGAGGCCGGGCGGGCGCGTTTCCGTAACCGGCACCTGGGTTTTGTCTACCAGTTCCATCACCTGCTTCCGGAGTTTTCTGCGCTGGAAAACGTCATGATGCCCTGCGCCCTGGGCGGGCTGGGGGTGAAGCCGGCATCCGCCAGGGCCAGCGCGATACTGGAGCGCGTAGGTCTGGGTCACCGCCTTGCGCACAAGCCTGGTGAATTGTCCGGCGGCGAACGCCAGCGGGTTGCCATTGCCCGCGCACTGGTGAATGAACCGGATTGTGTGCTGATGGATGAGCCGACAGGGAACCTGGATGAACAGACCGGGGAAGGCGTGCGCGATCTTATTGAGTCATTGCGGGATCAGATTGGTATCGCCTTTGTGCTGGTGACCCATGACATGCAAATGGCCAGAAGTCTCGGGCGCGTGTTACGCCTGGAGCAGGGAGAGTTGTTTCAGGAGCGCTGACTGCTGCTGTTGCGCTCTCGCCTCGCCTTTTTCATCAGCCGGCGATGGCGGATCTGCAGCAACCTGCGCTCCTGCCAGTCAGAGCGGACTTTGCGGCGCCACAGGAACTGGATGATCAGGTAAGCCAGGCACGCCGACGTGGTAGCCACCAGCAAAGATCCGAGGTAGAGAGGGATGCCGATGTCCAGCAGGCGTTCACTGAGCCAGGACCAGGACAGCTGGAAGTCGAAGTTGAGGACCGGGCGGTCCAGAATCCAGGCCCCGACCTTGTAGTTGAAGTAGAATATGGGGGGCATGGTAACCGGATTGCTGATCCACACCAGTACGACGGACAGAGGCAGGTTGGCGTTGAACCAGATGGCAAAAAACGCTGCTGCAAGCATCTGGAATGGCATGGGGATTATAGCCAGAAAAATGCCCACCAGAAAGGCGCGGGCAACACTGTGTCGGTTGATGTGCCAGAGGTTGGGTTCATGAAGGATATCGCCAAGGAAGTGCAGCGATTCAATGGCGCGCACCCTTTCCGGTGATGGTAGATAGCGTTTCATGAACTTCTTTGGCATCGGGAAGTTCTGCCTGCTCGGATTGATGGTTCCGGGAATTCGCATTGCCCGGAGAGGACCAACTATCAGGAGGACAAGGATTGTCCGGAAGTTTTATGGCCAGGATTGGCCTCGTGGGCTTCGCCTGCGGCGTTATCTTACTGTATAGCCTTGCGCTCTTACCACCTCTGCACTGGCTGGCAGGCGCGACGCCGGTCCCGTTTCTCGCCTTCAGAGTAGTCGATTCGCGACTGCTCAGGGCCCTGGCGATGCTCGTTGCAGGCACGCTTGCCGGCATGCTGTGGGTGACCTGGCATGCGGATGCCCGTCAACAGACTACTCTTTCAGCCAGCCTGGAAGGGGAGGTTCTGGACGTGTCCGGATATTTGTGTAGCGTCCCCTCCACCGGCAGTTTCAACAGCGTCCGCTTTGCCTTCTGTGTTGAGCAATGGCACGCACCTGAGCGTTTCACTGATGCGGATCTTTCCGCTATGCCCCGGAAGCTGCGCCTGGCCTGGTATGGCGAGGAAGCAACAACCAGCATTCCACAACGTTCGAGGCTCAGGGTTGTTCTCAAGCGTCCTCACGGCTCTGTGAATCCCGTGGGCTTCCGTTACGAGTCCTGGCTGTACCGCAAGGGATTTGGCGCCACCGGCACTATTCGTGACCTGGCTCCGGCCAGAGGTCTGAACTGTCGCCTGAATTGTCGCTATCACAGTTGGCGCAACGGGCTGGTCAGGGCGACGTCGGAAAGGCTGTCCACCGCCCGGCAATTTCCTTTGGTGGCTTCTCTGTTGATCGGTTATCGGGGCCATATGGAACCGGGGCACTGGGATGTCCTCAAGGCCACCGGCACCATTCATCTGGTGGCCATTTCCGGCTTGCACCTGGGCCTGATTGCCGTCGGCGCCGGTTTTGTCTGCCGCCGGGTATTGCTCTGCCTGCCACCCGGGCAACTTTCGCCAGCGCTTTTTCGGCGCCTGGTGTTTCTCTGCGTTTCACTGGCCAGCCTTGCTTATGCGCTTGCGGCAGGCTTTTCGGTACCGACACGGCGGGCACTGATCATGGTAGTCATCGCCGGCTGGATTCTGCTGGCCGGACGTCGTGCCGGGGCGTTTACCGGACTGCTGGGCGCCCTGGTTCTGGTATTACTGAGTGACCCGTTTTCGCCCCTCGATCAGGGATTCTGGCTTTCGTTCGGTGCTGTTGCTGTTCTTGTGCTGCTGTTCAGTCTTCGGGTGCGCCAGTCGGGGTGGCTTCAGGGGCTGCTACTCGCGCAACTGGCTGTCTTTGTCGCGCTATGGCCGATTCTGCAGCTGCTTGGGCAGTCCCAGGTTGTGATTGGCTTTATCGCCAATCTGTTCGCCATACCCTGGGTTTCGCTGGTCGTTATGCCGGTTCTTGTGGTCGGAGCAGTGATAATGATGATTGTGCCGGCCGCCAACGGTGCCGTTATCAGCATTTATGATCTGGTGTTCGGAGTGCTGTGGCAGGGGCTGTCATGGCTGGCGGACAAGGAAGTGGCCATGCCGTCCCCCGGCCTGATACCGGTCCTGCTTCTGGCTGGTGTCGTCATGCTGGCCCTGCTGGTGCCTTTTCGAGGGTTTCGACTGGCAACCGCCTGCCTGGTCTCATTGTGGCTGACAGTAACGCTGGTCAAGGGATCAGGCGCCAGCGTAGTAAATTCCCCGGCAGACGACGCGGAAGTCTGGGTATGGGATGTCGGCCAGGGGTCGTCGGTGATGGTGCGGGATCACGATCGGGTGCTTGTATACGATACCGGCCCCGCCCTTGAGGGTGTCTATTCTGCCGTTGATTCGGTACTGGTGCCCAATCTCAGAGCGCTGGGTGTTCATCGGATTGACACTCTGGTGATCAGTCACGGCGATGGCGACCATGCTGGCGGGTTGTCGCACCTGTTTGAAAACTTCGTTGTGGGGCGGGTGGTCACCGGGGAGCCGAAGCGGGTGGCTGGCATGCTGCCTGGCGATTCCGGTACCACAGTAGAGTCCTGCGCGCAGTACGCCAGCCATGTGATGGGCAGTCTTGAGTTGTCCTACTGGCGAAGCCCCGGTGACGTCAAAGGTAATGACGCCTCATGCGTGCTGACTATCCGCCATAACCTGTCGGGTACAGAGGTTGTCCTGCCCGGGGATATCACCCACCGGGCAGAACATCGCTACATCACCGACCGGCGGCAGAAGGCTGTGGGTTATCGTGTTGTTCTGGCACCTCATCACGGCAGCAAGACATCGTCATCTGAACAATGGGTCGGGGAAATGGCGCCGGACCTTGTTGTGTTCAGCGCGGGATACCGGCACCGATTCGGGCATCCTCATGCTGATGTAGTAAGCCGATACCGGTCCGCCGGCAGTCGCCTGCTGAATACGGCCACATCGGGTGCCGTGCATCTGGATTTTCGGCGAGATGGCGTGTCGATAACGGAGGCAAGAGCCGGAACACCGTTCTGGATACGCCAACCGGAAAGTCCATGATGTCCGGTGTAAAAAGCCGTGACATTCCGGGTGTGGCCTGGGCCGGTAGCTATGCTAAAGTAGCGCGGCTTGCTAACAATCAGGGAGACCAAGCGTGTTCGAGCTTTTGAAAGCCGGTGGCATCCTTATGGTGCCGATTCTTGCCTGTTCCATTCTTGCACTTGCCATCATCCTTGAGCGCTTCTGGACTCTGAGACCGTCCAGGGTAACGCCGCAACACACCATCAATGAGTTGTGGCGCTGGATCAAGAAGAAAGAGCTTAACGGCCGCAAGCTCAAGGCCCTGCAGGCATCTTCCCCTCTGGGCCAGATCCTGGCCGGCGGGCTGATGAATGCAAAGCATGGTCGCGAGATCATGAAAGAAAGCATTGAGCATGAGGCCAGCCAGGTCATCCATGAACTGGAACGTTTCCTTAATCCGCTGGGCACGGTTGCGACTATCACACCGCTACTGGGTCTGCTCGGCACGGTTATTGGCATGATCAAGGTATTCGCCGAAATCCAGCTCGCCGGTGTCGGTGATGCCGGCAATCTGGCCGGTGGTATTTCGGAAGCACTGATCACCACAGCCTCGGGTCTGAGTGTCGCTATTCCTGCACTTATCTGTCACCGCTACTTTATCCGGCGTGTTGATGAACTGGTGGTTGGCATGGAGCAAGAGGCCATCAAGCTGGTTGAAGTCGTGCATGGTGACCGCGAAATTGACGTGGAAGGAGCCTGAACACCGTGAAGTTCAAGCGCCAGAGAAGTCAGGAAGTCGGGGTTGACCTGACACCACTGATCGATGTGGTCTTCCTGCTGCTGATATTCTTTATGGTTTCCACCACCTTCACCCGTGAAAGCCATCTCAATATCGAATTGCCGGAAGCCAATGGTGAGCGGTCCGAATCGGAAGCGACGCTGATCGATGTGGTCATCAACGCTGAAGGGCAGTACATCCTTAACGATCGTACGCTGGTCAATAATCGCCGGGAGACCCTTGAGCGCGCCGTCAGCGAGCTTGCGGGTGATGACGCGTCGCTACCCTTCATTATTACCGCTGATGCCCGCACACCCCACGAGTTCGTGGTCCGGGCCATGGACGTTGCCGGGCGCCTTGGCTTTGCCAAACTCAGTATCACGACCGAGCGTGAGGCCGAAGGGCAGTGAGTGAATCAACGTCTACAGCAGATCAGGTCCAGCAGCCGGCAAGTAACTGGGCAACCTACAAGCGGTTGCTGGCTTATGTAAAACCCTTCTGGCTGGCCTTCGCTCTGGCGGTGGTGGGAAACGTCATCTATGCAGCGGCCTCCACCGGCATGGCGGCAGCCATGGAGTACGTAATCACCGCGCTGGAGAACCCCACCGATGAAAACCGCATCCAGCTGACGTTGCTGATTGTGGGTGTGTTCGCCTTTCGGGGCGTGGGCACCTTCATGAGCCAGTACTTCATCAGCTACGTTGGCCGGCAGGTTATCAATGCCCTGCGTAAGCAGGTGTTTGACCGGCTACTGAATCTGCCTTCCCGCTACTTCGATGAAAACGCATCGGGCCGGCTGGTGTCCAAGCTGACCTTCAACGTCGAACAGGTTGCCGAAGCCACCACCAATGCGGTCACCATCACTCTCCGTGAGGGGTTGACGATTCTCGGTCTGCTGGGCTTCATGATCTACACCAACTGGAAGCTGACGCTGGTATTCCTGGCGGTCGGGCCGTTGATTGCCCTGGTTGTGACCTACGCCAGCAAGCGGTTTCGCAAGATCAGCCGGCGGATTCAGGGTTCGATGGGGGACATTACCCATGTGGCCTCCGAATCCATCAGCGGCTATCGGGTGGTGCGCACCTTTGGTGGCGAGCACTACGAGCGCGACCGATTCCGTAAAGTGAGTGAGAAAAACCTGCAGCAGAGCCTGAAAATGGCCTCTACACAGGCTATCAGCATCCCCATCATCCAGGTGCTGGTCGCTATCGCTATTGCGGCACTGGTCTGGTTCATGCTTGCCCCGGAGCTGCGGGGTAACATGAGCACCGGTAAGTTGGTCGCCTTTATCACCGCGGCAACGACCATGGCCAAACCCATTCGCCAGGTAACGTCGGTGCACGCCAAGATCCAGAAAGGTGTGGCCGCCGCCCATGACGTATTCGGTACCATGGATGAAGAGCCCGAGCATGATCCCGGCACCTACGCGCCAAAGCGCGTTGACGGCAATATCGAGTTCGACAACGTGTGCTTTCGCTACCGCGATCAGCTTGAGGATGTGCTCAAAGGCATCTCGCTGAGTATTCCCGCCGGCCAGAGTGTGGCGCTGGTGGGGCGCTCCGGCAGTGGTAAATCAACGATGGTCAGCCTGCTGCCCAGATTCTACGAATACACCGCTGGTGATATCCGCCTGGATGGGCACTCGCTGAAGGAGTTTGCCCTTGAAGCGTTGCGGGCCCAGATAGCGCTGGTGACCCAGAACGTGGTGCTGTTCAACGATACCATTGCGGCCAATATCGCCTATGGCGCACTTCGACATCACAGCCGGGAACAGATTATCGATGCGGCCGAGAAAGCTCATGCCATGGAATTCATCGAGCGGATGCCGGAAGGCCTGGACACCATGATTGGTGATAACGGCGTGATGCTCTCCGGCGGCCAGCGCCAACGCCTGGCAATTGCCCGGGCGCTGCTGAAGGACGCACCGGTGCTGATTCTCGATGAGGCCACCTCGGCCCTTGATACCGAATCTGAACGCCACATCCAGGATGCCCTGGAAACGGTGATGAAGGGCAGGACGACGCTGGTCATTGCCCACCGGCTGTCCACCATTGAAAAAGCGGATCGCATCCTGGTGATGGATGGCGGAAGGATCGTGGAATCCGGTCGCCACGATGAGTTACTGGCCCAGGGTGGTGCCTACGCCCAGCTCCACCAGATGCAATTCAGCGAGCAGGCATGACCACGCTGGTGGACCGGTTGTGGTATAGCGGCAAACGCCCGCTGTGGCCTCTGTATCCGCTGGCCTGGCTGTATCGGGCGATTGCCGAAAACCGGAGACGCCGTGCCTGGCAGGCCAGGGATGAACGCATTCCTGTTCCGGTCGTCGTGGTGGGTAATATAACCGCTGGTGGTACCGGTAAATCGCCCCTGACCGCGGCCCTCACACAGCTACTGAAGGAGCAGGGTTGGCACCCTGTGATCCTGAGCCGGGGCTACGGTGGCAAGGCCGACCACTACCCCCTGCAGGTTACCCGCGAAACCGGTCCTGATGTGGCTGGCGATGAGCCGGTGATGCTGGCTGCGGAATCTGGCTGCCCGGTCGTGGTTGATCCGGATCGTAAACGCGGCGCCCTCTGGGCTCTCGATCAGAAGCTGGGTACCATTCTTGTGTGTGATGACGGGCTTCAGCACTACCGCTTGCCCAGGGACATAGAGCTGGTGGTGTTCGATGGGACCCGGGGCCTGGGTAATGGCGCGCTGATTCCCGTAGGTCCGCTGCGCGAACCCTTGGAACGGTTGGCCTCCGCTGATTTCGTCATTACCAATGGTGGTTATCTGGGCGAGATTGAGCACGAGCATCAGTTCACTATGACTCTGGCACCGTCTGATTTGCGCAATCTTGTTACCGGTGAAACTCTCTCTCCTGACAGCCTCCGGGGGCAGCGGGTAAGGGCAGTAGCGGGAATCGGCAACCCGGAGCGTTTTTTCGATACACTAAGGGATCTGGGTGCGCGGGTCAGGCCTCGTGCCCTGGCGGATCATCATCGTTTTACCCCTGAGGATCTGCAGTCAGAACAAGGCGAGTGGCTGGTAATGACATCGAAAGATGCCGTTAAATGTCGGAACATTGCTCCGGACAATACCTGGGTGCTGGCGGTAAAAGCCGGGCTTCCGGAGGCATTTACGGCAGCATTTCTGGCCGGCGTCAATCACTGTCGTCAATCACTGGATTCCAACGAAACTGTGAGAACACACCATGGATAAAAAACTGATGGCCCTGCTGGCATGCCCGGTGTGCAAAGGGGATCTCAAGCTCAATGAAGACAGGACGGAACTGATCTGCTATCAGGATGCGATGGCCTTCCCGATTCGTGAAGGGATACCCGTCATGCTGGCGACAGAAGCTCGCACCCTGACCACCGACGAGCGTTTGGATAAACGCTGACAGGAAGCCTGTATGTCCTATACCGTTGTGATTCCGGCTCGCTTTGCGTCGACGCGCCTGCCAGGAAAGCCATTGGCAGACATCGCCGGCAAACCAATGATTGAGCATGTCTATGACCGCGCCTGCGAGAGCTACGCCAGCCGCGTGATCATAGCAACCGACGATCCCCGTATTGAAACAGCCTGCCGGTCGTTCGGGGCAGAGGTCGTGATGACGTCTGCCAACCATGCCAGTGGCACCGACCGGCTGGAAGAAGTGGCCAGGTTGATGAATTTCCGGCCCGACGAGCGGGTGGTCAATGTCCAGGGTGACGAACCGCTGATTCCCCCGGAACTGATTGATCAGGTGGCTGCCAATCTGCAAGCACATCCCGATGCCGCCATCGCGACACTCTGCGAACCAATCCCGGACGCAGCCAGCGTATTCAATCCCAATGTTGTAAAAGTGGTGTTTGATCACCGCGGCATGGCACATTATTTCAGCCGCGCACCGATTCCCTGGGCGCGGGAGGCGTGGCAGGCACTGGACGGGAACAGGCGGTTACCGGA
>JBHEPI010000192.1:0-12566 GCA_046260345.1 Marinobacter sp. | reverse complement strand
GGGGCCTCGGAGGTGACGCCGAATTCCAGGATGGCCTCGGTGACACCCGGGGTGATCACGAACTGGGCGCCGGCGGCTTCCACCTGGCGGTATTGGGCGATGCTGGTAACCGTGCCCGCACCAACCCAGGCATCCGGGATGGCCTTTCTGACCTGTTCGATGGCGTTTATGCCGTGGGGCGTGCGCAGGGTAATTTCCAGAACGCGAATGCCGCCATCAACCAGGGCCTGACATAGAGGCAATGCCTGATCAGGGTGATTAATGGTGATCACCGGGATAAGAGGCGAGGCGCTCAGCACCGACTGTACCCGTTCGCGGTGAAAGTCAGACAGTTGGTTCATAGCTTTCTCCGATAAAACAATTCAGTGGCGCCAGCCGTCTCAGGCGCTCCAGAAAATCTGCAGGCCGGGCTTGAGGAAAGCGCGGATGGGCATTGCCTTTATTTGTCCGATATCCGCACAGGCGTCCTGAAGAGTTTTCAGCTTGTCATCGCCTTTGATATGCAGCGCGGTGAAACCGGCCCGACTCAGGGCACGCAGCGTTAAGGTAATACGCTTATGGGGCTGGGAAGGCGGCGTCGTTGCGGCCACGATAGCCGCCGAATCGGTATCAAGCGCCTCGTCCAGTTCTGGCGCATGCGGAAACAGGGATGCGGTGTGGCCATCGCTGCCCATGCCCAGAATCAGCACATCCAGCGGCAAGTGAAGATCAGCCAGCGCCACTTCCACAGCAGAAAGACCCTCGGCCGGCGTTTCTCCCGGCTGTTTGAGAGACAGATACCTCGCCTCCGAGGCGGGTCCCTGTAGCAGGGTTTCCCGCACGAGACGGGTATTACTCGCTTCATCGTCTTCTGGCACCCAGCGCTCATCCGCCAGAAGTACATCGATTCGTGCCCAGTCCAGCGGTTTTTCACGTAATGCCTTAAAAAACGGCGTGGGTGTTGAGCCACCGGAAACCACAAGGCTGGCCCGCGGCGCGATCAGCAGCCGCTCCGACAAATGCCTGGCAACGGCATCTGCCAATGCCACACCGGCATCGTCCGGAGTGTCGAAAAAATGCGCATCTACTGCCTCCGGCAGGTTCAGGTCATGCATCTTCATACCAGCTCCTCCCATCGCGCGTGATCATTGCAATCGAAGCCACCGGACCCCAGGTACCGGCCGCGTATCGCTTCGGTGGTTGTCCACTGTCGTCCCAGTTGGCAATGATCTGGTCAACCCATTGCCAGGCATGTTCCACTTCGTCGCGACGGACAAACAGGTACTGGTTACCCTTCATAACCTCCCACAGCAAACGTTCATAGGCATCGGGAATGCGATCGTTTTCGAAGGTTTCCGAGAAGGTCAGTTCCAGCGGGCCCTGGCGCAGGCGCATGCCTTTGTCCAGGCCCTGGTCCTTGGTGAGAATCTGCAACGACATACCTTCGTCCGGCTGCAAGCGGATAATCAGCTTGTTATTGGCCAGGTGTTTCTGGTCCGGATCAAAGATGTAATGCGGTGCCGGCTTGAAATGGATGATGATCTGGGACAGCTTTTCCGGCAGGCGCTTGCCGGTGCGGATATAAAAAGGCACACCGGACCAGCGCCAGTTATCAATCTCTGCTTTCAGGGCCACAAAGGTTTCAGTCTTGCTGCCCTTGATGGCGCCGTCTTCTTCCAGGTAACCGGGAACCGGCTTGCCGTCACTGGTGCCTGCAGTGTATTGGCCTCGTACCACATGGGTACCCATCAGGTCCGGCGTGATCCGGCGCAGCGCCTTCAGCACCTTCACCTTTTCGTTACGGATACTGTCGGCGGAGAGATCGGAAGGCGGGTCCATGGCAATCAGGCATAACAGCTGCAACAGGTGATTCTGCACCATGTCGCGAACCTGGCCGGCCTTGTCGAAATAGCCCCAGCGGCCTTCTATACCGACACTCTCTGCCACCGAAATCTCGACATGGGAGATGTGGTTCTGATCCCACTGGGAAGCGAACAGGTTATTGGCAAAACGCAGGGCGATGAGGTTCTGGACGGTTTCCTTGCCCAGGTAATGGTCAATACGGAACAGCTGGTTCTCGTTATAAACTTCACCTAACTCGTCGTTGATGACCTTGGACGACTCCAGATCATGACCAATAGGCTTCTCAACCACGACTCTTGTGTTCTTGTCGCAACAGTCATTGCTCCGCAAGTTGCGAGCAATAACCCCGTACATGGACGGCGGTGTCGCCATATAGACAATCAGGTTACTGGGATCGGTGCTTCGCCAATCGTTGAGAACGCTGTACCCGCCGGGATTGGTAAAATCGAGAAACTGGTAATCCACACGCTGTAGAAACTGCTCTGCCACAACGGCGTCAAACTCTTTTTTCTTCACATGCTCTTTGAGCTTGTCGAAAAGGATCTTGCGAACTTCACCGGCGTCTGCCTTGTTTCTCGCAATAGCAAGAATACGGCTGCCTTCGTGGAGTAACTCTGCGCGCTCCAACTGGTAAAGGGCGGGAAAGAGTTTGCGTTGCGCCAGGTCGCCCAGTGCTCCAAACATCATCAGGTCACAGCGGGTATTGATCGGGTCGGCCATCGGTTCCTTCTCTCTTTGTTTTTGCGCAGGTTGTTTTCGTGCAACAAGACACACCCCACACGATTCGAGGCATCAATGTAGTAATTTTATGAAAATAGTGACACCTAAAACCACATATTCCAAGGATATTTTCCAATTATTGATACTTTTACTACCACAAGTTACCACAAAACGCGCTATAATCACCGCGGATTCTGACAAGAAAGCCGATAAATCAGGGAGTATTCTCAATGGCTGCCAATCAGGCGCAACGCGACGACAATCTGCTCGAAGATATCCAGCTGAGACTGGACACCCTTAACAAGTCCGAGCGCAAGGTTGCCGAAGCCATCCTTCGCGACCCCAGTGCCGCCACCCGATACAGCATTGCCGCGCTGGCCAGGGCCGCTGACGTCAGTGAACCGACCGTCAACCGGTTTTGCCGAGGGTTTTCCGCTACCGGCTTCCCTGATTTCAAAATACGCCTTGCCCAAAGTATAGCCACTGGCACTCCCTACATTGGCCAGAATGTAGAGCCTGATGACACGGTGGCAGAGTTTGCCGACAAAATCATGCTGAGTACGATGGCGAGCCTGGACAAGGCACGCCAGGCCCTTGACCCCAAGGCACTGTCTGCGGCCATTGATTACCTGATCCAGGCCAAGCAGATCAACTTCTTTGGCATGGGCGGGTCTGCTCCTGTCGCCATGGATGCCCAGCACAAGTTCTTCCGCTTCAACATCCCGGTGATGTCTTACGACGACGCACTGATGCAGCGGATGGTTGCCGCCGGCAGCAACACAGGTGACGTTATCGTGCTTATCTCCTACACCGGGCGCACCCGCGAAACCGTGGAGATCGCGCAGCAGGCCAGGAATAACGGCGCCACCGTCATCGGCATTACCATGCCGGGGTCACCCCTTGCTGACGCCTGCACAGTGGTAATAGAGGTGACGGCCCCGGAAGATACCGAAATCTACATGCCCATGTCGTCACGAATCATTCACCTTACGGTGATCGATATTCTGGCCACCGGCGTGACACTGAAGCGCGGCGCGGACTTCCTGGGCCATCTGAAAAAGATCAAGGAAAGCCTGAAACCAACACGGTTTCCAGTGTAGCCAATACCCCTGGTCATGCATGGCAGCGTATGATTTACGGACTTGCCCCTCTACGCCCCTCCTCCCCCTGAGAACTCCCGCCCCTTTTTCTTCAGGGCGGAGGAAGAGCTCATCTACCGGTTAAAGGACTATGAAATCCGATTTTCAAATATCTGATTGGCAGAAGCTGCAATCAAGGGGGGGGGCTGAGGTCTGATCCGGCTCTGACTGGCCGATGACAAGGATGCCGGACCTTCCGCTTACCTGACATCAGGTTGGTGCCCAGATCAAATTCTGGTGGTGAGGCCCTAAAAACCACACTCTCTCGCTGGACCCGCCTGGGCCGGCCTCTCAGCCGGCCCTTTTTTGGCTTGAGCCAAGGTACAACGCCAGATGCCTTTTTCGTTTACTGCCGTTCCACTTCAGCACGTTCCCGCAGGTATTGCCTGTACGCACTATACTCGCGCTGACCTTCCAGCGAAGCCAGGAAGCCCCGCAGCTGACGGAACTCACCGCCACCCGGGTTTACATCGCCTTCATTGACCGCATCCAGGGCAATGATGGTCATGCGGTCATCTGATACGACGGAACCATAGACGTTGCCGTCCTCATCTGGCCGCTGAAGGGAAAATACCTCCGCCATCACAGTATCGCCGAGAACAAGGTTGTTCCTCGACTGGTCCTCATAGGACTGCCATTCGCCTACGTCCAGCTCGTCAAGGCTCACACCGGACTCCAGGTCAGCGATCATAGCTTCTGCACGCTCACTCATGGCCTCACGGGTCTTCTGGCGGATCAACGTGGTGCGTATTTCATCAGACACATCTTCCAGAGGCTTTTTCTGGGCTTCGTAGTACTCATCGACCCTCGCTACGACAGACATGTTGTCACCGACATCAATCAACTCGGTGTTGAAACCATCCTTCAGCACATCGTCGGAAAACAGCTGACGTACCAATCCGGCGTGGTCGAAAGGTGCATCACCACCATCCTCTGTGATATCGCTTTTCTCCCGGACCTCAAGACCAAGCTCCTCGGCGGGGCCAGCCAGGTCATCCGCAGCATAGGCCAGATCCGCAAGTTCAGAGCGCACTTCTGCAAAACGATCCGTGGCCTCGCGCTCTGCCAGTTCACGGCGGAGCTCGTCTTCCACTTCTTCCAGAGGCGGAGTATCGGCCTTTTGCACATCCTCAAGCCTGATAAGGTGAACACCAAAGCTGGTAGAAACCGGCTCGGACACTTCTCCCTCCTCAAGGGCAAACAACGCATCTTCGAAAGCCGAATCGTATACGCCGCGCTCTGCAAAACCGAGATCCCCACCCTGCTCGGCAGAAGAGGTGTCGATAGAGAACTCTTCTGCAAGGTCCGAGAAGGCTTCACCGCCTTCCAGGCGCTCCTGAATGGTCGCCATGGTCTCATCGGCATCCGCTCCATCCTCGATCAGGATGTGCGAGGCACGACGCTCTTCTTTTGCCAGTTCAGAAGAACGCTCTTCATAGAACTCCCGCAATTGCTCCTCAGACACTTCAACGGATTCCGCAAGAGCTTCCAGCGATAGCGCGATGTACCTGGTATTCACGCGCTCCTGTTGCTGAAACTCGCCCTCGTTGTCCTGGTAATAGGCTTCGATTTCGGCATCCGAAACCTCGATCTCATCGCTTACGGCATCCGCAGGTACTGTCACCGCGCGAAAATCGCGGGTCTGGTTCTGAATGCGCAGCAACTGAGCCACGGTCTCGTCAGCCACGGTAGCGCTCTGTTCTATACCGGCACGAATCTGGTTAACCACGTACTGCTTTCGCATGGTTTCCCGGAATTCACCAACACCCATCCCCATATTCCGAACGGCAGAGACGAACCGGTCACGACTAAAGGTGCCATCCACCTGGAACTGCGGCATCTGGGTAATCAGCGAATCAATGTCCTGATCTGACAATTCCAGGCCCTGTTCTTCAGCATCCTGGGTCATGATCTTTTCCTGAATCAGCGACTCAAGTACATCCTGGCGAACCTGGTCCTCATCCAGCATGGAGGGATCCGGGTCATCCATCTCTGACAGACGACGCTGGCTTTCCATCTGGACCACGCGGAGAAACTCCCGCTCGGTGACGTCCTCACCGTTAACTGTTGCAACCTCAGGCTCGCCGGAGAAACCACCGACAATCGCGTCCATTCCCCAGATTGACAGTGAAACAATCAGAAGGCCAATGATGACTTTGGCAATGGTGCCCTGGGCATTATCCCGCATATCTTGAAGCATGTTTCTCCCGGATCCCTGATCAATGTCTGTAAGGGTCTCTTAACGTAAAAAGGCGCATTCATTCAGGAATGCGCCTCGAATTCATCGGAGTTGGCTGACTGCGGTATTGCCACCGGGCCAACCCGCTCCGGCGATACCTGTTGCAAGAGGCATCGCCAAATGAAAGGTCCCGTTACTTAACGGAGTCTTTCAGGGCCTTACCTGCCTTGAACCCAGGCACTTTGGAGGCCGGGATCTTAATCTCGGCACCAGTCTGCGGGTTGCGGCCAGTGCGCGCGGCACGCTCTTTCACAGAGAAGGTACCAAAACCAATTAGGGTTACCTGGTCGCCTTTTTTGAGGGCTCCGGTAATAGAGGTGGTCATGGCATCCAGAGCGCGGCCAGCGGCGGCTTTGGAAATATCTGCGGATTCTGCAATTGCATCGATCAGTTCGGACTTGTTCACACTAAACCCCTTCGATTTCAGGTTGAAGATGTTATAGGTTGGTTTGTTGTTTCCTGGACGTTCCCGACTATCGCATAAGCGGTCAGAGAATTCCATTCTTCACTATTTTTATTCCTTGCGGCTACTTAACCGGTGTACGGAATAGGCATTAACTGCGCGGGAGCCCTTGATATTGGCTGCTTCACGGCAAAACAGTTATACCAATGGGCTCTCTCGCATGTCAACAACAGGCCGCGTGTTTAATGTGTATTTATGCGCTCTGCCGCTTCGCCTTCGTCATCTCTGGGCGTGCCAGAAGCCTTTTTCGCCGACGTATCTTCGGTGAGTGGTTCGGGTGGATAGGCCAACGCAATATCCAGGACCTCATCGATCCATTTGACCGGGCGAATCTCCAGTGAATCCTTGATGTTGTCCGGTATCTCTTTGAGATCACGAACATTTTCGTCAGGAATAATCACCGTCTTGATACCACCACGATGGGCCGCCAACAGCTTTTCCTTCAGCCCTCCGATGGGGAGCACCCGGCCCCTGAGCGTAATCTCACCTGTCATCGCCACGTCAGCCCGAACCGGAATCTGGGTCAATGCAGAAACCAGTGCCGTGCACATGCCAACGCCGGCGCTGGGACCATCTTTTGGTGTTGCGCCTTCCGGAACGTGGACGTGAAGATCGTGCTTTTCATGGAAATCATCACTGATACCCAGGCCAAGTGCACGACTTCTCACCACTGTCAATGCGGCCTGAATCGACTCCTGCATGACGTCGCCGAGAGAGCCAGTCTTGATGACCCGGCCCTTGCCCTTGGTTAATGCGCACTCCAGAGTCAGCAGTTCGCCACCAACCTGGGTCCAGGCCAGACCCGTCACCTGCCCGATCTGGTTCTTCTCCTCGGCGAGGCCATACTTGAACTTCTTCACGCCGGAGTAATCCTCGAGCATCTCAGGCGTCAGGGTCACAGAGGCCTTGTCACCGCTTTCCACATGATCACGCACCACCTTGCGACAGAGCTTGGCAATCTCCCGCTCAAGCCCACGTACGCCCGCCTCACGGGTGTAGTAGCGAATCAGGTCACGAAGCGTTTCCTGCGGAATTTCCAGTTCGTTCTTGCGCAGGCCATTGGCCTTTATCTGCTTGGGCAACAGATACTTCAAAGCAATATTAACCTTCTCGTCCTCGGTGTAGCCCGGAATGCGAATGATTTCCATGCGGTCCAGCAGAGCCGGCGGAATATCCATCGAGTTCGACGTGCACACGAACATTACATCCGAAAGGTCGTAATCCACCTCCAGATAATGATCGTTGAAGGTGTGGTTCTGTTCCGGATCCAGCACTTCCAGAAGCGCCGATGCCGGGTCACCACGGTGGTCCATGCCCATCTTGTCAATTTCATCGAACAGGAACAGCGGGTTCTTCACACCTACCTTGGACAGTTTCTGTAACAGCTTGCCAGGCAACGCACCGATGTACGTTTTTCGGTGGCCACGAATCTCGGCTTCATCCCGCACACCACCAAGCGCCATACGGGTGTATTTGCGATTGGTCGCGCGGGCAACGGACTGCCCCAGCGACGTCTTGCCAACGCCGGGCGGTCCCACCAGGCACAACACCGGGCCTTTTACCTTCTTCACCCGGCTCTGGACCGCCAGATATTCCAGAATACGCTTCTTGACCTCATCCAGGCCGTAATGATCTTCGTCCAGAATTTTCCGGGCTTTCTCAATATCATGACGAACACGGCTGCGTTTCTTCCAGGGAATGGCCAGCATCCAGTCAATGTAGCCACGCACCACTGTCGCTTCCGCAGACATGGGTGACATCATCTTGAGCTTGTTGAGCTCCGCTTCAGTCTTCTTGCGGGCCTCTTCCGGCAAGCCGGCTTCTTCCAGCTTCTGCTCCAGCTCTTCGAAGTCGTTATTGCCCTCGCCCAGGCTGCCCATTTCCTTCTGGATCGCTTTCATCTGCTCGTTGAGGTAATACTCTCGCTGGCTGCGCTCCATCTGCTTTTTGACGCGGCCGCGGATACGCTTTTCGACTTCGATCAGGTCAATTTCGCCATCCAGCTTACCTAACAGGAGATCCACCCGATGGCGGATTTCCAGCGCCTCCAGCAGCTCCTGCTTTTCTGGAATCTTCAGTTCCAGGTGGGCCGCCATAGTGTCCGCCAACCGCTCGAGTTCGCTGATGCCGGTCAGCGCATTGGAGACTTCCGAAGGCACTTTCCTGGAGAGTTTCACGTATTTCTCGAACTCGTCCATCAGGGTTTGGACCAGCACTTCCTCTTCCCTCGCCGGCAGGGAGTCTTCATCCATCAACATGGCCTTGCCAGCCAGGTATTCGCCGTCGGCAATATCAGTGATCGTAGCGCGGGCATTGCCTTCAACCAGAACCTTCACGGTTCCGTCCGGCAAGCGGAGCATTTGCAGTACCGTGGCCACGGTACCCATGGCGAACACATCATCCGGGCCTGGCTCGTCTGTAGACGCGTCTCTCTGGGCGACCAGCAGGATTTCCTTGTTGCCCTCCATCGCCGCTTCCAGCGCCTGTATGGACTTTTCCCGGCCCACAAACAGCGGCACCACCATGTGCGGGAACACCACCACATCTCTCAGCGGCAACAGTGGGTATTCTTGCACAGATTCTTCAGGTATCAGGGTCATAGAAAATCCTCTGACGGTATTTATTTCAGCATATCACCCTTCATTGGGGCGACAGCAAAAATTGCAATCTTTTTACAGTTCCTACGCGGCCCATGCTGCACACTCCGGACATAAAAAAAGGGCGTCGCCGCCCTTTTTCACCCGAACAGCCCGAACAGTCAGTCCTCGGGAACTGCTTTGGCATGGTCACTGCTGTCGTAGATCTTGAACGGCTCTGACTGGCCGTTGATCACACTTTCATCAATGACCACCTTGGAAACATCGTGCTCAGACGGAATCTGGTACATGGTGTCCAGCAATGTTGCCTCCATAATGGAACGCAGGCCCCGGGCGCCGGTTTTACGTATCATGGCTTTACGGGCAACGGCACGAAGCGCATCTTCGCGGAAGTCCAGTTCAACACCTTCCATATCAAACAGCTTCTGATACTGTTTGGTAAGCGCGTTCTTCGGCTCCGTCAGTATCTGGACAAGCGCATCCTCGTCCAGTTCCGTGAGCGTCGCCACAACCGGCAAACGGCCAACGAACTCGGGAATCAGGCCATACTTGACCAGATCTTCCGTTTCCACATCCTTGATGATGTCACCGGTATTCTTGATGTCTTCCGGACTTTTTACCGTCGCAGAAAACCCGATGCTGCTACGATCAGAACGCTCCTGGATCACCTTGTCCAGGCCCGCAAAGGCACCGCCGCAGATAAACAGCATATTGCCGGTATCGACCTGCAGGAATTCCTGCTGCGGATGCTTGCGACCACCCTGGGGCGGAACCGATGCGACAGTGCCTTCAATCAGCTTGAGAAGCGCCTGCTGGACACCCTCACCGGACACATCCCGAGTGATTGAAGGGTTGTCAGATTTGCGGGAAATCTTGTCAATCTCGTCGATGTACACAATGCCGCGCTGGGCTTTATCCACATCGTAATCGCATTTCTGCAGCAGCTTCTGGATGATGTTCTCCACATCCTCACCAACATAGCCCGCTTCCGTGAGCGTGGTAGCATCAGCGATGGTAAAGGGGACGTTGAGCATACGGGCCAGTGTCTCTGCCAGCAGGGTTTTACCACTGCCGGTGGGACCGATGAGCAGAATATTGCTCTTGCCAAGCTCAACTTCGGCCTTGCCCTCGCCATAGCGCAAGCGCTTGTAGTGGTTGTACACCGCTACCGACAGCACAACTTTGGCGCGGTCCTGGCCAATGACGTACTCATTGAGGGTATCGCGGATTTCAGCGGGTGTCGGAAGGCGGTCACTGGCCTCTTCCTGGGCATTCTCCTGGATTTCCTCCCGGATAATATCGTTGCACAGGTCGACGCACTCGTCGCAGATGAACACCGAGGGCCCTGCAATGAGCTTACGGACTTCATGCTGGCTCTTTCCGCAAAACGAGCAGTACAGCAACTTGCCGTTATCGTCGCCTCTGCCGTTTCTATCATCTGCCATTGAAATACCTCTGATCTTGGTTTACCGACGTTTGTCGACAACTACGTCTGTAAAGAATGGTGCGATTACCCTCAGTATTATTTATTAGGTACGCGCTTATCAAGTACTGAATCGATGAGACCATAGTCCTTGGCCTGCTGCGGATCCATGAAATTGTCACGATCAGTGTCTCTCGCGATGGTTTCCAGATCCTGTCCAGTGTGGTGCGCCAGAATGCTGTTCAGTTGGTGCCGAATCTTGAGAATTTCCTTGGTATGAATCTCAATATCCGCAGCCTGGCCCTGATAACCACCCAGGGGCTGGTGAATCATCATTCGTGAATTTGGCAGACAGGCGCGCTTACCCGCCGCGCCACCGGCCAACAGGAAGGCGCCCATGCTGGCCGCCTGCCCTACGCAAAGGGTTGCCACATCAGGCTTTATGAACTGCATGGTATCGTAGATGGACATACCTGCGGTGACGGAGCCACCCGGGCTGTTAATATACAGGTGGATGTCCTTGTCAGGATTCTCAGACTCGAGGAACAGCAACTGCGCCACAATCAGGTTGGCCATATGATCTTCAACCTGGCCTACCAAAAAGATGACCCGTTCCTTGAGCAGACGGGAAAAGATGTCAAATGAGCGCTCGCCTCGTGCGGTCTGCTCGATAACGATTGGCACCAGGCCGGAATTGGTAACCATTGCGGGACCATCGATTGGTTTCTGCGTCATGATGCGCGTGAACTCCTTCTGGACAATGGAGTGGCGAGTGTCCGCCACCGCTTTATAAATCAGCTAAGCTTTACGTTACTTTGCCAGCACCGGGCGAAGATGAAAACAGCCGGACATGCCGGCTGCTTTACCCGTCAGGCTTGACGGAGCACTCTCAAGCACCCCCACAGTCTTTAACCTTGCTGCTGCTGGCCGGCCTGAATCGCCTCTTCATACTTGAGCTTCTTCTCCTTGACCTGGGCCTTATCCAGCACCAGATCAACAACCGCATCTTCCAGAACAGACGATTCTATCTGCTGCTTCTGCTCAGGGTTGCTGTTGAAGTGCGCCACAACCTCTTCAGGTTGTTCATACGTTGACGCGATTTCCTGGATCTTTTCGTCCACTTTAGCAGGATCTGCTTTCAGGTCATTCTGCTTGACCACTTCCTGGAACAACAGGCCGGTTTTAACCCGGCGACGAGCCTGCTCGTCGAAGATTTCCTTAGGCAGCTGCTGCGGATCAATCTGGCCGCCAAAACGCTGCACTGCGTCCTGACGCAGGCGGTCGATTTCCTGGTCTACCAGAGCTGTCGGCACTTCCAGCTCGGTGCTTTCCAGAAGCCCGTCAACAACGTCATTCTTGACCTTATTGGAGACAGCCTGCTTAAGCTCCCGTTCCATGTTCTTCTGAACTTCTTCACGGAACGTGGCTTCGTCTTCCGCATCAATGCCGAACTTTTTGAAGAACTCGGCATCCAGTTCCGGCAGCTGAGGCTCCTGAACCTCGTGAATCTTGATCTCAAACTTCGCCGGCTTACCCGCCAACTCTTCGTTCTGATAATCGTCAGGGAATGTGACTTCAATTTCCAGCTCTTCACCGGCCTTGCCGCCGACGATGCCCTTCTCAAAGCCCGGAATCATCTGACCTGAGCCCAGCGTCAGCTTATGGTTCTCGGCGGCACCACCTTCGAACTCTTCACCATCGACAAATCCCTTGAAATCAATCAGCACGACATCCTTGTTCTTGGACTTGCGCTTGACCGACTTCATGGTGGCCTGCTGACGACGCAGGTTATCGATCATGGTGTCGACGTCTTTGTCGGTAATCTCGGCTTTCGGCTTTTCAACGGAGATTTTGCTGAAATCACCCAACTCTACTTGCGGCAGCACTTCAAAGATGGCCACGAACTCGAGGTCTTTGCCCTCTTCCATGGTTTTCGGCTCAAACTTCGGCCAGCCCGCCGGGTTGATGTCCTGCTCCTGCAGCGCCTTGATGTAGTTGTCACGCATAACCTCGCCGACAATCTCCTGGCGGACACTGTCACCAAAACGACGCTTCACCACACTCATGGGCACCTTGCCCGGACGGAAACCGTTCATTTTTACTGTGCGTGCGGTTTCCTGCAGGCGTTTCTGGACCGCCTGGT
>JBHEPI010000154.1:0-25183 GCA_046260345.1 Marinobacter sp. | reverse complement strand
CCGGGGGATGAAGACTGTCTGCACCTGAATGTTGAACTGGCGGAAGCGCTTGGCTGTCCTGTTGTGGCCACCAACGATGTTCATTTCCTGCACGCAGACGATTTCGAGGCCCATGAGGCCCGTGTCTGTATCGGTGAAAGCCGCACTCTGGACGACCCCCGTCGGGACCGGCGTTTCAGCGACCAGCAGCACCTGCGTAGCGCGGAAGAAATGATCGAACTGTTTTCGGATATTCCCGAGGCAGTGGAAAACACCGTTGAAATTGCTCGCCGATGCTCGGTCCAGGTGCGCATGGGAGAATACTTCCTGCCGAATTACCCCATCCCGGAAGGGATGACCATGGATGAATTCTTCCGCAAGGTGTCGGAAGAGGGCCTGGAAGAGCGGCTGGCGAAGACCCTGAGCAAGGACGATCCGGACTACGACAAGAAGCGAGAAGCCTATTACACGCGGCTCAACTTCGAGTTGGACATCATTACCCAGATGGGCTTCCCGGGCTACTTCCTGATCGTTATGGACTTCATTAAATGGGCCAAGAACAACGGCGTACCGGTGGGCCCTGGCCGGGGTTCCGGTGCCGGCTCCCTGGTAGCCTATGCCCAGCTGATTACCGATCTTGATCCGCTGGAATACGACCTGCTGTTCGAGCGCTTCCTGAACCCGGAGCGGGTATCCATGCCCGATTTCGACGTGGATTTCTGCATGGAAGGCCGTGACCGGGTGATTGCCTACGTGGCAGAGAAGTACGGTCGCGAAGCGGTCTCCCAGATTATTACTTTCGGCACCATGGCCGCCAAGGCCGTTGTGCGCGATGTGGCCAGGGTCCAGGGCAAGTCCTACGGGCTGGCGGACAAGATGTCCAAGATGATTCCGTTCGAGCCCGGTATGACCCTGGAGAAAGCGCTGGAGCAGGAACCCCAGCTTGGCGAATTTCTTGAAAATGACGAAGAGGCCCAGGAAATCTGGGACATGGCCCTGAAACTTGAGGGGGTCTGCCGTAACGCCGGCAAGCACGCCGGTGGTGTGGTCATTGCCCCCACCAAGATCACCGACTTTTCGCCGCTTTATTGCGACGATGAAGGCGGCAGCCTGGTAACCCAGTTCGACAAGGGCGATGTGGAAGACGCCGGCCTGGTGAAGTTTGACTTCCTGGGCCTGCGCACCCTGACCATCATTGACTGGGCATTGAAGATGATCAACCCCCGCCGGGAAAAGCGGGGCGAGCCGGCACTGGATATTAACGAAATACCGCTGGACGACGTGCCGTCCTTCGACATGCTCAAAAAAGCGGAAACCACTGCGGTGTTCCAGCTGGAATCCCGGGGCATGAAAGACCTGATCCGGCGACTGCAGCCGGATTCCCTTGAGGATATGATCGCTCTGGTAGCACTGTTTCGCCCGGGGCCGCTGCAATCGGGCATGGTGGATGACTTTATCGACCGTAAGCACGGCCGCCAGCCGATGTCATTCCCGCACCCGGATTACCAGTATGAGGGCCTGAAGCCGGTACTGGAGCCCACATACGGGGTTATCCTTTACCAGGAGCAGGTCATGCAGATCGCCCAGGTGATGGCAGGCTACAGTCTGGGTAACGCTGACATGCTGCGTCGCGCCATGGGCAAGAAAAAACCCGAGGAAATGACCAAGCAGAAGCAGTTCTTTCTGGATGGCTGCGAAAGCAACGGTATCGACAAGACTCTGGCTGAAAACATCTTCGACCTGGTAGAAAAGTTCGCAGGTTATGGTTTCAATAAATCCCATTCCGCTGCCTACGCCCTGGTGTCGTATCAGACTCTCTGGCTGAAGGCTCACTACCCGGCCGAGTTCATGGCGGCGGTACTCACGGCCGATATGCAGAACACCGATAAGGTCGTCACGCTGGTCGAGGAGTGCCGCAGCATGGGGCTGGAGTTGCTGGTGCCCGATGTCAGCCGCTCTGAATATACCTTCACGGTTAACGACGATGGCGCGATTGTCTACGGCCTGGGCGCGATCAAGGGTCTGGGGGAAGGCCCGATTGGCAGTATCCAGGCTGGCCGTGAAAACGGTGAACCGTACCAGGACATTTTTGATTTCTGCCGCCGGGTGGACCTGAAGAAAGTCAACAAGCGCGCCATAGAAGCACTGATTCGCTCCGGCGCCATGGACAAGCTGGGTGCCGGGCGTGCTCAACTGATGGCTAGTATCGAAAAGGCCATTCAGCAGGCCGGTCAACAGTCCCGCAATGAATCCGTGGGCATGACGGACATGTTCGGTGACATGTTGATGGGCGGAGAAGACGGCGATCCTTATTGCGATGTGGCCAATGTGCGGGAATGGCCCAAGAAGGATCGCCTGAAAGGTGAAAAAGACACACTGGGGCTGTACCTGACCGGTCACCCGTTCGACGAGTACGAGCAGGAAGTGCGGCGATTTGTGCGCTCATCCATAGCTGATCTCAAGCCGGCACGGCAGCCCCAGCGAGTCGCCGGCCTGGTGGTGGCTCAGCGCTCAATGAAGACCCGTACCGGCTCCACCATGGCGTTTATCACTCTGGACGATCGCAGCGCACGAATTGAAGCGACGCTGTTTTCCGAGGCCTTTTTCGAGAACCGCGAATTGTTGCAGTCTGACCAGGTCATCGTTGTGGAAGGCCAGGTCAGCCACGATGATTATTCCGGCCAGATGAAAATGCGGGTGAACACGGTGATGGACGTGGGCACGGCCCGGCAGCAATTCAGTCGCGGGCTTAAGCTGGCCATTCACGCGGACCAGCTTCAGAGTGGTTTGCTGGACAAGCTGGATTCGACGCTCAGGCCCTTCCGGTGTGAAGGCAGCCCGGTGTGGATCGAGTACAGCAGTGACAACGCCAGTACCCGAATTGAACTGGGAGAGTCCTGGCGCGTACAACCGGATGATGACCTTCTCCTGGAGCTTAAATATCTGGTGGGCGACCAGTCGGTAGAACTGGTCTATGATTGATAGTGTCCGGCAAGGTTCATCCCGGGTGTGGCGGAGGTGTTGAAATATTACGCTTTTGTCAGAAAGCGGACTCATACCAAGGTCCGCTTTAGCCATGGCCCCGGCGCTGCTATCTTTGTCCAAAATTCTGGTTTGGCGACTTACATTCTCGCCTAGCAAGCAAATGATGGAACATCATGAACCCTAACTATCTGGATTTCGAACAGCCTATTGCCGACCTTGAAGCCAAGATTGAAGAGCTTCGCATGGTTGGCAACGATACCGACATTAACATTACCGACGAGATCAGCCGGCTGCGTAAAAAGAGTGTAAGCCTGACTGAAAGTATCTTCTCGGACCTCAAGCCCTGGGATGTGGCAAGGCTGGCGCGCCATCCTCGCCGGCCCTACACGCTCGACTACGTCGACATGATCTTCGACGATTTCGATGAGTTGCACGGTGACCGTCGTTACGCCGACGACCAGGCTATTGTTGGCGGCACTGCCCGCCTCGACGGAAAGCCGGTGATGATTATTGGCCACCAGAAGGGCCGGGAAGTGCGCGACAAGGTCAAGCGCAATTTCGGCATGCCCCGGCCGGAGGGTTACCGCAAGGCCTTGCGGCTGATGGAAATGGCGGAACGTTTCCACATGCCCATCCTCACTTTTATCGATACGCCTGGCGCCTATCCCGGCATCGGTGCCGAAGAGCGCGGCCAGAGTGAGGCCATCGCCTTCAACCTGGCGGTGATGTCGCGCCTGAAGACGCCGATCATCTCCACGGTGGTGGGTGAGGGCGGATCAGGTGGCGCCCTGGCAATTGGTGTGTGCGATCAGCTCAATATGCTGCAGTACTCCACCTACGCGGTTATCTCCCCGGAAGGCTGTGCGTCGATTCTGTGGAAGAGCGCGGAATATGCATCTCAGGCAGCAGAGGCCATGGGCGTTACTGCTGACCGCCTGAAACATCTTGGCCTGGCGGATAATGTGATCACCGAACCCCTGGGCGGCGCTCACCGCAATCCGGAGAAAATGGCTGAATCCCTGCGTGCGACTCTTAGCAAGGGAATCGCCGAACTTTGCCGTCTGCCGACGGATGAACTGGTGTCCCGTCGCTATGAGCGGCTGACCCGCTATGACACGGGCCGGTAACCCCGGCTCCGGATCTGGCTGGCCGGAGGCCCTTTGCGCTCCGGTCAGGAACCTGCCCTCTCATTCACGCTTGCGAATTGCTCTCAGCGGCGGGATGGATTCTGTTCTGCTTCTCCATGTTGCTGCCGGCCTCTTTGCCGGAACCGGTCGATTGTCCGCCGTTCATGTGAACCATCAGCTGCAGCCCAATGCGGGGCAAACCGAGCGTCTCTGCCAACAGGTCTGTGGTGCGCTCGGTGTGCCTCTCGATATCCGTCGTGTGGATGTTCGTGGGGGTGAGAGTGCCCGGGGCAACTCTGGCGGGGGTATTGAAGAGGCTGCCCGCAATGCCCGCTACCAGGTATTCCAGGAAATCATCATGCCCGATGAGTTGCTGTTGATGGCCCACCATGGCGATGACCAGGCGGAAACGGTGCTGTTCCGTTTGCTGCGGGGGACCGGCGTCACCGGGCTGGCAGGCATGCCGCGCTCGCGGCCCCTGGGCAAAGGCTTGTTGTACCGGCCGTTGCTGGAATTCAGTCGCGACGAGCTTCAGGCCTGGGCTGTGGAAAACGGCGTGGACTGGATGGATGATCCCAGCAATACCGACCAGCGTTTTGATCGCAATTTTCTCCGCCTGTCCATCATGCCCCTGCTCAAGGCGCGCTGGCCCTCATTGATTAGCCGCATCCGGCACAGTGCCGGCTCCTGCCGTGAGAGTGACGAACTAGCCGCAAAGCTGGCAGAGCTCCGCTTTCAGCAGTGCGCCAATGATCAGGGTGCACTGAACACAGGTTCATTGGTGAACCTGGCTGTGGCAGAGCAGAAAAACCTGCTGCGCTGGTGGATCAGGCATTATCACCGGGAGCCACCGGCAATGGCCGACTGGTCACAGGTGTTGAATGATTTGCTGACTGCGCCGTCCGACCGAGAGCCGGAAATACGTGGCAACGGCTTTGCAGTTCGGAGATATCAGGGGTACCTGTATCTGGTTCCGGACCGGGCGCCATTGCCTTTGGGCAGGCTCCATCTGGTTCCGGGCCAGGCGCTGGTGTGGGGAGAATGGCGAGTAACACTGACCACGACCGGTGAGCGCAAAACACCGGCGCCGGATATACGGATATCTACGAGGGCAGGGGGAGAGCGCATTCGGCCAACCCCGGATGGTCCCTCGAAATCCCTCAAGAACTGGCTGCAGGAAAAAAACATTCCACCCTGGGAAAGAGCCCGGCTGCCGCTGCTTCTGGAGGTGAAAGGCAGTACTGAAAAGGTGGTCGGTGCTGGCGACTTGTGGCTTTCCGGCAAATACTGTGGGGAGGTCCCGGCCAGTGGCTGGCGCATTGTTGTGGAGCGGGAATGACATTGAGAAGGTGAGGCCTTTCTGGTAGTCTGGCGTCCCATCTTGAGATGACAATCTCCCTCCTTCACCGAACCAGACAAATCACGGAATCTGCATGACGCGTTATATTTTCGTCACCGGCGGTGTCGTGTCCTCCTTGGGGAAAGGTATCGCATCGGCCTCACTGGCAGCGATCCTTGAGGCACGCGGCCTGAAGGTCACTATTCTCAAGCTGGACCCGTATATCAACGTGGACCCCGGCACCATGAGCCCGTTTCAGCACGGTGAGGTATTTGTCACCGAAGATGGCGCGGAAACCGATCTGGACCTGGGGCACTACGAGCGGTTTATCCGCACACCGATGTCACGCCGGAACAACTTCACCACTGGCCGCGTGTACGAAGAAGTGATTCGTAAGGAGCGCCGTGGGGACTATCTCGGCGGCACCGTGCAGGTGATTCCCCATATCACCGATGAAATCAAACGCCGTGTGGTTGAGGGCGCATCCGGTGCCGATGTGGCACTGATCGAGATTGGCGGTACCGTGGGTGACATCGAGTCGCTGCCGTTTCTGGAAGCGTGTCGGCAATTGAAGGTGGAAGTGGGCCCCCAGCGCGCTCTGTTCATGCACCTGACACTGGTTCCGTACATCGCCACTGCCGGCGAGATCAAGACCAAGCCTACCCAGCATTCGGTGAAGGAAATGCGCTCCATCGGCCTGCAGCCGGATATCCTGCTGTGCCGTTCAGAGCACGAAGTGGATGCCAGCTCCCGCCGCAAGATTGCGTTGTTCACCAACGTTGAAGAGCGGGCAGTCATTCCGCTGCAGGATGCCAAATCCATATACGCCATTCCGCGCATGCTTCACGAGTTCGGCCTGGATCAGCTGGTTATCGAGCGATTCAATATCGACGCCAGCCCGGCAGACCTGAGCGAATGGGACGCGGTGGTTGAGTCCCTGATGAACCCGGACCATGAGATCACCGTTGCCATGGTCGGCAAATACATGGAGCTGTTGGACGCCTACAAGTCCCTGATTGAATCCCTGCTCCACGCCGGCATCAAGACCCGCACCAAGGTGCGCATGAACTACATCGACTCGGAAGACATCGAGCGTGATGGCACCGGTGCACTGGACAGTGCTGATGCCATCCTGGTGCCTGGCGGCTTTGGTGAACGTGGTGTGGAAGGCAAGATCCGCACTGTGCAGTATGCCCGCGAGAACAAGGTGCCCTACCTGGGTATCTGCCTGGGCATGCAGGTTGCCGTTATTGAATATGCCCGCAACGTCGCCGGACTGAAAGACGCCCACAGCACCGAGTTCCGTGAACACACGCCGGAACCGGTTGTGGGCCTGATCACCGAGTGGCTGGATGCCAGCGGCGAAAAAGAAGAGCGCACCGGAGAGTCTGACCTTGGCGGAACCATGCGCCTGGGTGCCCAGGATTGCGTGGTGGCTGAAGGCTCCACCATCGCCAACTGCTATGGTCGCAAGACCATCCGCGAGCGCCACCGCCACCGTTTTGAAGTGAATAACCATTTCCTGCCCCAGCTGGAAGGTGCCGGCCTGAGAATTTCCGGCCGTTCCACCGATGGCAAACTGGTGGAAGTCGTGGAGGTGCCGGATCATCCCTGGTTTGTAGCCTGCCAGTTCCACCCGGAATTCACTTCCACCCCGAGAGATGGCCACCCGTTGTTCAAGGGCTTTGTGGAAGCAGCCCTGGCCCGTAAAAAGGAATCCTGACCATGGCGCAGAGTACGGTGAACGTCTCGGGAATCGAGGTCGCCAACGACAAGCCGTTCGTGTTGTTTGGCGGCATGAACGTGCTCGAATCCCCGGAAATGGCCATGGAAGTGGCCGAGGCGTATGTCGAGGCCACCCGCAAGCTTGGTATCCCTTACGTATTCAAAGCTTCCTTCGACAAAGCCAACCGCTCTTCCGTGCATTCCTTCCGTGGTCCCGGTGTGGAGAAAGGCCTGCAGATCCTCGCGGACATCAAGAGCAAATTTGGTGTTCCCATTATTTCCGATGTTCATGAGCCTGCTCAGGCAGCACCTGCGGCGGAAGTGTGCGACATCATCCAGCTTCCCGCCTTCCTGAGCCGTCAGACAGATCTGGTTGTTGCCATGGCGGAAACCGGCGCGGTCATCAACATCAAAAAGGCCCAATTCCTTGCGCCCCAGGAAATGAAGCACATCATTACCAAGTGTGGTGAAGCTGGTAACGATAGAGTGATCCTGTGTGAGCGGGGCAGCAGTTTTGGTTATAACAATCTGGTAGTGGATATGCTCGGCTTCGGCATCATGAAGTCGATGAATGTGCCGGTGATGTTTGATGTGACGCATTCGTTGCAGATGCCGGGCGGGCGGGCTGATTCAGCTGGCGGCCGTCGTGCGCAGGTGACCGACCTGGCCCTGGCGGGTATGTCTCAGGGGCTGGCCGGTCTGTTCCTGGAGGCTCATCCCGATCCGGAGAAGGCCAAGTGCGACGGCCCCTGTGCGTTACGGCTCAGTCAGTTAGAGCCATTTCTCGAGCGGGTAAAAGCTGTGGACGACCTTGTTAAAAGCTTTAAGCCTCTCGATACCGCCTGATTGGCGGTTTTTGCTTTTGTATTGCTTGGGGGGAGCGAGCAGGCGGGGTAGGACTTTACGAAACACGCTCAAGCACGTCCATGTGACGCTTGAGCTCCGCTCCGCAGCGCTAACTGCTCCTGCGGCGCGCTGCGGATCCTGGCCAGGCCGTCCTTGGCCTGGCCGTGAAGAGCTTTCGCTCTTCACCCAAGTCTCCGCACAGTTTCGTAAAGTCCTGCCCCGCCTGCTCTTGATCAAACTATAAGCCATAACCTTCTAGACATTATTGAAAATACGGAGATTTGGACGAATGACCAAGATTGCTAATATCAAAGGCCGGGAAGTGTTGGATTCCCGTGGGAATCCAACCGTGGAAGCAGACGTTATCCTCGAAGATGGAGCTCTGGGTACTGCATGCGCACCCTCTGGAGCTTCCACTGGTTCCCGTGAAGCTCTCGAGCTCCGGGACAAGGATGTTAGTCGTTACCTGGGCAAGGGTGTTTTAAAAGCAGTTGAAGCGGTGAATTCCAAAATCCGTGAGGCGCTGATTGGTAAAGATGCGGCAGACCAGCGCGCCCTGGACAACATCATGTTGGAACTGGACGGCACCGACAACAAAGCCAATCTGGGCGCCAACGCCATTCTGGCCGTTTCCCTGGCCGCCGCCAAGGCCGCTGCCACATCTCTGGGCAAGCCGCTGTACGCGCACATTGCAGATCTCAACGGCACCTCCGGCAAGTTCAGCATGCCGGTGCCGATGATGAACATCCTCAATGGCGGTGAGCACGCCGATAACAACGTTGATATCCAGGAGTTCATGATTCAGCCGGTGGCCGCCAAATCCTTTGCGGAAGCGCTGCGTATCGGTGCTGAGATATTCCACGCCCTGAAGAAGGTTCTCAACAACAAAGGCCTGAACACAGCGGTGGGTGACGAAGGTGGCTTCGCACCGGATCTGCCTTCCAACGAAGGTGCCCTGGCAGTGATTCAGGAAGCGGTTGAGAAGGCCGGTTACAAGCTGGGCACCGACGTGACTCTGGCGCTGGACTGCGCCTCTTCCGAGTTCTACAAGGACGGTCATTACCAGCTGTCTGGTGAAGGCAAGTCCTTCGATTCTGCCGGCTTTGCCGATTACCTGGCCGGGCTGTGCGAGCGGTATCCGATCGTGTCCATCGAAGACGGCATGGGCGAGAGTGATTGGGACGGCTGGAAAGTGCTGACTGAAAAACTGGGTGATAAGGTGCAGCTTGTTGGTGACGACCTGTTTGTGACCAACACCAAGATCCTCAAGCAGGGTATCGACAAGAGCGTTGCCAACTCCATCCTGATCAAGTTCAACCAGATCGGCAGCCTCAGCGAAACCCTGGATGCTATCAAGATGGCCCAGGATGCCGGTTATACTGCGGTGATCTCCCACCGCTCCGGTGAGACCGAGGACACCACCATTGCGGATCTGGCGGTTGCCACCTGTGCCGGCCAGATCAAGACCGGCTCACTGTGCCGCTCTGATCGGGTTGCCAAATACAACCAGCTGCTTCGTATCGAGGAAGCACTGGATGGCAGTGCGCCCTATCGCGGCCTGAGCGAGATTAAAGGCCAGGGGTGATTGCCCGCTCTCCGGGATTGCCTGTCAGGAGGGACGCTGACAGGTAACAGACCTGGAAAGGCCATCGAGGTTCTTGAATTGAGAGCCACGATGGCCTTTTTGTACAAGTGGTTAGCAGAACTTGTTGCTAAACTACACTAAGGTCTATACTGACTGTTCGGTTGTTGCATCGTAAACGGAATTCGCAATGAAGTTGCTCTGGTCGATCATGATTATTCTTATTCTCCTGCTGCAGGTTCGCCTGTGGGTCGGGGAGGGTAGCTTTGCCCAGGTATGGGGGCTGGAAAAGGCCATCGCCGGGCAGCGCGAGGAAAATGCCGAGCTGGCGATCCGTAACGAGCGCCTTTACGCTGAGGTCCGCAATCTCCGTGGCGAGAAGGGTGCGGTTGAGGAGCGTGCACGAATGAACCTGGGACTGATCCGTGACGATGAAACCTTCTTCCTGGTGGTTGAGCAATAGTCAGCCACACGCCAGACCTGTCAAAGCCGACCACGTTCATGAGTAAACCCCGCTACTGGCTGGTTGTTCCCGCCGCAGGCTCCGGCCAGCGAATGCAGGCCGACTGTCCCAAACAGTACCTTCGGCTGAATAACCGGTTTATTGTGGATATCACGCTTTCCCGCTTGCTGGATAATGCCGCTTTTGACGGATGCATAGTGGCCATCAGTCCCGATGACCAACGGTGGCCGGACACTGAGGCCAGCAAGGATTCCCGAATCGATACCTGTACCGGCGGAGCAGAACGAGCGCAGTCGGTGTTGGCGGCTCTTGACGGATTGTCAGGGCGGGCAGGGGATGACGACTGGGTGCTGGTTCATGACGCGGCTCGACCCTGCCTTCATGTCGACGATCTTTCGCGTTTATTATCCGATCTGAGGGATCATCCGGTGGGCGGTCTGTTGGCAACGCCGGTGGCCGATACGCTTAAACGCACCAGACCCGGGAGCCATGAGATTGAGGAAACAGTCGATCGCCATGATCTCTGGCGCGCCATGACTCCCCAGATGTTCCGTTTCCTGGCGCTGAAACAGGCACTTGGCAGTGCCATTGACTCAGGCTGCCCGGTAACCGATGAGGCTTCGGCGATGGAGTTTGCAGGCCAGAATCCCTGTATCGTCGAGGGACGACCGGATAACATAAAGATTACCGTACCTGCTGACCTGGCCCTCGCCGGTTTTATCTTGAAAAGGAACTGACACTATGCGAATCGGGCAAGGTTTCGATGTCCATGCGTTTTGCGAAGGTAATTCTGTAATCCTGGGTGGTATCCGCATTCCCTTCAACCGTGGGCTCCGGGCACACTCGGATGGCGATGTGTTACTGCATGCACTAGCCGACGCGTTGCTCGGTGCAGCTGCATTGGGGGATATCGGCCATCTGTTTCCGGATACCAGCGCTGAGTGGGCTGGAGCGGATAGCCGGGATTTATTGCGCAGAGTTTTCGAGCGAGTTGCGAATGCGGGATATGTGATTGGCAACGTGGACGCCACCATCATAGCCCAGGCCCCTAAAATGGCACCGCATATCGAAGCCATGCGCCTGAATATTGCCGAGGACCTTGCCGTTCCTGTGAGCAGAGTCAGCATCAAGGCAACCACCACCGAAAAACTTGGCTTTACCGGCCGTGGTGAGGGTATCGCCTGCCAGGCTGTCTGTCTGCTTGAGCCGGTCTCGTTATGATCGACAACCCCGAGAAAACCCCGGAGACGCCTGGATGGCGTCTTGACTGGCCTGTCTCCGGTGGCCGGAGAGTGGCGAGTGCCGTGCTGAAGTCTGCTGCTGATGACTTTTTCGTGGATGAGGACCTGCCGCCGGATAACCTGACGGCCAGTGGTGAGCATCTGTGCATTCGGCTGGAAAAACGCGGAGACAATACAGATTATGTGGCCCGGCAACTGGCTGCTCTCTCCGGCTGTCGCCATTTTGATGTGGGATTTTGCGGGCTCAAGGACCGCCATGCAGTCACACGCCAATGGTTCAGTGTTTACCGGCCCGGTCAGGAGGACCAAGATGTCACGTTCCTGGCTGAAGTGGCCGAGAACTGGTGTGTTCTCGAGCATCACCGCCAGGAACGCAAGCTGCGCCGGGGCGATCACCGGGGTAACATTTTCCGGTTGACGCTCAGAGAGGTGTCGGGAGACAGGGCTGCCGTTGACAAAGCGCTGAACCGGTTGCGGGACGAGGGTTGCCCCAACTACTTCGGGCCTCAGCGGTTCGGCCATAACGGGGCCAATCTGGACCGGGCACTGACCATGGACCCGTCGAAACTGAATCGCCGCGGTGCACGCAGTTCCAAAAAGCGGGGCAGGGGGCGCTCAACCTCTGGCAGTGGCGACAGTAAAAACGTATTGTATTTTTCTGCGGCACGCTCCTGGATATTCAACGCGGTACTTGCCTGGCGGGTACAGAACGGCAACTGGCAGGAGCCCATGGAAGGTGAACCCGGTGCCGGTGAAAATCAGGATATAATGATCACCGGTCCGCTCTGGGGTGACGGGGGAACGGATGCCGTATCAGTGCAGGGCGAGATGGAGCGGGCGGTGGTTGCCCGGCATCCCGGCCTGGCCGCAGTGTTTGCAACCACGCGCATGAAGCCGGAGCGGCGGCCATTGATCATGAGGCCGGAATCGCTCGAATGGCATTGGCTTGATAGTGACCGGCTGGAGCTGAAATTCTGGCTGTCGCCGGGACAATATGCGACCACCCTGTTGAGCGACGTGTTCGACATAACAGATGCAACCAGAGATACCGGAGAGGATTGAAGCCTCCCGGTCAGAAAAAGGGGCACGAGCCCCCGATAATAAAACGCCCGGCCTCCTTTATCCGGCAATCAGGCCTGGAGAGGCGGCAGCGGCAACCCAAGGCTAGCGGAGAAAATTGTGCGAATTCTGTTGTCCAACGATGATGGCGTTCATTCACCGGGTTTGCAGGCCCTTTATGAGGGGCTTGTGGGTTTGGGGGATCTGGAAGTTGTGGCGCCGGACCGCGATCACAGCGGCGCCAGCAACGCTTTAACGCTGAACCGTCCATTAACGGTTGAGGATCACCCGAACGGGTTCCGCTCGGTTGACGGCACGCCCACGGACTGCGTTCACCTCGGGGTGAATGGTCTGTTTGATGAACCATTTGACCGGGTGGTGTCAGGTATCAACACCCACGCCAATCTCGGTGATGACATCATATACTCCGGCACAGTTGCGGCGGCTACCGAGGGCCGGAATCTGGGCTTGCCGGCCATTGCGGTGTCACTGGTCAATGAAGGGCGGTTTCACTATGAAACGGCTGCCCGGGTAGTCCGTGTGCTGCTGGAAAGCAAAGATCCCCTGACCCTTGGGCCCCGGTGCATCCTTAATGTGAATGTTCCCGATGTACCCTGGAAGGACATCGCTGGGTTTCGCGTTACTCGCCTGGGTCATCGAGACCGTGCTGAAGGCGCCGTACCCATGACCTGTCCGCGGGGCAAGGCCCGTT
This sequence comes from Marinobacter sp., assembly GCA_046260345.1. Classification (GTDB taxonomy): domain Bacteria; phylum Pseudomonadota; class Gammaproteobacteria; order Pseudomonadales; family Oleiphilaceae; genus Marinobacter. The sequence continues at coordinate 12,125 of JBHEPI010000154.1, read as the reverse complement.
ACTGGATAGGGGCGGCCGGTGAAGGCAGTGACGCTGGTCCCGGCACTGACTTCCACGCGGTGCGTGAGAACTACGTGTCGATTACCCCTGTTCACGTCGATATGACCCGGCATGAGGTGCTTTCACCCCTGCGGGAGTGGGTTGGCCTGCTCTCGGAAAGGGAGGCGCGCTGATGGTCGCGGAAATCGATGGTATCGGCATGACTTCCCGCAGAACCCGTATGCGCTTGATTCAGCGGTTGAGGGAAGCCGGCATTGCTGACGAGCAGGTGCTGCAGGCAATGTCGGATACACCCCGCCATATTTTCCTGGATGAAGCCCTGGCCCACAGGGCTTATGAAGATACTTCACTCCCTATCGGTTACAGCCAGACCCTCTCGCAGCCTTATATTGTGGCGCGAATGACGGAATCGTTGATGCGGCACAAGCCACGCAAGGTGCTGGAGCTGGGTACCGGGTCCGGCTATCAGACTGCCATCCTGGCGCGGCTGGTGGACCAGGTGTTCAGCGTTGAACGAATCAAACCGCTTCAGGACAGGGCGCGGGACCGGCTGCGCCAGTTGGGTCTTCGCAATGTCATGCTCAAACATGCAGACGGTGGTATGGGCTGGCCTGACCAGGGGCCTTTTGACGGAATCATCGTGACGGCAGCTCCCCGGGAAATTCCTTCTGAACTCAAGGGCCAGCTTGCGGTTGGGGGCGTTATCGTGGCTCCGATTGGCGAGGGTAGCCAGATGCTGGTGGAAATGGTCCGTCAAGGTGACCGGTTTGAAACCACAGAAGTCGAACCGGTGCGGTTTGTTCCCCTGTTGGGTGGAGTTGTACGTTGACCTCAGAGTCCCGGGCACAAGGCGCAACTGAAACAGCCCGATCCCACCATCCTTTCACTGTGTTTCTCCGTGGTATGGCCATGGGGGCGGCGGATATCGTTCCGGGGGTTTCCGGGGGCACCATTGCCTTCATTACCGGCATCTATTTTCGCCTGCTGGAGGCGATTGGTGCGGTCCCCGAGGCAGTTTACAGGCATCTGCTGCGGGGTCGGGTAAAGACATTCTGGCAGGTCTGCGACGGTACCTTCCTGCTGGTCCTGCTGGCGGGTATTGTGGGTAGTATTGCCACCCTGGCGTCTGCTATCAGCTATATTCTGGCGGAGTATCCTATACTTGTCTGGAGCTTTTTCTTTGGTCTGATCGTGGCGTCGGTATTGCATGTGGGTCGTCAGGTGCGGCACTACGTACCGCTGCTGATTCTGCCGCTGCTTCTCGGGACAGTGTTTGCCTGGTGGGTGACCACGTTGCCGGCCAGCCAGATTGCCCCTTCCTCGATGATATTTTTCGGAGCCGGCGCCCTGGCTATCTGTGCCATGATACTTCCCGGCATCTCCGGTAGTTTCATCCTGGTCCTACTGGGCATGTATGTTCCGGTGTTGGATGCCATACGCGCATTGGACTTTGGCACCATACTGATCTTTGTTGGCGGATGTCTCGTTGGGCTGTTGTCCGTTGCACGGCTTATTACCTGGGCATTCATGCGTTTTCACGACACGGTGCTGGCTTTGCTCACCGGGTTTATGGTCGGGGCACTGAATAAAGTATGGCCCTGGAAGGAGACCCTGAGCTGGCGGACCAACAGTGCCGGTGAGCAGGTACCCCTTAACGAAGCGAGCGTCAGCCCGTTGGGCTATGCTGAGTTGACAGGTCAGGACCCACAGCTGCTGCTGGCCGGACTTTGTGCTGTCGCCGGACTGTCGCTGGTATTGCTGGTGGAGTGGGTGGGGAGTAGGAGAAGTGCTGCCTGATAACCGTCACAGTGAGGCCGAATTCCGGTCGGATCTGAGAGCTGGGTCACATGACTACCGGGATGAAGTGTTACTTTTTGCTCATCAAAGGTGTTTCTGGCGGTAACAAATACAGCAAGTGGGTAACTTGGTTTCCCGCGCAAAATGTGCAATAAATTAGCAGGTTACTTACAACACTTAATAAGCTGCCGTATTTTTTTATACGAATTTCCAATAACGGGCATATTTTTATTCTTTTCAGATCAGTGCGTGGGTTTATTATCGCTGCAAAAGCAGTTCTCCCGCGGCTCCCCTCCGGTGCCCCTGTCTCTCCGTGTTCGCAGAAACGGGAGAGTGATCGTACCTGTCCTTGGTTACTGCTCAGTCTGGTGTTGGTTCCTTTTCTGCTCACAGGTTGTAATACCCAGGCGCTCTATCAGGACGACATTTACAACCCGCCGGTATACTGGGGCAGGCATGTGGTCAAGCAGGGCGAAACCCTCTACAGCATTGCCTGGCGGTATGGACGCGACTACCGGGAGCTTGGCAATGCCAACGACATAAAGCCTCCTTACAGCATCAAGGCAGGGCAGGTTCTCAGGCTGGATGTTCGCGGAACTGTAACGTCTTCCGGAGACAATAAGAGCAGTAGTAAGCCCGAAGTGTCATCATCGCCGAAGCCTTCTGCCCCGAGCGCTTCTCGTCAGCAGGCGCCCGAATCGGAACCGAAACCAACGGTCTCGAAAGAGCCGGACAAGGAGTCGCCTTTAAAGGGGCAGACCCAGACAGTTGCCAGCATTGACTGGCGTTGGCCACACGTTGGCACCGTAATTGCAGGTTATTCGACATCCGGGAAAGTCAATAAAGGTATTGATATTGCTGGAAAAGAGGGGGACTCTGTAAAGGCAGCGGCGAGTGGTAACGTCGTTTATGCTGGTAGTGGATTACTCGGCTACGGCAACCTGATTATAGTGAACCACAACGAGCACTATTTGAGTGCATATGCACATAACCGAAAGATTCTGGTGCGGGAAGGGGAGGACGTTAAAGCCGGACAGGTCATCGCTGAACTGGGAAACAGCGGAACGGATCGACCCAGGTTGCATTTTGAAATCCGGAAAAATGGCAACCCTGTCGACCCTGCACATTATCTCCCACCCCGATGAGACGGACCTGCGAAAAACCTGAAGCCGGCATCAGAGACAGTTGAATCCAAAAAATAAGAATCGGCGATTTATTGTCGCCATAAGCTAGCAATAAATGACCTGAACAAGAAATCGAATAACAGCAGGCGCTCACAACAACAAGAAAACGTGAGCGAATATCCAGGATCATTGAAAGGCGGGGCAAGAGTTATGTCAGCAGAGCATGAAGAACTCATCATCGATCGTGTATCCGACGTCGAGGATGCAGACGAGCAGTTGTTAGCGGAAGACAAAGTAGATGAAAAAGAGACCGCTGAAGTCGGAGCGGTTGAAACAGAAGACGACATTCCGGCCCAGGGCCGTTATTTCACCAGCCAGAAACAGCTGGACGCTACCCAGCTTTACCTCAACGAAATCGGTTTTTCTCCCCTTCTGACACCGGAAGAGGAAGTCTATTTCTCGCGGCTTGCCCGCAAGGGCGAAGAGTCCGGCCGAAAGCGCATGATTGAAAGCAACCTGCGCCTGGTGGTCAAGATTGCCCGCCGTTATGTTAACCGGGGGCTGACCCTGCTGGATCTCATTGAGGAAGGCAATCTGGGCCTGATCCGGGCGGTGGAAAAGTTTGATCCGGAACGTGGTTTCCGTTTTTCTACCTACGCCACCTGGTGGATCCGTCAGACCATTGAGCGGGCCATCATGAACCAGACCCGTACCATTCGCCTTCCGATCCACGTGGTCAAAGAGCTGAACCTTTACCTGCGAGCGGCCAGGGAGCTAACCCAGAAGCTGGACCACGAACCGTCTGCGGAAGAGATCGCAAAGTTGGTGGACAAGCCCGTGTCTGACGTAAAAAGGATGCTGGGGCTGAACGAGCGTGTTGCCTCCATGGATACACCCATCGGTAGCGGTGGTGAGAAGTCCCTGCTGGACACCGTGGCGGATGAAGGCGCATCAGATCCGGCTGACCTGCTGCAGGACAACAACATGTGTTCCTGTGTCGAGAAATGGATCGACCAGCTCAGCGACAAGCAGCAGGAAGTACTTTCCCGTCGGTTCGGTTTGAGAGGTTATCCAATCAGCACCCTCGAGGAGGTTGGCCAGGAGATCGGGCTGACCCGTGAGCGCGTCCGCCAGATTCAGGTTGAGGCGCTCCGCCGTCTTCGTGAAATCCTTGAAAAAGAAGGCCTGTCTGGCACCATGCTTTTCAAGTAATTGGTTCCGGATACCAAAAAACCGGCCCGCTACTCGCGGGCCGGTTTTTTTTGCGTTGCCAAATGAGAACCAGCCGGCGTCAGCACGGGTTTGCTCCCTGTTAAACTTGGCCGGCCAGAGCGGGATAAGGGTGTCGAGTTCTGGCAAACAAGAGTGACAAGACATTCAATAATAATGATCAATTAAGGAAAGGACGATGAAAAAGGCCCTATCAACAGGATTTGCCTCATTGCTACTGACAGCAGCACTGTCAGCCCCGGCTTCCGCCCTGACAGTGGAAGGTGTGGACCTGCCGGATACCTACTCGGCAATGGATACCGAGCTCAAGCTTAATGGCGCGGGCACCCGCTCCAAGTGGTTTATGGATTTGTATATTGGCGGCTTGTATGTGCCCGAGACCATCGACGATGGCCAGGCCATTATTAACGCGGATGAGCCCCAGGCGATCACCCTGCATATCATTTCCGGGATGATCACCAGCGACAAGATGAAATCGGCCACCATGGATGGGTTTGAGAGTTCCACCGGTGGCGACCTTGCTGCAATTCAGGACGATGTCGATACTTTCCTCGATGTGTTTTCCGAGGAGATCAAGGATGGCGACGTATTCGACCTGGTTTATCTGCCCGGTGAAGGTGTCCGTGTCCTGAAAAACGGAGACGAGCGTGCCACGATTGGTGGCCTGGAATTCAAGAAGGCACTGTTTGGTATCTGGCTGTCTGATGAACCGGCACAGAAAGACCTGAAAGAGAAGATGTTGGGCGAGCGTTAAGCGCTCGGCAAAGGCACCGGTTCGGGTTCATTCCGGGCCGGTGTCAGTCCATATAGTCCCGTTTCTGTTTGAATTCGCACAAATCCTCAATGATACAGGCCCCGCACCTGGGCTTTCGTGCCGTGCAGGTGTAGCGTCCGTGCAGGATCAGCCAGTGATGGGCGTCCAGAAGAAACTCCTTCGGAACCAGCCGCATCAGTCGTTTTTCCACTTCAAGTACGTTTTTGCCCGGGGCAATTCCGGTACGGTTTGATACCCGGAAAATGTGCGTATCGACCGCCATCGCCGGCTGGCCAAAAGCGGTATTGAGAACGACATTGGCGGTTTTGCGCCCCACGCCTGGCAGTGCTTCCAGGTCCTCCCGGTTATCAGGAACCTCGCTCCCATGCTTTTCGATCAGGGCGCGGCAGGTTTTGATGACGTTTTCCGCCTTGCTGTTAAAAAGCCCGATGGTCTTGATGTACTCTTTCAGCCCGTCTACTCCCAGCGCCAGGATACTCTCCGGGGTGTTGGCGACCGGAAAGAGTTTCGCGGTCGCCTTGTTTACCCCCACATCCGTGGCCTGAGCTGACAGGACCACCGCGATAAGCAGTTCGAACGGGTTGGCATAGTTCAGCTCGGTTGTCGGTGTCGGATTCGCATCCCGCAAGCGGGTAAAGATTTCAATTCGTTTCTGTTTGTTCATCAGCTCTCAATCAACTGTAACCGTTTACTCAGGATACGTTTCCGGTAACCCGGACCCGCTTGCTTCCGGAGGCTGCCGGGGCTGGTTCTCTGGCCTTGCGGCGTTCCTCCAGGTGGTTGTCGATGCCATTTTTAAGGGCAATCAGCAGGCCCAGGCCGACAAAGGCGCCAGGTGGGAGAACCATGAAAAGCATATCCGGGTAATTCTCGAACGGACGGATGACCCAGTTGGCAGCAGCTGGGCCGAGTAGCAGATTCATGTCCACAAACAGGCTTCCCTGACCGATGAGCTCGCGCATGCCGCCAAGTAGGATCAGAACCGCCAGAAAACCAATGCCCATCATGGTTCCATCCAGCAGGGCGGGGCCTGGAGGATTTCTGGAAGCAAAGGCATCGGCCCGGCCGAGGATGGCGCAGTTGGTCACGATCAGAGGTATGAAGATGCCCAGTATCTGGTAGAGCTCATAGGTAAAGGCCTGCATCAGCAATTCGGCACAGGTCACAAATGAGGCGATGATCATGACAAAGGCTGGCAGGCGCACGGATTCACTGACGAAGTTGCGGATCAGAGACACCGCAAGGTTGGAGCCCATAAGCACCATCAGGGTTGCCAGGCCAAGGCCGATGGCATTTACAACAGTGCTGGTCACTGCCAGGAGAGGGCAGAGGCCGAGTACCTGCACCAGCGCCGGATTGTTGTTCCAGAGGCCATCGCGGATGATTTCGCTGGAAGGTTTGGTTGCCATGATCAGGAATGCTCCGTATTGGATGATTCGCCGGCAATTGCCTCCGGATTCAGGGTTTTGTCCCTCAGGGAAGGGGTATCATTGAGCCGTTCCCGGATGATCTCACGATTCTCGCGGAAATAGATCAGCGCTTTCTGAACAGCCTTGACCACGGCGCGCGGAGTAATCGTGGCACCGGTGAACTGGTCAAATTCGCCGCCGTTTTTCTTGACGTTCCATTCCCGGTGGGGAGGCTGGCCCAGGGTCCGGCCATCGAAGCTTTTGATCCAGTCCGACTTTTTGGTTTCGATACGGTCACCGAGCCCGGGGGTTTCCCGGTGACTGGTGGCCCGGACGCCCAGGATGGTGCCCTCCATATCCAGGCCAACCAGCAGATGTATTTTACCGGAGTAGCCGTCGGGTGCGACTATGGGCATGATCATACCGACTGGTTTATCGTTCTGCCGGGCCACCCAGACCGTCAGTGGGTCAGACCGCTCCAGGCGCTCACTGGCTGGCAGCCGCACGGTATCCCTGAGCAGGTCGTTGGTGTGCCGGTTCTCTGGGATGATCTCGAACAGTGCCTGTGCTTCTGCACGGGCGGCCTGTTCCTGTATCCGTTCTTCGGTTATCGCCTGTGTCAGGGCAATGGTGCCACCGGTAATAACGGCGAACAAGCCAAGCCCGATGGCACTGCGACGGACAGATTGTGCGATGGCTGCCATGTATTACCCCTGACTGCCCGGAACACCCCGGCGGGGCTTGTGATGGCCGTAGGTCCGCGGTGGTGTGTAGTGGTCGATGAATGGCACGGCAAAATTCATAAGAAGAACGCTGAAGGCTACAGCATCCGGGTAGTTGCCCCACGTGCGGATCAGGTAGATCAGCACGCCTATCCCCGCGCCATAGATCAGTTTGCCCTGATGGCTGGTGGCAGCGGAAACCGGGTCAGTGGCTATAAAAAAAGCCCCGAGCATGGTGCCACCGGCCATCAGATGAAGTGATACGGGTGCGTACAGATCCGCATTGTTGCCAAAGGCCAGGCTCATCAGAACCAGGCCACCGAGAAAGCCGGCGGGAATATGCCAGGTGATAATGCGCAGGCCGAGCAGGAGCAGGCCGCCGGCAAGAAAGGCGGCATTCACCCATTCCCAGCCTTTGGCGATGCCATCACCGAAGGTCGGGTGGGCAAGCACCTCGCTCGCCGTGTGCGTGGTGATCTTGTGTTTGTATTCATCAAGTGGGGTTGCCATGGTCCAGGCGTCAATAGTGGTTTGCTGGCCAGAGGCAATGGTTGCCAGAGTTTCTCCGAAGCCCGGGGCTTCTCCCCAGAGCATGGCTGGTTCCGCCCAGTTGGTTGTCATGGCCACAGGGAATGAGACGAGTACCAGCGCATAGCCCACCATCGCCGGATTGAAAGGATTGGAGCCGAGCCCACCGTAAAGTTGCTTGGCCACCACCACAGCGGAAATAACGGCGACCGCCGATACCCACCAGGGTGCAAATTGCGGCAACGACAGGCCAAGGAGCAGACCCGTAACAGCGGCGGTGTTGTCTTTGACAAAAAAGCTGACCGGTTTTTTCCTGATCCGGAGAAAAGCTGCCTCCGAGGCAACGGCAACGGCAACGCAGAACACCACATTGATCAGATTGCCCCAACCGAAAAACAGGGTCTGGGCGAACAAGCCGGGCAATGCGGCGATTATGACCCACAGCATCACACGGGATGTCGGTCGGGCCCTGTGGGCATGGGGAGAAGACTGCTGAACAAACGCCATTGGTGTCGTGCCTGATTCCGTTTAGTCGGTGGACTGGGATTCGGTCGGCCGGGTGGCCATCGTATTTCGGGCTTCGGTCAGTGCCTCGTCAGCCCGTTTTACCCGGTCGTGGTTTTTCGCCACGGCGCGCTCAAGCTTCTCCACGTTATCCGCCTGTTGCGCTTTCGCTTCATCCAGCATGCCCTGCATGGTTTCCAGTTTGGACTGAGCCTGGTTGAGCTGTTTTTCCAGTGCCTCTAAATCCGGCTTCTCGCCGTTCAGCTGGTCTGCCGGTGATGACTGGCTTGCCTCGACTTTTGCCTTCTTGCGAGCCAGGGCCTGTTCGACCAGAGCGGATTTGGCCGCTCGCTCATCAACAGCTTCACCTTCAGTCGCTGCTTTTTCTGCCTCGGCCTGTTTATTGGCCTGTGCTTCGGCGGCAGCCTTTGCCCTTTCCTTGCGACGGAGCTCTTTCTCTTCCTTTTCCCTTTCCAGGCGTGCCTGACGCGCTTCGAACCGCTCTCGGGCACGGTCGGATTTCAGTTGCTCTGCCCGCTGAACGCGAATCTCGTCCTTGGCAAAGCGATAGTACTGAACCAGGGGTATTGAGCTCGGGCACACATAGGAACAGGCACCACACTCGATGCAGTCGAACAGGTTCAGGTGCTCTGCCTTTTCAAATTCTGTGGCCTTTGCGTGCCAGAAAAGCTGCTGTGGCAGTAATTCCATGGGGCAGACATCGGCGCAATGGCCGCAGCGGATACAGGGCTGCTCCGGCGGCGGGGCCGGTAGCTCGCTGGCAGTCGCAGCGATCACGCAGTTGGTGGTTTTAATCACCGGGACCGCTTCGGTTGCGAGCGTATAACCCATCATAGGCCCGCCAAGGACCAGTCGGCTGAGTTTATCCTGTTGCACGCCAGCCTGCTCCAGCATGTACTCGATCGGTGTGCCAATCAGAACCTCGAAATTCCCCGGTGCGTGAACAGCTTCGCCGGTGATGGTGACAATCCGGGAGATCAGTGGTGTGTCCTGATAAACCGCTTGTGCTACGGCAACGGCGGTTCCTATGTTCTGGCACATAACCCCGATATCCGCTGGTATGCCGCCGCTGGGTACTTCCATGCCGGTCAGAACCTGAATCAGTTGTTTTTCGCCGCCGGATGGGTACTTGGTCGGGATAACGGCGATTTCAGTCTGTGTGCCCTCGGTTGCTCTACGCAGGGCGGCTATGGCTTCGGGTTTGTTATCTTCTACACCGATAACGCAGCGCTCAGGACGAAGAATCCAGGCCATGACCCTGAGGCCGGCAACAACCTCGTCGGCTTTTTCCCGCATGGTCATGTCATCGGCGGTGATGTAGGGTTCGCATTCAGCGCCGTTGAGAATCAGGGTGTTGACCTTGCGGTCCCGCGGGGGTCTGAGCTTGATATCGGTTGGAAAGCCCGCCCCTCCCATACCGGAAATGCCAGCGTTCCGGATAATTTGCAGGACCTGGTCGCGACCGAGGGCGCGGAAGTCGCCTACCGGATTCCGGGAACACCATTGGTCTTCGCCATCGGGCGTCAGGGTAATGCACCAGTCAGCCATTCCAGACGGATGGGGGACGGGGTGTTCGGTAATACTTTCAATCACACCGGATGTCGGCGCATGCACGGGAACGCCCATGCCGGTTGTGATATCGGCGATCTTCTGCCCTTTGAGGACCCGGTCACCGACTTTGACAACTGCTTCAGCCGGGTCGCCGATATGTTGCTGGAGCGGCAATACCAAGCGCCCGGGAATTCCGCAGTGGCGAATCGGGCTAGCCGTTGAAATGCTTTTGTGTTCCGGGGGATGAATGCCTCCAGAGAAATCCCAAAGCTGACTCATCAGGCACTGGCTCCCTGGCGGTCGGTGGCAATAAGCCCGGATTTGGGGGGAGTCCAGGTCCATGAACGGATATCCGGTTCTACCGTCACCATGTCGATGCAATCGACCGGGCAAGGGTCGACACACAGATCGCAGCCGGTGCACTCGCTTTCAATGACCGTGTGCATGTGTTTGGCTGCGCCAAGAATGGCATCGACCGGGCAGGCCTGAATGCACTTGGTGCAACCGATGCACTCGTCCTCCCGGATGACAGCAACCCGCTTGACCTGTTCAACGCCATGCTCCGCATCCAGGGGTTCCGGCTCCACATCCAACAGATCCGCCAGTGCCTTGATGGTGGATTCGCCGCCGGGCGGGCACTTGTTAATAGGGCCGCCTTCCGCGATGGATTCGGCATAGGGGCGGCAACCCGGATAGCCACATTGTCCGCACTGTGTCTGGGGCAACAGCGCGTCAATCTGGTCGGCCAGCGGGTTGCCTTCCACCCTGAAGCGCTCGGCAGCAAAGCCGAGTAGGCCGCCGAACACAACAGCCAGGGCCAGAAGAACCACAACCGCAACAAGAATGCCTGTCCACATGATCGTGCTACTCCTAATCCTGTTGCCCGGTCAAACGCTGACCAGGCCGCTGAAGCCCAGAAACGCCAATGACATGAGCCCGGCTGTCACCAGTCCGATGGAAGCCCCGCGAAACGCCACCGGCACATCAGCGACGGCAATGCGTTCACGCATGGCAGCAAACAGAACCAGCACCATGGAAAAACCAGCTGCTGCACCGAATCCGTACAAAACCGACTCGACGAAGTTATTGTTTTTATTAATGTTAAGAAGCGCGACACCGAGCACTGCGCAGTTGGTAGTAATCAGAGGGAGAAAAATGCCCAGTACCCGGTAAAGCAGGGGGCTGGTTTTGCGCACCACCATTTCGGTGAACTGAACCACCACGGCAATCACGAGAATAAAGGTAATGGTTCTGAGAAATGCCAGGTCCAGAGGCTCCAGCAGGTACGTGTAGGCAAGGTAACTGCAGACCGAGGCCAGTGTCAGCACGAAGGTAGTGGCCAGGGACATCCCCATGGCTGTTTCCAGTTTCCCGGAAACGCCCATGAACGGACACAGGCCCAGGAACTGAACCAACACAAAGTTGTTCACCAGGATAGTGCTGACCAGAATCAGCAGATAATCGGCCATTCGCCTTGCTCCATAGACCTGCCTGCCGGCCGTTACATAATGCGCATGCCCGGTGTGGCCCCGGAATCCGGAGACAGGATAAAGATATCCTTGCCACCCGGCCCCGCTGCCAGAACCATGCCCTCGGACATACCGAATTTCATTTTCCGGGGCTTGAGGTTGGCAACCATTACGGTCAGGCGGCCCTCAAGATCTTCCGGCTTGTACGCAGACTTGATACCAGCAAACACGTTGCGTTCGCCATGCCCCACGTCAAGGGTGAGGCGAAGAAGTTTGTCGGCCCCGTCCACGTGTTCCGCTTTGACAATTTTAACGACCCGAAGATCCACTTTCGCGAAATCACTGAATTCTATCTCGTCAGCGATCGGCTCCAGGTTGGCTTCTGGAGTTTTCTGGCCCGTCGCTGCTGGCAACTCCTCCTTCGAGGCATCGAGCATTTTCTCAATCTGGGCCATGTCAACGCGGTTCATCAACGGTTTGAACTTGTTGATGCCATGGCTCTCCAGACGCTGGTCACGATGGTTCCAGTCCAGGGGCGCATTCAGGAATGCCTCCGAGGCCTTGGCGGTCTCCGGCAGTACCGGGGCCAGGTAGGTCATCAGCAGATGGAACATATTGATGGCGTTGGTGCAGATGGCCTGGAGGTTATCGTCCTGGCCGTCCTGCTTGGCGATCACCCAGGGCTGCTCATCGTTAACATACTGGTTGGCGATGTCTGCCAACTCCATGATGCGACGCATGGCGCGGCCAAACTCCCGGGCCTCGTAGAATTCCTCGATCTCTTTGCCGGCATCAATAAATTCTTTCAGTTTGTCGTGTTCAGTGACCGAGCTGAGCTGACCGTCAAAGCGCTTGGTGATAAACCCTGCACTGCGGCTGGCAATGTTTACCACCTTGCCCACCAGGTCTGAATTTACCCGGGAAGCGAAGTCCTCCAGGTTGAGGTCCATGTCATCCACACCGCCGGTCAGCTTGGAGGCAAAGTAGTAGCGCAG
>JBHEPI010000180.1:0-50408 GCA_046260345.1 Marinobacter sp. | reverse complement strand
GCCTCCGGAGGGCGGCGCTCTATCCAGCTGAGCTACGGGCGGTTGTCGTAATCAACGCTTGGCGTCAATTTCGAGTGCGCAATCTTACGTGTGATGGTGGGTCCTGTCCAGCCCTGTTGGCACAGGTATCTCATTGCGCGATGCTTAGCCTGGCGCCTCCTGTGCCCTGGGGTTTTTAGGGTAATAGCGTTCAGGCAGGCGTTCGATGTGGGGGAAGAACCGGGTGTCCTTGTAGGGCATTTTCATAAAGCCGGAAACGCCGAGCCCGGTGATCTTGTCCACTGACGAGAGAATCTCGTCGAGCAGGCGAGAAAACTCGTTCTCCCGGTCCGGGTCCAGCAACCGGTAATGGCTGTGAATCTTGAGGTGCCGGGGCAGGGCTTCGAAGATGATCATGCCGGTGTGGTGGATGTCGTTCAGGGACTCCAGCGCGGTGATGATGGTCTGGGGCAGCACCAGGAATTCTTCCGGGTCGGGGCCGTCCTCGAAGTAGGAGTGCACCCGGGATTCGTCCTCTACCTCCGGCGCCGCGCTGACTTCGTAGCGCAATTGCATGCCGGGTTCGGGCACAAAGGGCTGGTCCGGTTCGTCGCGGTCGATGTGCAGGGTGTTGCGGGCGTTGAACAGGCAGCTTTTGAAGATGCCCTGGCGGTAGATGGCCTGGGCCAGGTTCACCATGTTGTTGACGGCCCGGATGAAGGCATTTTTCAGTTCGGGGTCGTGTAGGTTCAGCGAAGTGTCTATGTACACGCCGTCGCTTTCCCAGCGCACGGCGAGGCCGCCTTCCACCGGGTATCGCCCCAGCCGGCTGACTGCGGCGAGAAAGGCCTTTTCCGTCTCGCCCATGCCCTGCATGAAGTTCTTGTAGTAGCGGTCCAGCTGTACGTCGTTGACGTCATTCAGTGTTTCCGGAGCGCCCTCTTGCCGCAGGAAAGACTTCCGGGAGCTGTACACCACGGTGTCGATCTCATGTTCCGAGGGTCGTGTCCACACCGGTACCAGCGGTGAAAGCGGCGGCTCTGGCAGGTCGATCATCACCGTGCGCGCCATGCGTGACATTTCTTGCAGGTAGTAGTCGCCGGCCTTTCGGCGTGTCTCCGGGTCCGGAGCCAGCATGCCGTCGAGCATGCGGGCGAATTCCATGGGCAGCCCCAGGGAAGTGGCGGGAATTGCCTGGTGGCCGAAACGGCACGACTGGCCCGAAGCCAACGCATAAAGAGTGCCTGCAGCGCCCTGTTCATCGAAGCGGGGCGAGGAGAGCCCCCCGTTAAGCTGCTCCTCGCCAATAAAGTAGACATCCCCCAGCCGGGCATTGGTCTGCTGCAGGTTGTCGGACATCAGTTCCATGACATTGGTGGTGAGGAACTGCTGGTTGGCGTCCAGTTGTGCGAACACTGACGAGCCCCAGTCGATCAGGGCGATGTTTTCAGTGCTGGCGTCGAAGACCAGGTTTGAGGGTTTGATGTCGCCGTGCACGATGGGGCGTCCGGCCGCGCCGTTTTCACGGCGCAGGTTGCGCAGGATGTCTGCAATCTGGTCGGCGATACGCATCACCACACGCGGTTTAAGGCGGCCTTCCCGCAGGGAAACTTCTTCCAGGTTAAGGCCTTCGGCCCGCTCCATCACCAGGATGGGCTGGTTGTGGGCCCGTTGATAGGCAATCAGCCGGGGCACCCTTGGGTGGCGCACCTGCTCGAGGATGTAGGCTTCGTCCTCCAGCCGGTCCTGCAGGTGCTGGGGCAGGTTGATGCGGGTAAATTTGAAGACGTGCTCCGGGCCGTTTTTGTCGGGTGAGGGTAGGCGGCCTGCAAACACGAATCCGTAGGCGCCCTTGCCGATAAGTTCAATGTCCAGGTAGCCCAGTTGGCGGAGCTGGGTAGCGCAAAGCGCCACCCAGTCCTTGAGCTTCTTGGCATCGTCATGGCTGAGCAGGTAGATCGACTGCTCTTCCGGTATGTAGAACTGCTGCAGTTGTGTCTTCTGCTCAGCCATGGTGCCCCGTCAGCCCAGATGCAACAGCATGGATTGCGGCGATTCCAGGTAGCCTTTCCAGCGGTTGCAGAAACGGGCAATGGTGCCGCCATCAATGATGCGATGGTCTCCCGCCCAGCTCACGGTCATGATCGCCCGTTCCACCACCTGGCCGTTGGCGTCGAACCGTGGCAGTTTCTGGGTCCGGCCCAGGGCCACAATCGCCACTTCCGGCGCGTTGATGATGGGCGAGGCGTAGGTGCCTCCCAGTGCGCCAATGTTGGAAATGGTGATGGTGCCGCCTTTGAGGTCTTCCTGGCTTACACGGCCTGAGCGAGCCGCCTCGGTGAGGCGAGCCACTTCATCGGCTATGCCCAGCAGGTTGAGGCTCTCAACGCCTTTGACGTTGGGCACCATCAGCCCCGCCTTGCCGTCCACCGCCATGCCGATGTTGCACTGGGGCAGGTAGTGAATCTCGGTGACGTCGTCGTTAACGCGGCTGTTGAGCACCGGGAATTCCTGCACCGCGAGAGCCATGGCTTTCATGACGAAGGGCATCAGTGTCAGCCGCGAGCCGCTGGCTTCGGCCTCCGGTTTGAGCTGTTCCCGCAGTTTCAGCAGATCGGTGACATCAATGTCTTCGCTGTAGATAAAGTGCGGAATGGTGGTTGCCGAGGTGACCATGCTGCGGGCCATGGCCGCCTTCATGCCCTTGATGGGCTCGATGCGCACTTCCTGTTCGCGCTCCGGCCTCCTGCGCCCACCGCCTGTACCTGCAGGCTGTGATTCGCCGGTGCGTTCCTGGTCTTGCGCAGCCGCCGTGGGTTTGTCCAGGTGCGCCAGTACATCGGCTTTCAGTACCCGGCCATCTTTGCCGGAGCCGGCAATGTCCGCCAGGTTCAGGTCATGCTCCCGGACGATGCGTCGAACGGCCGGGCTGGCCGGCGTTCGCTGTTGGTTCCGCAGCGTGACGGGTTGTGAGGTTGTGGGTGTTGGTTCCGGTGCTGGCTGTGACTTCTTCGTTGCCCGGGCTGGCTCGTCACGCTCACGGGGAACAAACGCGAACAACGGGGAGTGCACCCGCGCCATGGCCTGTTGCTGGTGATACAGTTTGGTGACACGGCCGGCTTTGGGCGCGGTGATCTCCACCATCGCCTTGTCGGTCATCACATCCACCACCGGCTGGTCTTCCTCGATCTCGTCACCTTCGGCAACACGCCATTCCACCACCTCACACTCGACGATGCCTTCGCCGATGTCCGGCAGGATAAAGTCTTCGGTGGCGTCATCCGGGTCTGGTTGACTGACACTGGCCTGCTGCTCTGCGGCAGCTGGTTCGCTGGCGGCTTCAGTGGTGTGTGTCTGAGGCTGCTCGGCCTGTTCGTTGTCGCCGCCTTCTTCTACAAGCTCGAACAGCGGGGCGTGGACCTTCGCGATATCCCCTTCCTTGTGATAGAGGCGGGTGACCTTGCCTTTGTAGGGCGCCGGAATTTCTACCAGGGCCTTGTCGGTCATCACCTCGGCCACCGGCTGGTCTTCTTCAATGATGTCGCCTTCAGCAACCAGCCACTTGACCAGTTCGCATTCCACGATACCTTCGCCGATATCGGGCAGTATAAAATCACTCATGATTGCTCTCCTGTCCTGATATCAACCTAGAATTCCACGCTCGCACTGATGGCCTCAAAGACCTTCAGATGATTGGGCAGGTGCTCTTTTTCCAGCACCAGCGGGAAGGGAGTGTCCATCCCGGTAACCCGTGCGATCGGAGACTCCAGATACAGGAAGCAACGCGCCTGTATGGTCGCAGCGATTTCACCGGCAAAGCCGCCGGTCATGGGAGCTTCATGGGTGATCACCAGGCGTCCGGTCTTGAGGACCGATTTGGCCACAGTTTCCACGTCCCATGGCAGAATCGTTCTCAGGTCGATGACTTCACAGGAAATACCTTCTTTTTCCGCCTTTTCGACGGCGTGTTCGATCACTTCCATCTGCGCGCCCCAGCCCAGCACGGTTATATCCGTGCCTTCCTTGATGACCTCGGCTTCGCCCAAGGGCAACCGGTAGTCTTCCTCCGGTACCTCGCCCACTGAGGCGCGGTAGAGCCGTTTGGGCTCGAAGAACAGGGTCGGGTTCTGATCATGGATGGCTGCCAGCAGCAGGCCTTTGGCCTGGTGAGGGTTGCGCGGCACCACGATTTTCAGGCCCGGGGTATGGGCAAAGTAGGCTTCCGGCGATTGCGAGTGATACAGGCCGCCAGCAATGCCGCCGCCATAGGGTGCGCGAATGGTCAGTCCGCCAACGTTGAACAGGTTGCCTGAGCGGTAGCGAAACTTGGCGGATTCGTTAACGATCTGGTCGAAGGCCGGGAAGATGTAATCGGCAAACTGAATCTCCGCCACCGGCACGGAGCCCTGCGCGGCCAGACCATTGGCGAAACCGATAATGCCCTGTTCCACCAGCGGCGTGTTGAAGCAGCGGGCTTTGCCGTATTTCTGTTGCAGGTTGCTGGTGGCGCGGAAAACCCCGCCGAACACACCCACATCTTCACCGAAACACAGTACCCGTTCGTTGGCGGCCATCGCCGTATCCAGGGCATTGTTGATGGCCTGCAGCATATTCATCTGTGTCATGTCAGGCCCCTCCCTTGGCATGTTCGGCGCTTTTGGGGTATTCGTCCGGATGCCGGCGGATATGCGCCTTGAGCTTGTCGTACTGCTCAGCCAGAATCGGTGGCACTTCGTCGTAGACATCGCTGACCAGAGTGTCCAGTGCCGGTGGTGGCCGCTTCTGCGCCCGTTTCATGGTTTCGAGCACTTCCCGCCGCATGTTTTCCTGCAGTTGCTTTTCGTCGTCTTCGCTCCACCATTTCTTGCTTTCAAGCCAGAGGCGCATGCGCAGGATCGGGTCTTTTTCACGCCATACGGCTTCTTCGTCCTTGCTGCGATAGCCAGACGGGTCATCGGACGAAGAGTGGGCGGCCAGGCGGTAGCTCATGGCTTCGATCAGTACCGGACGATTGTGTTCCACCGCCAGTTTTCGAGCCGCCTTGGTGGCTTCATGCATGGCCAGGATGTCATTGCCATCCACCCGGATGACATCCATCTTGTAGCCGTAGGCCCGGGGGGCTACGCCGTCGGCGGCGAACTGCTCGGCAGCCGGGGTGGAGATCGCATAGCCGTTATTGCGGCACAGGAAAATCACCGGAACGCGGTGGACGGCCGCCATGTTCAGCGCCGCATGGAAATCACCTTCCGATGCGGCACCCTCACCAAAGTAGGTAATGGTGCAGTGGCCGTCGCCAGCCAGTTTCTGGCCGTAGGCATAACCGGCAGCCTGCGGGATCTGGGTGGCCAGGGGCGATGAAATGGTCATGTAGTTGAGCTTGCTGGAACCATAGTGAACCGGCATCTGGCGGCCCTTGCCATAGTCCAGTTCGTTGCCGAACAACTGGTTCATGAATTCATCGATGGTGAAGCCGCGATAGACCAGAGAACCCTGTTCCCGGTACTGCGCCATGATCATGTCGGCGTCGTCCAGGGCGGCGGTGCTGCCGATCACGGCAGCTTCCTCGCCGGTACACTGCATATAGAAACTCAGGCGCCCCTGTCGCTGGGCGGCGAGCATGCGTTCATCCAGAATCCGGGTGGTGACCATCGCGCGGTAGATGCGCAGGGCTTTATCTTTATCGAGATCGGGGGCCTTGGCACCTTTGTACAGGGAGCCGTCCTGCTTCAGTAACTTGAAGGTGGGAATTCGGAATTCCGCACCGTCGGTAAAGACCGGGGAATAAACAACTTTGGCTTTTGTTGTTGTCATAATCCTCTTCCTGGGGTGGTGGCTTGAGGAACAAAACACCCCTTGTGAGGGTGTCGGTAATTTTAGTATAGCCAGTCTGACGGAACCTGGTGCGGCGCCGGCCGACAATGGCTAAAGTTTACCTTAACGTAAACTGCATCGTTGTGGTAGACCCGGAAGGCTAAAATTCATTCAGGATGGAGAGGCTCGGGTGTCAGGCTGACAAGGGTGTCCTCGTTGCCGATATTCACAGTTCCGTCCTGGATCGTGCACTGAAGATTCATGCCGCGTTCGGCAAGCCCGGCCAGTGGCTCGGTGGCTTCCGGTGGCAGGTTGATGATGCTGAGATTGCTGAACCGGGTCAGTTTGCCCTTGTGCTTTTCCCACCAGAGGGGCACAGCACGTCCACCGTAAGTATAGAGGATTACCTGCCCCGACCGGTTGCAGGCTTTGCGCAGGCGGCTTTCGTCCGGCAGGCCCAGTTCGATCCAGAGTTCGATCTCATCGGTCAGACTCTTCTGCCACAGGTCGGGTTCATCGTCAGTGCTGATACCCTTGGTGAATTCCAGGCGCTCGCTTGCGTTCAGAATGAAGGCCAGCAGGCGTATCATCATCCGTTCATCGGTTTCCGACGGATGGCGTGCGACGGTGAGGTGATGGTCGGCATAGTAATGCCTGTCCATGTCTGCGATGTTCAGTGTTGCCTTGAAGATGGTTGCCTTGAGCGCCATTGAGCTTCCTGCATTGGTGTGGCCAGGCCATCAGTGTAAATCAAATATTCATCAGAGAAACAACAGCTATGGCGATGTTGCGCGGATTTCTGATTCTTGCGGTGTTCTTTATAGCGGGTGAAACCATCAGGGTTTTGCTGGCGCTGCCGGTGAGTGGTGGTGTTATCGGAATGATGCTGCTTACCGTTTTATTGATGGGCAGGGGTTCGATCAGCGATAGCCTTGCAGGAGCCAGCCAGGCGCTGATCTCGGTACTGGTGCTGCTGATTATGCCCGGAGTGGTCGGCGTGTTTTTTGTTGCCGACGAATTCGCCGGGCAATGGCTGGCGGTTGGGGTCGCGCTGGTACTGGGAACACTGCTGAGTGTTCTGACCACCCTGTGGCTGATGCGACGTTTCAGCGGGCAGGGGGTTGATCGTCATGGATGAGTTGCACGACCGCTTCCAGGAACTGCTCGAACTGCTATCCGCGAGCCCTGCGCTGGCCATCGTTCTGACCCTGGGCGCATTTTTTGCCGGCAACCGTCTATTCAAGCTGCTGAACCACCCGATATGGCTGCCGCCAATCCTGATTTCAGCCATGCTGGTGAGCGGCGTGATCGCTGTTCTGGCGATCGACTACAGAGATTATCACGAGGGCGCCCAATGGTTCTCTGTCCTGCTGGGGCCGGCAACAGTGGCGCTTGGGGTGCCGCTGTACCAACAGATGCATCATATCCGCGCCCTTTGGCGTCCCATCCTCTTCACTCTGCCGGTGGCGGCAACACTGGCTGCTGTCTATGCGGTGGTGATCGCCGGTTTGCTGGGAGCCTCACCGGAAGTGCTGGCATCACTGGCGCCCAAATCAGTGACGGCTCCCATTGCCATCGGCATCACCGAGCAGCTTGGTGGCTCGGTTTCGCTGATGATGGGCGGACTGTTGATCACCGGTATTATGGCAACCCTGTTTGTCGACGTGATTGCCCGCTGGCTCTCCATAACCGATCCCCGAATTCTGGGCCTTGCGCTGGGCCTGAACGGGCATGCGATTGGCACCGCCAGGGCGTTTGAACTGGGGCCGACGGCGGGTGCCTTCGCCTCACTGGGGATGGGGCTGACCGGTATCTTCACGGCGCTCATCCTGCCACTGGCGTTTCGTCTTACGGGTATTTAATGAGTACAGATACAAATATATGCACAAAAATCACTCATCGGGGTTGCAAAGCCGCATGGTAATGACAATAATTATCACTACCTTTCATCGGCCCCGTGAGAAACCCGAATGTACGTATGCCTTTGCCATGGTGTAACAGATCGAGAAATCCGTGAAGCTGCCGACAGCGGCGTCAGTTCCATGCGTCAGCTTGGTAACGAGCTGGGAGTGGGAACCCAATGTGGTCGTTGTGCCTGCACCGCCCGGGAAATCCTTCGTGAAAGCCGCACGCCGGACTATATGGCCATGGCAAACATGCTCGCCCAGCCGGCCTGATCCAGCATTAGCTGCAATCCTTTCCCATTTGTGATTTTTTCTCCTCTGCTGAAGGGCTATCCTTGTAAGGAATTCAAGTCCAAGCAAGGAGATCCGTTATGAAGGGCGACAAGAAAGTCATCCAGTTCCTCAATAAAGTACTCGCTAACGAGTTGACCGCCATCAACCAGTATTTTCTCCATTCCCGAATGTACAAGGATTGGGGTATCACCAAGCTGGCGGATAAGGAATATGAAGAGTCCATCGACGAAATGAAGCATGCGGATCAGCTTATTGAACGCATTCTGTTTCTGGAAGGACTTCCAAACCTGCAGGACCTGAACAAGCTGCTGATCGGTGAGAATGTCGAGGAGATGATTTCCTGCGATCTCAAACTTGAAATGATCGCCCACAAAGACCTCAAAGAAGCCGTCATCTATTGCGAGCAGGTTCAGGACTACACCAGTCGCGAACTGTTCCGCAGTATCCTGGACAGCGAGGAAGAGCATATCGACTGGCTTGAAACACAGCTGGACATGATCGGCAGGATGGGAATTCAGAACTACATCCAACTTCAGTCTTCCGCAGGGGAGTAAGCCAAGGTGACAATGGACCTGTCCTGCTTTAAAGCCTACGATCTGCGTGGCCGCGTGCCGGACCAGCTTAATCCTCAGCTGGCCGAGCGCATCGGCCGCGCTTATGTTGAAATCACCGGCGCAAAACGTGTCATCGTCGGCTACGACATCCGCCTCTCCAGCCATGAAATTGCCGATGCCCTCAGTTCTGGCCTCATGGCGGCTGGCGCTGATGTTTTCGACATCGGCCTGTGTGGTACTGAAGTGGTCTATTTTGCCACCAGCCACTACAAGATGGACGGCGGCATCATGGTGACCGCCAGCCATAACCCGCGTGATCACAATGGTATGAAAATGGTGGGCCCGGACTCCCGTCCCATCAGCTCAGACAACGGCCTGAACGACATCCGCGACCGCGTGCCGGAACCCTTTGCCGATGCGCCAGAGCAGGGAAGATACGAGCCGCTGGAAGTCACCACCGCCTACATCGATCATTTGCTGGGTTATGTGGACTCGGGAACGCTCAAGCCGATGACGATCGCAGTCAACGCCGGTAATGGCGGAGCCGGATTGATCATCGACGAGTTGGAACAGCATCTGCCATTCGATTTCGTGAAAGTACACCACGAGGCCGACGGCAACTTCCCCAACGGCGTCCCCAACCCCATCCTGGAAGAAAACCGCGCCTCCACCGCTGAAGCGGTTATCGAGCACGGCGCCGCCATGGGCATTGCCTGGGACGGGGACTATGACCGCTGCTTCTTCTTCGACGAAAACGGCCGCTTTATCGAGGGCTACTACATCGTCGGCCTGCTGGCAGACCAGTTCCTCCGCAAAACCCGCGGCGGCAAAGTCATCCACGATCCAAGGCTGACCTGGAACACCATCGACCTGGTCAAAGCTGCCGGCGGTGAAGCCATCGAAAGCAAAACCGGCCACGCCTTCATCAAACAACGCATGCGCGACGAGGACGCCGTGTACGGCGGCGAAATGAGCGCCCACCACTACTTCCGCGATTTCGCCTACTGCGACAGCGGCATGATCCCCTGGCTGCTGGTGGCCGAACGCCTGTGCCAGTCCGGCCAGACGTTATCCTCCCTCATCGACGCCCGCATCGAAGCCTATCCGGCCAGCGGCGAAATCAACCGCACCATCGCCGACCCACCCAAGGTCATTGCCGCCATTGAAGCGAAATACAGCGTAGGCGCCAAAAACGTCTCACACGTCGACGGCGCAAGCATCGAATTCGACGACTGGCGCTTCAACCTGCGTATGTCGAACACCGAGCCGGTGGTTCGCCTGAATGTGGAATCGAGAGGGGATATTCCGTTGATGAAGGAAAAAACGGCAGAGCTGCTGGCGGAAATGCAAAGATTGAACGAGGAAGGCTAACTCCGGATTCTGGGGCCGCTCGGGGCGATACCCCTATCAGAAACTGTGCGGAGCCATGGATGGCGTAGCTCAAGCGTCACATGGATGTGCTTGAGCGTGTTTCTGATAGGGGTATCGCCTCGAGCGGTCTTGCACAAAGTAGTCCAAACATACTTTAAAGCCAGTCGTTCAGCATAATCCCGATGCCAATGCGCTGAATCCGCTGATTGTAATCAATCAGACTCTCCCCATAGCCATTATAATAATGAATATACCCCTTGATGGTATCCCCCATGGGAAAGCTGTATCCCAGCTCAATCGACGTCTTGTTATCCTCTGACCGCAGATTGTTCATCATATTCAGTGACAGAGTCCGATCCTCTGTCCACTTATAAATGAACCTATAGTTGGCATGCCCGAGATACCGCTCGATATCTACGTTATCATCCTCGCTGTCGCTTTCCGGCAACCGGTACCAGGGTTGCACCATGAACAGCCAGCGGTCATAACTATAGGCTGCCGACGCCATGATCCGGTTCCAGCTGCGGGAGCGGGGTTCGGACTGCCCGTTGGACTCATGATTGAAGCCCAGTGTGATGCCATTGAGGGTGCCCGGGCCGATATCGTAGTTTGCAGCGTATCGCAGAAAGAATTCCGGCTCGTAATTGGTCTCCCGGAAAGGCGCGGAATCATCCGTGTTATAAACCTGCCAGAACGATTTCTGGGTGTAACCGAACCAGAATGTCGTGCGCCCGTCCAGCCAGCCGGTGAACAGTGGTACCTTGAAACTGATCTGGTACTTGGCTTCCTGGTTGTCGATACCGTAATCGTAACCGGTAGAGCCGAGCCTTGGGCTGGAGGGCGTCCGGTTGGCATTTTTCATATAGCTAAAAGGCAGAATATACATTGGCCGGTGGCCGACAAAACTGCCTGAGAAGGAGAAAATGGCCTTTTCCGCTGCCACGTAGCGATTCAGCATGGCTGACATCACACCGGTATCGTCCTCATCTCCTTCTTCCAGCGCCTCTGCTGCGGCATCGTCCTCTTCGGCATCGGCCAGCTCTTCATACTCCAGCGCCTCGACGGAATCGGAAATGGCATCGAGTTTACCTTCCGGCGCCTTGTCTCGCGCTTCGGCGGGGTCATTGATGGCGTCGTAGCAAGCCAGGCGCTGGACACCATCTTCAATCAGGGCGCATTCTTCCGGTGACACCTCGTCAAAGTTTGCTTCTGTCGGAGTCTGGTGCTCTGAGGCAGAGACCATCGGTGCCGCGCAGACGTATAGAATGAGACTGGTGGCCCGCAGGGATCGAGAATGAAAGGTGCCTTGCATTGCGCTGTCCTTATGCGTTGGAGAGGCTGATCCAGGTGTTGGCGATACCGAAAGCCCAGACACCGAGCAGGGTCATCACCAGCAGTGAAAAAACAATCTTGTGACGTGTTCTGCGCCCCGCAGCTGCAGCCACTACCCAGCGCAGATACATCAGACCGATAAAACTGATAAAGACCGCCAGGCTGGCAACCGCGGGGATCAGCAGCCAGGCCGGGCTGAGTTCGGCGCCATCCTCGGTGCGTCCGGAAAACCATGCCATGGACACCAGCAGAATGGCCAGTGCCGAGAACTCAGTGATCAGCAAGGGTTTACGCCAGGGATTGAGGTGCGATTGATTCGCATCAGACATAATTTCTGACCTTCGGAGTCTGTTTTGTGTATGGTACCCGGAATAAACGGGCAGGGCCTTCTGACTTACGAAATGGCAACGAATCCGACTGAAACGTTACGTTCATTTTGCAGTTTGGTTTTTTTGCCCCGCCGCAATCGCTATAATGCGACCACTGATTATTATAACGCCCAATTGCGAGGTGCATTGTGAAGATGAAGAGAGTCCTGGCTGCCGTACTACTTGGCTTCGGCCTGACCACAGGTGCCGTAATGGCCAATGTTGAAGATGAAATCCGCGCCCGTATTGCTCCGGTTGGCGAAGTTTGTGTTGAGGGAGAAGATTGCGGCCAGGAAGCAGCGTCTTCTGAATCGGCCAGCTCAGATGAGCCTCGTGCCGGCAATGAAGTCTATGATGCCGCCTGTGCTGCCTGCCATAACTCCGGTGCAGCAGGCGCCCCCAAGTTTGGGGATGGCGATGCCTGGGCTGATCGCGTCGATAAGGGTATGGAAACGCTGGTTGATCATGCCATCAACGGTTTCAAGGGCATGCCGGCCAAAGGCGGCTGCTCCAACTGCTCCGACGAGGAAATTGAAGTGGCGGTTGAATACATGGTTGACGAAGTGGAATAAGGATCTGCCCCCTTCCCCTTGCTCCAAAAAAACCTCGCACTGCGGGGTTTTTTTGTAATTGGGATCGCCCGCAATCAGGTGCCGAGGTCGCCAAGCAGAGCACTTAGAGTGGCTTTGCCTTTTTTCTGGTTCGCCTCCACATCCAGATCACCAGTACCTTCCCAGCGCAGATCGCCTTCTGGCAGTTCATCAAGGAACCGGCTTGGAATGGTTTCCAGCTTTTCACCGTATTGCTTGCGCTGGGCGGCGAAGGTCAGGGTCAGTGTTTCCCGTGCCCGGGTAATACCCACGTACATCAACCGGCGCTCTTCCTCGATATTGCCTTCCTCGATGCTGGAGCGGTGAGGCAGGATTTCCTCTTCCAGACCCATGATGAACACGTGGGGAAACTCCAGGCCCTTGGAGGCGTGTAGCGTCAGTAATTGGACCTTGTCACTGTCATCTTCCTCTTCCTGCTGCTCCATCATGTCCCGCAAAATCAGGCGGCTGATGGCATCCTCGATGCCCGTTTCGTCGGCCGTGCCCTTGCCATCGTCCAGCATGCGCTGGATGGACTCCACCAGGTACCAGATATTCTCCATACGCCGTTCCGCCTGTTTCGGCGAGCCGGAGTGAAGGTGCAGCCATTCCTCGTATTCGATGTCAGTAAACAGTTGCTTGATCACCGGAATCGGGTCTTCGCCGCGCAGGCGCTCGCAGGTGTTATCTACCCAGTGGGCAAACCGGCGGAGGCGGTCCAGCCCCTTTTCCGTAACATGGGTTTCAGCCCCCATGTCACCCAGGGCGCGGAACAGGCTGACATCGCGTGAGCGGGCGTAATGGCTGAGCTGCTCCAGGGTGCGGGGGCCTATTTCCCGGCGTGGTACGTTCACCACGCGCAGAAAGGCGGCATTATCATCCGGGTTCACCAGCAGGCGCAGGTAGGACATGGCGTCCTTGATCTCATTCTTGGCAAAAAACGACTGGCCGCCGGAGATGCGGTAGGGAATCTGGTAGGCCTGTAGCTTCATTTCCAGCAGCCGCGCCTGGTGATTGCCCCGGTAAAGCACGGCGAAATCCCGGAAGGACTGGCCTTTCTTCAGTTTCTGGTCGAGGATTTCGGTGGCGACGCGCTCGGCTTCTGCGTCTTCGTTGCGGCAACGGACGATGCGTAATTCGTCCCCGATGGTGTGGTCACTCCACAGGGCTTTCTCGAATACGTGGGGATTATTGGCGATCACCGTGTTGGCGCAACGAAGGATGCGCGCGGTGGAGCGATAATTCTGCTCCAGTTTGACGATCTTCAGGCTTGGGAAATCCTCCTTGAGCTGCGCCAGGTTCTCCGGCCGGGCGCCCCGCCAGGCGTAGATGGACTGGTCGTCATCGCCCACCACGGTGAAGGCCGCACGCTCTGCCACCAGCAGCTTGACCAGTTCGTACTGGCACAGGTTGGTATCCTGGTATTCATCCACCAGCATGTAGCGGATCTTGCGGCGCCATTTCTGCAACACCTCCGGATTGTCGCGGAACAGTTGCACCGGCAACAGGATCAGGTCGTCAAAATCCACCGCGTTGTAGGCCTTGAGGTATTCGTTGTAATACCGGTAGATAATGGCAATGCGTTGCTCCCGCTCATCCGCGGCCCGGCTCCAGGCATCCTGGGGACTGCGCATGGTGTTCTTCCAGGACGAGATGGTCATCTGCACGTCGGACAGCTCGTCACCGGCATCCGCGCTGGCCTCGCGCATCATCAGGTCCTGCAGCAGGGCCTTGGCGTCTTCCGCATCGAATATGGAGAATCCGGGGTGATAGCCCAGATGCTCATGCTCCTCCCGGATCATGTTGAGCCCGAGGTTATGGAAGGTAGAGACAATCAGGCCCCGGGTCAGCTTGCGGTCCACCAGGCGCCCGACACGTTCTTTCATTTCCCGGGCGGCCTTGTTGGTAAACGTGACCGCAGCAATGTGTCGCCCGGGAATGCCCAGGTGCTCGATCAGATAGGCCACCTTGCGGGTGATTACGCTGGTTTTACCACTTCCGGCACCGGCCAGTACCAGCATGGGGCCATCGGCATACCGAACGGCTTCACTCTGTCGGGGGTTGAGCATGTTCACAATATGAGCGCCAAATCGGGATTTAATGGATGAAGTCGGGACGCGGTTATTCTACACCAGCAGGACTTGCTGTACCTTGAGCATCTATCAGCTATTCTTGAGGGAACGGAGATGTTTGCTCACCAGCATCGGGACGCTTGTTGATGACACTGGCAGTAAAATCGTTCAATTCCGGCCGTGTGCGCCTGTTGGTGCTGACGCCCGAGTACCCGGATTTTCTGTGGTTGGGTGCGTTGCTGGCAGGCGACCGGGAAATGGAACCGGATCTGACCTGGTGTCCGGACCTGATTGACTGCGATGACCTGATCCGCAATACCCATTTTGATGTCATCCTCTGGGACTGCGTGTTTCATGGTGGTTGCGAAGATGCATTCCTGCAATACCTTTCGGTGTCCAGCAACGACAAACCAGTGCTGGCACTGAGTGCGGAGCCGACTGCAGAGCGTGCACCGGCTTTGTTTGCCAATGGAGTGGCGGATTACCTGTGCCGTCAGTCGCTGGATGAATTGAGCCTGCGCAGGGCAGTGCGGTGTCTCTGGTACCGGCAACAACTGTCCGAATCGACTCATGGCCAACTGGGCCGGGAGGTAGCCAGCGGGTTTATCAACCGAGACCTGTTTTTCGATCGCCTGCAACAGGCACTGCTGAGAGCTGAGCGAGCCAGCCAGCGGCTGGCGTTACTGCACATCAATCTGGATGACTTTCGCAGTTTCAATGAATCCTTCGGGTACCAGAAAAGCGATCAGATCATGCTTAAACTGGCCGAACGTCTGCGCCAGAACCTGCGGCGGATCGATTCGTTGATGCGCATTGGTGGCGATGAGTTCGCCATCATTGTCGAGAAGGTGGAAGACTCGCTGGATATCACCCAGATTATCCGCAAGATTGTGAATGCTCTCGGGGAGCCGGTCAGCATCGATAGCAAGAACGTGGTAGTCAGCGCCAGCCTTGGCGTTGCCACCTATCCCGAAGCCGGTGACAGCCCGGAGAATCTCCTGCGGCGCGCCAATCGGGCGATGTTTGAGGCCAAGCGTGACCCGGGCACCAGCTACCGCTTCTATGATCGCCAGTTGCATATTACCGCCGGCTACCAGTTACGGCTTGAAGCCGACCTTCGTAATGCCCTGCGGGGCAACGAACTGGAAGTGTACTACCAGCCCAGAATTGACCTGGCCACCGAAGAGGTTCGCGGGGTGGAATGTCTGCTACGGTGGAACCATCCGGAGCGTGGGCTGGTGGGGCCGGATGAATTTATTCCTGTAGCCGAGCGAAGTGGCCTCATCGTCCCTATCGGTTACTGGGTGATCGAACAGGCCTGTAAACGCCTGCAGGAATCCGCGGAACTGGGGCATCCCGGGCTGGTGTTTGCAGTGAACCTCTCGTTCCGTCAGTTCCACGATCGCAAGATGACCGAAACCATCTTTCGTATTATCTTCAATGCCAATGTGGATACCAGCCTGCTCGAGCTGGAACTCACCGAGAGCGCCATGATGCACGACCCGGAATACGCCCAGCGATGTTTGCGGGAGCTCAACCAGCTGGGTATCAGTTTCGCTCTGGACGACTTCGGCACCGGCTTCTCTTCCCTCAGCAACCTGCAGCACCTGCCGATTTCCCTCGTCAAGATCGACAAGTCCTTTGTCCAGGAACTCGGTCATTCAGCGGATGCCGAACACATAATCCGTGCCATCATCAGTCTGGCTCATAGCCTGCAGATAAGCGTGGTGGCGGAGGGTGTGGAAACCGAAGGGCAACTGGAATTTCTGCGCCTGCACCACTGTGACGAAATCCAGGGTTATTACTACGCCCGCCCCATGCCCTGGAGCGATCTTGTTCAATTCCTGGACAACCGTAGCCGCTCTGCTTGCCTGCAGCAATAAGCCGCTGTACCTTTGCGCTTTGACTCGTAAGCATCAGATGAGGTTGCATGAACAGTATCATCAGGCGCATCGCTGACGAACTGGGTGTTCGTGAGCAGCAGGTTAATGCCACCGTGGAAATGCTCGACGGTGGCGCCACCGTCCCCTTTATTGCCCGCTACCGTAAGGAAGTCACCGGTTCGCTGGACGACAGTCAGTTACGAACGCTGGAAGATCGCCTGCGTTATCTGCGGGAACTGGAAGACCGCCGTTCCACCATCCTCAACAGTATCGAGGAACAGGGCAAGCTGACTGATGAGTTGCGGGCCAGTATTGATGCAGCGGCCACCAAGAACCGCCTGGAAGATCTCTATCTGCCCTACAAGCCCAAGCGCCGCACCAAGGCCCAGATTGCTCGTGAGGCAGGGCTGGAGCCCCTGGCCGATGCGCTGTATGACGACCCGACGCTGGAGCCGGAAACAACAGCACAAGGCTATCTGAACGAAGAAGCCGGTATTACCGACACCAAGGCGGCCCTGGACGGCGCCCGTTACATCCTCATGGAGCGGTTTGCCGAGGATGCCGAACTGCTGGGCGAGCTGCGTAATTTCATCTGGCAGCAGGGCCAGCTCAAGGTCACCGTAGTGGCCGGCAAGGAGAACGAAGGTGCCAAGTTTCGCGACTATTTCGACCATGTCGAGCCGCTGAAAAAAGTACCTTCCCACCGCGCCCTGGCGATCCTTCGCGGTCGCAACGAGGGCATCCTGACTTATTCCATTGTGGTGGGCGATGTCGAAGACGACCGCCGCCAGCCACACCCCGCGGAACAGCGCGTCGCCGCCCGCTGGAGAATTCGCGACAATGGCCGCGCTGCCGACCGCTGGCTGTCGGAAGTGGTGCGCTGGACCTGGCGGGTAAAGCTGTCCTCCCAGATTGAAACCGACCTGATGGCCCAGGTGCGGGAAGCGGCGGAAACCGAAGCCATCAACGTGTTTGCCGCGAACCTGAAGGACCTGCTGCTGTTGGCTCCGGCGGGCCCGCGCCCGACATTAGGCCTGGACCCCGGACTGCGTACCGGTGTGAAAGTGGCCATCATCGACGGCACCGGCCAGGTGGTGGGTCATGGCGGGATATTCCCCCATGCGCCTCGCAATCAATGGGACCAGTCCATTGAGCAATTGGCTGACTGGTGTCGAAAATACAGCATCGAACTGATTGCCATTGGCAATGGCACCGCTTCCCGGGAGACGGAAAAACTGGTGGCGGACCTGTGCAAGCGTTATCCGGAATTGAAACTGGCGCGGATTGTGGTCAGCGAGTCCGGTGCATCGATTTATTCCGCGTCCGAGTTCGCCTCCCGCGAGCTGCCGGACCTGGATGTGACCATCCGCGGCGCGGTGTCCATTGCACGCCGCCTGCAGGATCCGCTGGCGGAAATGGTGAAGATCGAGCCCAAGTCCATCGGCGTGGGCCAGTATCAGCACGACGTCTCACAGGTTCAGCTGGCCCGCAGCCTGAATGCGGTGGTGGAAGACTGTGTTAACGGTGTAGGTGTTGACCTGAACACCGCCTCCATTCCGCTGCTTGCAAGAGTTTCCGGTCTCAGCCAGAGCATTGCCGAGAACATTGTCGAATTCCGTAATCACAATGGCGTATTCCGTGATCGCAAGCAGTTGCTTAAAGTGTCACGCTTGGGCGACCGCACTTTCGAGCAGGCTGCGGGGTTCCTCCGGATTGCCAGCGGCGACAACCCGCTGGACCGTTCCTCCGTTCACCCGGAAGCCTATGGTGTGGTTGAGGCCATTGCCCGCAAGAATAACCGCAAGGTCGAGGGCATCATTGGTGACGCGGCGTTCCTGCGTTCTCTTGACCCGCAGGACTTCGTGACCGACCAGTTTGGTCTGCCGACCATAAAGGATATTATTGCGGAACTGGAAAAGCCGGGCCGTGATCCGCGCCCGGAGTTCCGTTTTGCCAGTTTTGAAGAAGGGGTGGAAACCCTCAGTGACCTGAAGCCGGGAATGGTGCTGGAAGGTTCGGTCACCAACGTTACCAATTTTGGGGCGTTCGTGGATATTGGCGTTCACCAGGACGGTCTGGTGCACATTTCCGCGCTGTCCAATACCTTCATCAAAGACCCCAGGGAAGTGGTCAAGGCCGGCGATATCGTCAAGGTCAAGGTAATGGATGTGGATATCCCGAGAAAGCGGATCGCGCTTTCGATGCGTATGGATGACCAGCCGGGTGAAAAGCCCGACAATCGTTCAGGGGCTGGCAGCAACCGCGAGGGCGGTGGTCGCAAGCCCTCGGCCAGGAATGATCGCCAAAAGGGCACAGAAAGTCCGCAAAAGGGCGCCATGGCAGGGGCTCTGGCACAGGCTCTGGCATCAGCCCGAAAAGACGGCCGCTAAGCCGAGCCGTTAAACACTATACTACTGGCTGCCGGTCATCCTGGCAGTCAACCTAGCAGGAGTCATTCATGGGTGAATCCCGCCATCAGCTTTTTCAGCAGTTCACTGCCAGCCAGTGGACAGGGTTCAGAAAGGGCGTGGAGAAAGAGGGCCTGCGGGTCGATCGTAACGGCTTTATTGCCCAGACACCGCACCCCCGCGCCCTGGGTTCCGCACTGACCCACCCGCGGATCACCACGGACTACTCTGAAGCTCTGCTGGAGCTGATTACGCCGGTGTTTGATACCACCCGGGGCATGCTTGACTCACTTCGTGATATTCACCGCTTCGTCCAGCATAAACTGGGTGATGAAGTGTTCTGGGCAGCCAGCATGCCCTGTGAGCTCGACGGCGACGAAAGCATCCCCATTGCCGAATACGGAACAGCCAATATAGGGCGCCTCAAGCATGTATACCGTCAGGGGCTGGCGGTACGCTATGGCCGCATGATGCAAAGCATTGCCGGCGCCCATTACAACCTGTCACTGCCGGACAGTTTCTGGAACCTGTGGCAGCAGGCAATTGGCAACCAGCAAAGTCTCCAGGACTTCAAATCAGATGAGTACTTCTGGCTGATTCGCAACTTCCGCCGCCGCAGCTGGCTGCTGATGCTGCTGTTCGGGGCCTCCCCGGCGCTTGATGCCAGCTTTGTGGCGGGTGTGCGCCATGATCTGGCCAGATTCAGCGATGACACCTGGTATGGCCCGGATGCCACCTCCCTGCGAATGGGAGACCTGGGGTATCACAACAATGCCCAGGCCTCTCTCAATATCTGTTTTAACGAACTCAAGACCTACACGGACACTCTGTTCCGGGCGATCCATACCCCGTGGCCGCCCTACGAGGAGATGGGTGTCCGGCGTGATGGAGAGTTTATCCAGATTAATACCAGCGTCCTGCAGATTGAGAACGAGTACTACAGCGCCGTGCGTCCCAAGCGGACCACCGAGCGTGAAGAAAAGCCGATTCAGGCGCTGGAATCCCGTGGCGTGGAATACATTGAGGTGCGCTGTCTGGATCTGGACCCGTTTTCTCCGGTCGGGGTCAACGAAAGCCAGATTGATTTCCTGGATCTGTTTCTGCTGGACTGCCTGCTGTCTGACAGCCCCCGCATCGATGACGATGAGTGTGAGCGCCTGGATGATAACTACCAGGATGTTGTGGCAAAGGGCAGGGACCCCGGGCTGACCCTGTGCCGCGCGGGTGAGCCCGTCGCCGTGGGCAATGCCGCCAGGGGCTTGCTGGACCGCCTGGAGCCACTGGCGGAACAGCTGGACGGCTGGAATGGTGACCATACCTATCGCCGCGCCCTGGCGGACCAGCGGGCCAAGTTGGCGGAGCCTCTTCAGCTGCCCTCGGCAAAGGTGCTGGAAGCCATGGAAAATTCAGGTATGGGGTACCGCGAGTGGGGGCTGGAGATGTCCCGCCGACACCAGCAGACTCTTCGGGATGACGGTCTGCCGGAAGAGGTGATGGCGGCGTTCGAGAAAATGAGCAGTGACTCCCTCTCGGAGCAGGCTGCTATGGAGGAAAGTGATAACCAGCCATTTGCTGAATACCTGGAGCAGTACCTGCGTTCCTGAGGTGAAAACTCCGGTTCCGGCCCGGTTTCACACTCTCTCCGGACCTGTCGCACAGAAATGTAACATTAGTTTGTCAGGCTCTGCTGGCGCTGTTAATTTCTGTAAACACAAAGGCACCCTTTGATGGTGGCTGAACAGGTAAACGGAGAACCGACATGGCCAGAGACATCAAGCTGGGATGGGATGTGGAATCCCTGAACAAGGCCTATCGCCAGGGCTACATGGCTGCTTCCATGGGAATGGAACGCAGCCGTTGCCCATATCGGGGTGACGTGGTGATCGCTGCCTGGGAGGCTGGCTGGGAAGACGCCGAGCAGGTTGCCAGAGAGGCCAGGCCTGCTGACGACCTGTTTTCCCGTATCGCCTGATCCAGGCTGTCTTTCCCGGCTGCTACTTCTGCACCACAAACTCGGTAAATAGCACGCCGGTGATGCTTTCGCCGGTTTGCTGCTCCTCCAGTACCGCATTAATCCTGCTTGTGGCTTCTTCACGCAGTGCCTGCTGCCCTTCGTTTCCGGACAGTTGATCGGTATCCGTCTGCTCTCCGAACAGCATAACCAGCTCGTGGCGCAGCCTCGGCATGTGGGCTTCCACCGCAGGGCGAGTGGTTTCCCTCGACGCCCGTATGGTGACAGACGCTTTAAGGTAGGTCAGCTTGGTGTCCGGTTCGCCCACATGAGTCACGAAAGGCGGATCCATTTCGATGTAGTCGGTTATGCCCGGCTCCTCCTGCTGCTCCTGCTCCTGTTCTGCCTCTTCGGGCTCCTGGGCAAAGGTCACGGAAGCGAGGGGCAGGGCCATCAGCAGTGCCAGCATAAAGGGCTTTGGCTTAAGTGTCATAGGCTTGAAGTTCGTATTGGTTTAAGGTTAAGTGGCTGAGCGCCCGCAGGCACCGTTGATGCTGTGAGAATAGCAGGGTCAATGCTGGGTTGCAGCATCTGGTGGTTCTGCCACTGTGGCAGAGCCAGCTGTCTGACATGAATGTTGATCAGAGGTACGCATTTGAACTCCAGAGCCGTTTTTATTCTGATATTTCTGCTTTGCGCCGGCCTTCTGGGTGTGGCTTTCTACATGGAGCATTTCATGGGGCTGGAGCCCTGCCCGCTATGCTGGTTGCAACGCTTCGGCTATATGGCCGCGGGCCTGGTCAGTCTGCTGGCGGCACTGCACGGCCCCCAGGGGTTCGGGATCAGGATCTACGGTTTACTTCTGGTGGTGAGTGCCGGGGCTGGCCTTGGCGTGGCCGGTCGTCAGCTCTGGTTGCAGAGCCTGCCTGCAGACCAGGTTCCGGCGTGTGGCCCGTCGGTGGACTACATGCTGGACGTGCTGCCCTGGATGGAAGTGCTGACTACCGCCCTCAAGGGCACGGGTGATTGTGCCGAGGTGACCTGGCGTTTTCTCGGGCTCAGTATCCCCGGATGGACCGCGGTTTTTTTCACCCTGCTGGTAATCACCGGACTTGTTATGTTGTTCGGGCGGCGCAAAAAGTCTGACTGGATACAGGGCTGAAACGGTTGCGACGGACCGTCGGCATGGGGTAACTTGATATTCGACACAACAAGAAGAACCAAATCAAAACCCGGTAACCGGAGATAGGCGTCATGTTGGATAATTGCCGTAATGCCAGGGAGCGTTGGGGTGGTGTCAGCGAACTGATTGACCGTTGGCTGAAAGAAAGGCAGGAGTTGCTGGTGCACTATTGCGATTTGTCCGGCACCACGGACTACTCGCAAACCAAAGCATTGCGTGAAAAGTTCGTCAGGCTCTGCGAAGTATTGGTCGATTACGTGTCGGCCGGGCATTTCGAGATATACGAGCAGCTGGTTCAGGAAGCCCGGGAGTTTAACGACGGCGGCCTGGAACTGGCAGCAAGGCTGTATCCGAAGATCGAACAGACCACGGAACTGGCGCTGAATTTCAATGACCGTCTGAATGGTCAGTCACTGACCGAAAGCGAAGTTCGCGAGTTGTTCCTGCAGCTTTCGGAACTGGGCGAGAATCTGGAAAGTCGCTTTGAAATGGAAGATTACCTGATTGAGCATCTTCATAACGCCCACGCAGACAAAGTCATGTCGTCAGCGTAAACCGGTATCTCCTCCCGCCATCAACTGGTGATGTGGGGGAGGAGCCTGACACGGTGCAATTATTCCGGATTGATTTCCAGCAGTTCCACGTCGAATACCAGCGTCTCGTTGGGGCCGATCCCCTGATTTCCGCCCGAGCCATAAGCCAGTTCAGCGGGAATATACAGCCTGGCCCTGCTGCCTTCAGCCATCAGTTGTAAGCCTTCGGTCCAGCCCGGAATAACCTGGTTCAGGCCGAAAGTGACCGGCTCGCCGCGCTCCCGTGAACTGTCGAATACCTCACCTGAAATCAACTCGCCTGTGTAGTGAACCCGGACGCGATCTTCCGCAGTGGGCTTGTCTCCGTCACCCTCTTCAAGGATTTCGTACTGCAATCCTGAATCGGTGGTTTCAACACCGTCGCGGTCTGCATTCTCGGCGAGGAATTCTTCACCCGCCTCGCTGTTCTTGCTCGCGAGATCTTCCGTCTGTGCCGATTCCTGCTCCTGGAGTTGCGTCTGGTAGGCCATCAGGGCTTCCTGGATTTCTTCACGGCTCATGCGTGTCTGCTCTTCATCGCCAGCGTGGCCATGTTGTATGCCTTGCAGAAACTGTTCCATTTGCAGATCTGGCAGATCGTTGCCCATCCGCTCGCCCATCACCAGACCCATGCCATAGCTCACCTTCTCATCGGCAGAATCCAGTGCGGGGTCTTCCTGGGCTGCATCCTGGGGAGATGAGCAACCGGCCATGATGCCGGCAACCGCCAACGCAATCAGGGTTCTGTTCATTGCCTGTTCCTTAATAGTCGTTACTGTTGAATGATCACAAACGCAGAGAAGGTAGCGGGTTCTGTTGCCGGATGCCACTGAACATCTGTTAAGGGAGAAGTAACGGCAGCGTTAGCTGCCGTTATTGGCGGTATCGGGAGTCAATGCAAACGGGGCCCGGTAGGGGGACTGCCAGTCGGTTTCCGGATCAGCGGCCTGTGGCCGCAAGGTTTCGTTTTCTGCCCGCTCGATGGCAAGGGCGTTCCATGGACCACGAGCCGGTGGCTTGTCTGCGTAATGCCAACTACCGTCGCTACTTTGCCATTTGAAGACGATATCCGGTCCCTCAGTGGGTATGGGAGACGGAACCAGACCCTCGAAGGAGGGGATGTCCACATTGGCTTCTGTCTCAGCGGGCCTGGTTGATGTATTTACCGGGTCATTGAGGCCAAAGACAATCAGCGCAACAAGAACGCCCAGTGCGGGAAACGCTAGCCGGATAAGCCATTTCATTAACATGGCTTGTTATCTCCCTTTGACAGTGTCGACAGTTCTCTGGCAAGTGTATCCAGCAGTCTGCCGGTCCCGTTATCCATTATGTTCTCCGGTGCTGCAGCGAGAAGGTTATTCCGGGCCAGACTGGCCGTGGTTTCTTCGCCTGAGCCTGTAAATGTGTCTGAAACCAGGGCCTGATAGGCCAGCGCCAGTTCTATGCGCTCGGCTTCAAGTTCGCTGCGCGCTATGTACTCCCTCACCTTAGCAGTGCCAGGGTTGTTTTTCGTTATGTATTTTCTCGCAGATCTTAGTGGTTCGGTCACCTGTCTTCGCCAACCTGTTACCGCGTCGCTCTCGCGCCCGGAAAACCTGCGCCCGCAGGACGCCAGCCAGGCGGCGCAGAGAATCCGCGTAACATTCCAGCCAAGGTTCTGCAGTTCCAGGCAGGCTTGCTGCGCACGGGGCGATTCCCAGAACCGACAGGCAAAATGCCATAATGGGTTTTCCGGATCAGCATCCTCAGGTATCTTGCTCCCGCTACACGACATAGAGCCTCTGCCGGTTCCCTAATTAAATTTCCCTGATACCATTACGTCATGCTAACGATAACCGATCTCAGTTTACAACGGGGTGGCGTCTGGTTGCTAGAAGCCGTCAACCTGACCGTTCAGCCCGGCCAGCGGGTAGCAATAGTTGGGGCCAATGGCGCTGGAAAATCCAGTTTGTTCCAGTTATTGCTGGGGCAGCTGTCACCGGAGCAGGGTAGCGTTTCTTTACCCGGTGGCTGTCGTATTGCCCATATGGCTCAGGAAGTGGCTGCCTCATCCCGCAGTGCCAGGGATTTCGTGCTGGATGGTGATCACGATCTGCGCCGAATGGAGGCAGAACTCGCGGCCGCAGAAGAGCGCGGAGATGATCATACGGTTGCGCGTGTTCATGGCGAGCTGGACGTCCACGAGGCCTGGTCTGCGCCGCGTCGTGCGGAATCCCTGTTGCGGGGGCTCGGGTTCTCGGATGCCGACGCTGACCGGCCGGTGTCCTCATTTTCCGGTGGCTGGCGGATACGCCTGAACCTGGCTCAGGCGTTGATGCGCCCGTCGGATCTGCTGCTTCTGGATGAACCCACCAACCACCTGGATCTGGACGCCTGCCTGTGGCTGGAAAACTGGCTTCGGCGTTACGAGGGCACTCTGTTATTCATTTCCCACGATCGGGATTTCATGGATCGTGTGGCGACACACCTTGTACATTTCGACCGGCGGCAGCTGGAGCTCTATACGGGTAATTACTCAGCATTCGAAACCCAGCGCAGTGAGCGTCTCGCCCAACAGCAGGCGGGTTATGAGCGCCAGCAGGCCAAGATCGCCGAGATTCAGCGTTTCATTGACCGTTTCAAAGCCAAGGCAACCAAGGCCCGTCAGGCCCAGAGCCGGGTCAAGGCGCTGGAGCGTATGGAAAAAATCGCCCCGGCTCATGTGGATTCGCCATTCAGTTTCGAGTTTCCAGTGGCCGACAAGGTGTCCAACCCCCTGCTGTCTATCCGCAACGGAGCGGCCGGCTACGGCGGGACAGTTGTTCTGGACGGGATCAACCTTTCCCTGCTCCCCGGCAGCCGCATTGGTCTGCTTGGTCCCAACGGCGCCGGCAAGTCCACCCTGATGGATGCGCTGAGGGGTGAAAGCACCCTGCTTCGGGGCGAGCGCACGACGGGGGAACACCTGGCCATTGGCTATTTTGCCCAGCACCAGCTGGAATCCCTTGACCTTGATGCCAGTCCCTTCCTGCACCTGCAGCGGCTTGCTCCAAGGGCATCGGAGCAAAGCATCCGCAATTTCCTGGGTGGCTTCGACTTTCACGGCGACGGCGCCCTGAGCGCCATTCGCTCGTTTTCCGGAGGCGAAAAGGCCCGGGTGGCCCTAGCCGTGATCGCCTGGCAAAAGCCCAACCTGCTTTTGCTGGACGAGCCTACCAACCACCTGGACCTGGAAATGCGCCAGGCTCTGACCATGGCGCTGCAGAATTTTGATGGGGCGATCGTGGTGGTCTCCCACGACCGCCACCTATTGCGTAACACCGTGGATGACTTTTGGCTGGTGAATGACGGCCGTGTGACTGAATACGACGGTGACCTGGAAGATTATGAGCGCTGGCTGGCCGACCGGCGCAAGGACGAAACCGAAGCGCCCAGGCGTGAAAATGACAGTATTGCCGGAGCCAGCAGTCAATCGCAGGCAGCCGGCGCTTCGGTGGGTGAAAATGCTGATGATCGCAAGGCCCGTAAACGGGCAGAAGCTGCTATCCGGCAGAGGCTCAGCCCCTATCGCAAGCAGCAGGCGGCTTTGGAGAAAGAAATGGATAAGCTTCAGTCAACGCTGGCGACCCTGGAGCAGCAATTGTCAGACCCTGACCTGTACGCGGACCAGGGCAAGCAGAAGCTGAAAGAATTACTGGGGCAGCAAGCCACCGCCAAAAGCCGACTGGCAGAGGTGGAGGCAGAGTGGCTTGAAATCAGCGAAACCGTGGAAGAGCTGGAAGCGGAACTGGCAACCTAGATCTTTATCTCCAGCCTGAAATCCTGTTTGAAGAGATAGTCCCGTTCATTATCAAGGTCGGCAAGGGTGAGCGGCCGATCATTCAGCCAGCCGGAAGGAAACTCCACGGTCAGGCCGTTGGTTGACGGCTGCAGGCGCAGCTCCGGCGGTTGTTCGTGATTTCGTGGGTGTTGGAGCAGCACCGCCAGGCGCACCAGCACGCAGAGATAGCGCAGGCGCGGAATGTCTTCCGGGTCCAGGCCTTCAAAAATAACAGATGAGAATTTGCGGCGGTGCCCGCGCACCAGTGTTGCCAGGTCTCGCTGGAATTGCTGGCTGAAACCGGGCAGATCGGAGTAACGCAGCAGGTAGGCACCATGCTTGTGGTATTGGCTGTGGGAAATGGTCAGGCCGATTTCATGCAACCGACAGGCCCAGCGCAGCACTTCCTCGTCTGCCGGCGTGTTCAGAGCCCAGGTCTCGGCCACCTGGCGCCAGGCCGCGATCGCCGTCTCTTCCACAGCTGCGCCATGTTCCTGGTCCACATGGTAGCGCTCCTGCAGAGCCTGGATGGTCCTTTCGCGCACATCCTCATGTTGGATCCGGCCAGCAATGTCGTACAGCAGGCCTTCGCGCAGTGCGCCATCGGCGAAGGTCATTTCCGTTATTTGCAGCGACCGGAAGGCTCCCATCAGAATTGCAAACCCGGCAGGGAAGATGCTCTGGCGATCGGTGCGTATCCCCAGATCACCCAGCTTTTCCACCTTGCCCATGTCTACCAGGCGTTTTCTGAGCTCGGTCATTGCTTCAAGTGTAATGACGCCATCAGTAATTTTGAGGCTGGCCAGCACGCTGGCAATGGCCTTGATCGAACCGGATGATCCCACGGCGCTTTGCCAGCCCTTGGCGCGGAAATGCTGGCGAATATTGAGAAGTTCCTGCTCAGCATGGGTAATGGCTTTGTCCATTTGCTTGCGAGTGATCTTGCCATCCGGAAAGTAACGGTTGCGGAATGACACGCAGCCCATGTGCAGGCTTTCGAGGTCCTGGGGCTCGAAGCGCTCACCGATAATGAACTCGGTGCTGCCACCGCCGATATCAATCACCAGTCGCCGGCCACTGTCATCTGACAGGGTGTGTGACACCCCCAGATAAATCAGACGAGCCTCTTCCCGGCCAGCGATAATCTCCACGGGGTACCCCAGCACCTGCTCGGCCCGGGCCATAAACTCCTGGGTATTGCGCGCAACCCGGAGTGCATTGGTGCCAACTACCTGAACCGCTTCCGGCGGCATCCCCTGCAGCCTCTGGGCAAACCGGCTGAGGCACGCCATGGCACGCTCCTGGGCCTCCTCGGTAAGGCGGTTGTATCTGTCCAGACCGGCGCCAAGCTGGACCTTCTCGCCCATCTTCTCAAGGGTGCGGATTTCACCATGGACAAGGCGGGCAACCACCATGTGGAAACTGTTTGAGCCCATATCAATCGCTGCGAGCAGCTCTGGCGGGGTGGCGGAAGAGTTGGCCGTCACGTGTATAGAATTCCTTCTGCCAGGCCCTGATAAAGAGGGAAGAGAGCTTGATAAACCATGCGGGTTAAGCCACGGCAACGGGTTTTTTAAGAACCAGCGACAATGCGATGGCAGGCGGAAACCGCCAGACTTGTGATTACTATAAGCGATATGCCGTGTAACGCAATGGTGCGCCGCGGGTCAGTGTAATCCGAAGCACACCGACGAAAGGAAGCGCTTCACATCCGCCTGATCAATCGCGTAAAGTATCGCTTACCATGACCAAGAATCGGGAAACTGAAATGAGCGGAAACATTGTAAACGTTACAGATGCCTCCTTTGAGCAGGACGTACTGCAGTCGGACGTACCGGTACTGGTAGACTACTGGGCAGAATGGTGCGGCCCGTGCAAGATGATTGCCCCTGTACTGGAAGAAATGGCCGAAGAGTACGAAGGCAAGCTAAAGGTCTGCAAACTGAACATCGACGAAAACGAGCAGACACCGCCCAAGTTCAACATCCGCGGTATCCCCACACTCATGCTGTTCAAAAACGGCAACGTGGACGCCACCAAAGTCGGCGCCCTGTCCAAATCCCAGTTGGCCGCGTTCCTGGACAGCAATCTCTGATTGCTACCACCGGTCAAAACCGCCCCTGGGCTGACGCTCACGGGCGGTTTTTATTGCCATGATTTAGTCCGAACGGCGTTAAGAGTAACTCCATGTCAGGCAAGTAATGGCACCCCTCTTCCGAAAATGTGCGGAGCCATGGATGGCGGAGCCCAAGCGTACAAGGATGTATTCAAAGCGTTTTTCGGAAGAGGGGTGCCATTGCTTGCCGTCTGGCCACTCAGTGTAGGGAGGCTACTCCCAGTTCTGGGCTCGATCCAGATCAGAAGCCTTCTGCTCAACCCAGTGCTCACTGTCGCCACTGATCTCCTTCTTCCAGAACGGCGCCGACGTCTTCAAAGCATCCATAATGAACTCACAGGCCGCAAACGCATCGCCACGGTGGGCACTGCAAACCCCCACAAACACAATCTGCTCACCCAGCGGCAAATACCCCACCCGATGAATAACCCGCGCCTCCCGCACATCCCAGCGCTCCGAAGCCTCACGGACCAGCCCCTGGATAACCTGCTCCGTCATCCCCGGGTAATGCTCCAGAAACAGCCCCGTCACACCCTCCATGTCGCCACTGTCCCGGACCAAGCCGGTAAACGTCGCGATGGCACCCGTGCCGCAACCACTGTCACGGAGCGCCCGGTATTCTTCCGCGGGATCAAAATCCTGCTGTTCAATACGAATCACATCAGCCCCCTGTTACCGGCGGGAAAAAGGCCACCTCATCGCCGGGGTGCAATGTCTTGTCCGGTTTGGTCATCAGCTGATTGACCGCAATCATCACCGGCTGCGCGCCATCCAGCTGAGCCCAGTTTCCCCCTCTGGCGGCAAGGTCACTCAATAGCTGGCCCGCCGTCAGGCCGGGCCTGGCCTCGACCGTCAGTGAGGCCGTATCCAGTTCCTCCCGCAGGCGGGCGAAAAACTTCACGGTAATGTTGTTATCTCCAGCCATGGTTATTCCAGCAGCTCCGCAAATGAATAGTAGGTAATCGTATCACCAATACCAACGGTCGTATTTTCCGGCACCACCGCCAGACCTTCAGCCCAGCAGGCCGCGCTGAGCACGCCCGAACTCTGATTGGGCGAGGCATTGACGACCAGGCTATCAGCACTGATACCCTTGCGGGCACGGACATACTCCCGGCGGACCGAAGGTTTCTCGACCGAAAATCCAGCGGGCATCTGTTCGCCATGGAGTGAAGCGGCAGTCCGGCCCTGGCAGGCGCGTATCAGCGGCATACCCGCCACCAGGAAAGTGACCAGCACTGACGCCGGATTGCCGGGCAGGCCCAGCACCGGGGTGCCGCCAATGCTGCCGAACGCCAGGGGTTTGCCCGGTTTCATGGCCAAGCGCCACAGCGACAGGCTGCCGGCCTCCTCCAGCACCACACGTACATGATCTTCCTCACCCACCGATACGCCGCCGCTGGTGATGATGAGGTCAGCCTCGGCGGCCGCACGCTCGAAGGTGCTGCGGGTTCCGTCACGGGTGTCCGCCAGGGTCTCGCAGAGCACGACTTCACATCCGGCTTTCGCCAGCAGGCCCAGCAATGTATAGCGATTGGAGTTGTAGATCTGTCCCGGCGCCAGGGGCTGGCCCGGGTCTACCAGTTCATCACCGGTGGTGAGAATGGCCACTTTCAGTTTCGTGTACACCTTGATCTCGGCCACACCCATCGAGCCTAGCAGACCCATTTCCTGTGGCCG
This sequence comes from Marinobacter sp., assembly GCA_046260345.1. Taxonomy (GTDB): domain Bacteria; phylum Pseudomonadota; class Gammaproteobacteria; order Pseudomonadales; family Oleiphilaceae; genus Marinobacter. Next base: position 20,541 of record JBHEPI010000180.1, on the reverse strand, counting down.
TATCTTTGTGCCTTTTGCCAGTGCCAGTTCGCCCCGGGTCAGGTCCTGCCCCCGGCGGCGAATATTCTGGCCCTCGCTGACTGGTACATCGATGGTAATGCCATCGTTGGTCACCGTGACCCGTTCCTGCATGACCACAGAGTCCGCATCTGCCGGAATTTCCGAACCGGTGAAAATGCGCACGGCGGTGCCGGATTGCAGGGAGCCAGGTGCTTCGCCAGCGGCCACACGACCAGACACCGGCAACACAGTGGCTTCAGAGAGGTCGCCGGCGCGCACTGCGTAACCATCTACCGCACTGTTATCTGCGGGTGGTACATCCGCCGGAACGCTGTAGTCTTTTGCCAGCACCCGGTCCAGGCTGTCTTTGAGGGCCACCGTTTCTGTGTCCGTAACCGGACGCGCCTGAGTGACAAGATGGTTGATGGCATCGTCAACGGGTGTCAGGTCTGAACTTGCCATGAATTATCGCTCCGAACGCTCGCCAATGATCTCGTTAATACGACTGAAAGGCTTTTCCGGCTTCCCCAGGGCCAGTGCCGAGAAATTGCAGGGGCCGTGGCGGCTGTCCAGTTGTGAACTCAGGATACCATTCCAGCCGGTGCGGCAGGCGCCGGTGGAACCGGGCAGGCAGAAGATGATGGTGTGATTGGCCATCCCCCCGAACGCGCGGGACTGGATGGTGGACGTGCCAATCTCGCTGGCGGACAAGCGGCGGAATTCCTCACCAAAGCCTTCAATGGTCTTGTCCAGCAGGGGGGTAACGGCTTCCGGTGTGCTGTCGCGCTCGTGGAAGCCGGTTCCGCCGGTGATAATCACCACGTTTATGTCCGGATCGGCGATCCAGCCAGACATCAGAGCCCGCACCAGATAAACGTCATCAGGAAGAATGCGTCGGGCAATGAGCCGGTGTCCGGCATCGGTCAGGCTGTCTTCCAGGAACTGGCCCGATGAGTCCTCCTCCACGCCACGGGTGTCAGATACCGTTAACAGCGCAATGTTCAGGGGCTTCATTTCACTCGTGGTGTCGATGCTCATGGGTGTACTCCGAAGGCTGTAAAGTCATCCTGTCAGTATCCGCATCGATGGCTGTGAATGGAAGAGGAGTAACCCATCAGAGGGAGATGAAGCCGTATTTTGTGGGGTATAGGAGGCCTGAAAACCGGAAATAGGTTCAAAAGTGTTCAACATCACTTGACATTGATGTACAAGGTGACTGATGATCGCTGTTGCCCGGCGAACGGTTGTTCTTCCTGTCTCTGGCTTCAGTACTCCCGGACTCCATCAATACCGGTTGCTCCATCTGGCCAGCACCTAAGTTCAACGCGTACACGATCAATCCGTTCAGGGGCGTCCCTGTCATTCCAATGTTCGTTTACTTCCATTCCTGACAATCTAATAACCTATGAATCTTACTGAACTCAAGCAGAATTCCATGCCCGAATTGCTCGACATTGCGCAAGAGATGGGCCTCGATAACCTGGCTCGTTCGCGCAAGCAGGATGTCATCTTCACAATCCTGAAGAAGCACGCGAAAAGCGGCGAAGACATATACGGCGATGGCGTACTGGAGATTCTGCAGGACGGTTTCGGCTTTCTGCGATCCGCTGACGCTTCCTATCTGGCCGGCCCGGACGATATCTACGTCTCTCCCAGTCAGATCCGCCGCTTCAACCTGCGCACTGGCGATACAGTTGCCGGCAAGATCCGTCCGCCGAAAGACGGGGAGCGTTACTTTGCCCTGTTGAAGGTTAGCGAGATCAACTTTGACAAGCCGGATAACGCCCGCAACAAGATCCTGTTCGAGAACCTGACACCGCTGTTCCCTGACGAGCGACTGATGCTTGAGGCGGGTAACGGCAGCACCGAGGATCTCTCCTCTCGCGTGCTGGATCTGGTGGCGCCTATTGGCAAGGGCCAGCGCGGCCTGATTGTGTCGCCACCCAAAGCCGGTAAAACGCTGCTGATGCAGAGCATTGCCCAGTCCATCACCCGTAACAACCCCGAGTGCCATGTGATGGTGCTGCTGATTGACGAGCGGCCCGAGGAAGTGACCGAGATGCAGCGCACCGTGCGCGGCGAAGTCATCGCCTCCACCTTCGATGAGCCCCCGGCCCGTCACGTTCAGGTGGCAGAGATGGTGATCGAGAAGGCCAAGCGTCTGGTCGAGCACAAGAAGGATGTGGTTATCCTGCTGGACTCCATCACCCGCCTGGCTCGCGCCTACAACACGGTTATTCCGTCCTCCGGCAAGGTGTTGACCGGTGGTGTCGACGCCCACGCTCTGGAAAAGCCGAAGCGTTTCTTCGGTGCAGCCCGTAACGTGGAAGAGGGCGGCAGCCTGACCATCCTGGCAACGGCGCTGGTAAACACCGGTTCCAAGATGGACGAGGTGATTTACGAGGAGTTCAAGGGCACCGGTAATATGGAGATCCATCTGGATCGGAAGATTGCCGAGAAGCGCACCTATCCGGCCATCAATATCCGCAGCTCCGGCACCCGCCGCGAGGACCTGCTGATGAGTGAGGCGGATATCCAGCGTATCTGGATTCTGCGCAAGCTGTTGCACTCCATGGACGACGACACCGCGGCCATCGAGTTCCTCCTGGACAAGCTCAAGGAAACCAAAACCAACGCCGAGTTCTTTGACTCGATGAAGCGGCGTTGATTCTGGGTTTGGCCTTCTTTGCGCACTGAGCTTGGGCGCTGGTAACGCCGGGGGCCCTCTCCCCGGACACGCCGTGAACCCATCCCTGGGGGCTCGGCATTGCCATCCATGGCAATGCACGGTCCCGGGAGAGGGCCCCCGGCGTTACCGGTCCGGTCCATTGCGCGCACCCCACTTACTGATTGAACCATCGTACTTTGCTTAAGATTCTGCGAAACCCGACTGTTCGCTCTGAGTTTCGCTGTGCTTGTGTATAACTCGTGATCGCTGAACAGGGTGGGGGATGCTTATCCCAGACCCTCATTTGCCATGGATGGCAAATGGGAGCTTACATGGACGTATTCACAGCGTGTCTGGGATAAGCATCCCCCATCCTGTTCCTGCACCCAAGCCAAAACCCGGGCCGAACCAAAACCGAAGAATTCGCGTACAATGCCGGAATCAACCGGAGCAGCCGATGAAATACAACGACCTGAGAGACTTCATAGGCCAGCTTGAAAAGCTGGGAGAACTGAAGCGAATTTCAGTGGAAGTGGATCCCCACCTGGAAATGACCGAAATCTGCGACCGTACCCTGCGGGCAGGTGGCCCTGCGTTGTTGTTCGAGAACCCCAAGGGTTACGACATGCCGGTACTGGCCAACCTGTTTGGAACCCCAACGCGCGTGGCCATGGGTATGGGCCAGGACAATGTGACCGCGTTGCGGGATATCGGCAAACTACTTGCCTTCCTGAAAGAACCTGATCCTCCCAAGGGCTTCAGGGATGCCATCGAGAAACTGCCATTGTTCCGGCAGGTGATGCGCATGAGCCCCAAGGTGCTGCGTTCTGCGCCTTGCCAGGATATGGTGATTGAAAAGGATCAGGTGGACCTGTGCCAGATACCGGTGCAACACTGCTGGCCGGGCGATGCCGGGCCGCTGGTGACCTGGCCGCTGGTGATTACCCGTGGTCCTCATAAGGAACGCCAGAACCTGGGCATCTATCGTCAACAGGTGATTGGCCGCAACCGGCTGATCATGCGCTGGCTCAGTCATCGGGGCGGGGCGCTGGACTTTCTGGAGTTTCAGAAGGCCAATCCTGGCAAACCATACCCGGTGGCTGTGGCTCTGGGTGCCGACCCCGCGACCATCCTTGGTGCGGTAACACCGGTACCTGACAGTCTCTCCGAGTACGCTTTTGCAGGACTGTTGCGGGGTGCCCGTACGGAGCTGGTGCAATGTGGTCTCAGTGATCTGCAGGTGCCGGCCAGTGCCGAGATCGTGCTGGAAGGCTTTATCTACCCGGATGACATGGCCCCGGAAGGGCCATTCGGGGATCATACCGGGTATTACAACGAGGTGGATCAGTTCCCGGTGTTTACCGTGGAGCGGATGACCCACCGTAAAGATCCGATATACCACAGCACCTACACCGGTCGCCCGCCCGACGAGCCGGCGATTCTGGGTGTGGCGCTGAACGAAGTGTTTATCCCAATCCTGCAGAAGCAGTTCCCCGAGATTGTGGACTTCTACCTGCCACCGGAAGGCTGCTCCTACCGTCTTGCAGTGGTGACCATGAAGAAACAGTATCCCGGCCATGCCAAGAGGGTAATGATGGGTGTATGGTCATTCCTGCGGCAGTTCATGTACACCAAGTTCGTGATTGTCACTGACGATGACGTGAATGCACGGGACTGGAAAGACGTGATCTGGGCCATGACGACCCGTATGGATCCGGCCAGGGATACAATGCTGGTGGAGAATACGCCGATTGACTACCTGGATTTCGCCTCTCCGGTGTCCGGGCTCGGGTCGAAGATGGGCATGGATGCCACCAGCAAGTGGCCCGGTGAAACAGACCGTGAATGGGGCACGCCCATTACCATGTCCGATGACGTCAAGAAACGTGTCGATGATATTTGGGACAGCCTGGGGATTGAAGTTCCGTCCGGTCGCCCCGAGTGATATGGCCGGCGAACGTTTTCGTATCAGCCTCGCACCGTCGGCGTTGATGTATTGCGCCACAGCTGATGAGACGCTGCTTGAAGCAGCCGGCAGGGCAGGCATCGCAGTTCCGGCCGCCTGCCGCAACGGCGTCTGCGAGCTCTGTGAAGCCCGGTTGCTCAGTGGCGAAGCCCTGAACGCCCGCAATCAACAACTTATTCCGGTCACCGGGCGCCTGATGATGTGTCGCACCCTGGCCCACAGTGACCTTCAACTGGAGATAAACGCCGTTATGGCATCCGGAGACAACCAGCCCCGCAAGTTCCAGGCAAAGGTGGTGGACGTCCGTTCCATCAGCCACGATGTATACCGCGTGGAACTGCAACTGCCCCGTCGCCGGGAACTGTCGTTTCATGCCGGCCAGTATCTGTCGGTGAATCTGCCCGATACAGCCCCCTGCTACTTTTCCATCGCCAGCAGCCCGTCGGAAGAACTGATCGAGCTGCACATTCAGGCTACGCCGGAATGGGTCTCCGCCCAGAAGGTGATTGATGCGCTTACCTCGGGGGGAGAAGTCACCGTTGAACTGCCCCATGGCCGGGCGTGCCTGGCGTCAGCTCCGGACAAGCCGCTATTGCTGGTAGCAGCCGGCACCGGCTTTGCCCAGATGAAGAGCCTGGTGGATTATCTGCGGCAGACGTCCTACGACATGCCGGTGAAGCTCTACTGGGGCGTTCGTCGCCACGAGGATATGTATCTTCGTTCCCTGGCCCAGCAGTGGCAGGAGGATTGGCCCCCGTTCATTTTCCTGCCGGTGGTGGGCGATGACGAGGACAACGACTGGGCCGGTCATCACGACCAGCTTGTCCGCACTGTGCTGGCTTCAGGTATGGACTGGAACAATGTGGAAGTCCACGCCAGTGGATCGCCGACGATGGTTTATACGTTGATGGATGCATTGGTGGAGGCGGGGCTGCCCAAGGCGGCGTTCTTCTCCGATGTGCTGGAGTATGCGCCCAGGGGGTGAGTCAGACATTGTCGGATTACGGCTTCGCCTAATCCGACCTACATTGGCTGGAGTCAGCGGGAACACCCGTAGGTCGGATTAGCGAAGCGTAATCCGACAATCAGGCGTCCAGCAACCGGATAAACCACAAGCGTCAGATCAGGCCTGGGTGGGGTACCTTTTCTGGCAGGGAAAAGGTGTCTGAGCGAAGCGAGTTCTTTTCCCAGAAGAAAAGGTACCCAACCCGGGCCCAGCCACCCAGCTGGCAGACTACCAGGGCAATCACCCAGCTATCAGGCCTTCGGCATCGGCAAATCCGGCAACCCGCTATCTTTCACCAACCCCTGCATCAACAGCTTCACACTATGCTCACCCTCGCCCATATGAGCATTCAGTCGGCTAAGCTCAGCCATGGTTTCACGGCTGCGGCGCAATTTCAGGCTGGTCTCGAAGTACTCCCGTGCCTTGCCCCATAGCTCGTTACGCAGGCTCAGCCGGCCAAGTGCCAGCAGCAGTTCGGCGTTGTTGGGTCTGTCTTTCAGCCACTGCTCGGCAATCAACAGCTGTTCATCCGGTTTCAGGCCTTTTACCCGGCCGTAGAGGTTGATCAGGTCGTCACCCCAGTGGTTGCGAAGCACTTTCCTCAAGAGCGTTTCAGACTGGGCTTCATCGCCCAGATCCGCAAGCAGCCGGGCATATTCGCGAATGGTGTGCTCGTCACGGCGCAGGAATCCGGGCAGTTCATCCCACAGTTTTGTCAGTGGCTCCAGAGCGGCGGAAGGCTCACCGGAATGGCGGCGGCATTCCTCAGCAGCACGCTGTAGCAGGTTGTGCCACACCAGGCGCTCCAGATTTCCCAGCTCTTCACTGTCCATCAGGTTGCGTTTGCGGATCTCCGGCAGCAGGCGGGAGAGCTCGCGCCAGTCTTCCAGGCGCACGTAGGCGTTTTTCAGCAACTTGAGAACGAATGGGTGATGGGGAGCCTGCTTGCGCAGTCGCAACAGAGTTGCCAGGGCCTGCTCCAGGCGGTTGCCTGCCAGCTGCAGTTGAGCCTGGGTAATACCCACGGCCATGTCCGATCCGGGCGTGCTCTCGAAAGCCTTGCGCAGTAGCTCATCGACGGCGTCGTGGTCGCCGGATTCGAAAGACGCCTGGGCGGCGGCCAGGTAGTTGATCAATGGGGTGTCTGCGTGTTGCGCCGAAGAAGTGAGCAATTTGCGCGCTCGGGGCCAGTTGCCCTCGGCCAGGGCCAGAAGCCCCTGGGTGGTGCGCCGCCGGGCCCGGCGTTCGTTGCTGCGTGCCAGCCAGCCAGCAACCATGCCGGTGCCGTGGCGAAGGCGACGGAACAGGTTGATGGCCAGCACCGTAGCCACCACCAGCAACACCAGTAACGCCAGCCCGACCCAGAAATTGGTTTCGATCAGATAGTTGCCCAGGCTGATACGGATGTACCCAAGGTCATACTGCAGCCCCAGAGACAGCCCGGTGCCCAGTAACAGGGCAATCAGGATGACCAGCAGGATGCGGATCATGAGTCATCTCCCTGTTCAGCGTCGTTGCTGTTCTCCGGGTTGTCTCCATTGTCATTGTCCAGCCGTCCAGCCAGCCGTGTCTTGAGTAGTTCCAGAGAGCGGCTGATATCGGGCAGTTCCGGGTCCACATTCTTTTCAGACAGTTCGTCGAGGCTCTGCGACAGGGCGATAATGCGGCCGTTGGTGCTATCGTACCAGTTGTTGATGGCGTTGCTGGCCTTGGTGAGGGAGCGGGAGTAGAGCTCCTGATGGCCACGAAGGACCGCCAGTTCAGCCTCCTCCAGCATCAGCTGAAGGTTGAGACGGGCATAGGCGCTTTGCTCCGGTGATAAAAGCGGCTTGACCGGCTCGTCGAGCCTGCGGACAACCACTACCTGGGACAGGGTGTGTTTCACTTTGCCCCAGCCTTCAGCCACAAGGCCCTGAAGGGAATCCGGGTTTTCAGTGGTGCCGTCGTTTGCTTCCGCGACAAAACCGGGAGCGCGGTCGTTGATGAGAGCACTGTCTGTGAGCCGGTGAATGCTGTCGATAGCTGCTTCCAGCTTCAGGTAGAGGCCGGTACGGTCAACGTCTGCAATACCCTTGAGCTCGAGAATTTCCTTTGCCAGTTGCTGGCGCACCGGGTAAACGCCGATATCGTCGGATTCTGCCAGCACTTCATCGCCGGACTCCAGTGCGGCCAGCGCACCCCGGATATCTTTTTCAATCATCAGACGCTGATTGGCGACCCGCAGCAAGTACTCTGCCTCAGCCAGCAGCCAGTCGGTGCGGGTACGGTTGCCGGCTTCCAGCAGTTCACGGGCATTGTGGTCAATCTGGCGCTGCTGGGTGGCAATGAGTTCACGCTGTTCAGACAGTTTGTCTTCCAGGGCCTGCAGGCGCTGGCTCTGTTCGCTGCCAGTCTGGCCGTACATTCGGTCCAGTTGTTCGGTGTCTTCTTCCAGGCTGGAGATGGATTGCTGCAGGGACTGGTTGTTGTGCCACTGCTGCCAGCCCCAGAGCGCCAGAGCTATTGCCAGGGCAAGCGTCAGCAGTGTGACAATCCAGAGAGGCCACAGCCGTTGCCGTGTTTGTTGTTGCTTTTCAATCGGGGCGGGCAGTTGTGCTTTTGATTCTGTCACGGGCATCCTTACTTGGTGTTTCCGGAGCCACCGTTCAGGCTGGCAAGTTGTTCGGCAACTGCAGCCACAATTGTGCTATCGGCAAGGCTTCCTGGTATACACGTTCGCCGCAGGCCGGCCTGACGTGCTTGTTCGGCAATCCGCTCGACGGGGACAACCAGCAAAGTATGTTCAAGATTATGGCCGGTATTTTCACTTAGTGCGATGAGATTGTTCAATGTTTCTCCCGACAGTGTGACGATGGCCTCGGGACAAAAGTCATTCAGCTTTGCTTTCAATGTGGCTTTATCATAGTCGGGACAGTACCGGCGATAAAGTGGCAACGTGGTGACCCGTGCGCCCCGTTTTTCCAGGGTTTGCGGGATCAGCTCGCGGCCTTCCTCTCCCCGGGCCACCAGAACCTTTTCATGGTCGAGCATTGTCAGTTCTGGCAACTGTAGCAAATCTTCGCTGCTATGGCCGGTTTCCGGCTGGTGTGTGTTCAGTCCATGGCCAGCAAGCACCGCAGCGGTTCCTGCTCCGACACCGTACCAGTGAATGCCTGCAGGAATCTGTGGCCACCAGGTGTCCAGCCACTCCAGCAGCAGGCTGGCGGCATAGGGGCTGACGGCGATCACATGGGTAAATTCATCCAGGTTCAGGATGAGCGTGCGGGTAGCGGGGTCTTCAGGAAGTGGTTCCCGAATGATAAGCGGCAGTGCCCGGGCGTCGGCGCCCGCCTGTCGAAAGCTGGCGGCAAGCCGGTCGGCTTCCGGTTGTGGCCGGCAGATCAGGATCCGCCGGCCTTCAAGCGGCAGCGAATCAGGTTGGGGTGTGGCCATAGATTTCAGCCAGCACCTTGTCCGCGCCGAGGGCGAGCAGGTCTTCCGCGAGCTCGCGGCCCAGGCGCTCGCCTTCACTGCGATGGGCCCGGCCTTCCACCCGGAACACTTGTGTGCCATCCACGGCGCCTACCAGGCCCCGCAGCCAAAGCATGTCATCGTCTTCCAGCAGGGCGTAAGCAGCAATAGGCACCTGGCAGCCGCCCTGCAGGCGACGGTTCAGTGCGCGCTCGGCCCTGACCCGGTCGGAACTGTCGCGATGGTCCAGTGGTTCCAGCATGGCGATCAGTTCGGCGTCGTCCAGCCGGCACTCGATACCGAGGGCACCCTGGCCCACGGCGGGCAGAGAGATGTTGTCCGGCAGGCAGTAGCGGATGCGGTCGTGGAAGCCCAGGCGCTTGAGGCCGGAGCTGGCCAGCACGATGGCGTGGTAGTCGCCGGCGTCCAGCTTCGACAGACGGGTGTTGACGTTACCCCGCAGGGTGCGGATTTCCAGGTCCGGGCGGTAGGCCCGCAACTGGGCTTCACGGCGCAGGCTGGCAGTGCCAACCACAGAGCCATGGGGCAGCGCGTCCACATTCTCGAAGTCATTGCTGACGAAAGCATCGGTGGGGTCTTCCCGCTCACAGATGGCTACCAGCCCCAGCCCTTCCGGAAACTCCATGGGCACATCCTTCATGGAATGCACGGCCAGGTCTGCCCGACCATCCAGCATGGCCTCTTCGAGTTCCTTCACGAACAGCGCCTTGCCGCCGATTTTAGCCAGCGGCACATCCAGGATCTTGTCGCCCTGGGTTTTGATCTTGACCAGCTCAATTTCCACGTTGTCGTTGAGCCGTTCCAGTTCGGATTTGATGAATTCCGCCTGCCACAGCGCCAGAGCGCTGCTGCGGGTTGCAATGCGAAGGGTTCGTTTTGACATGGTACTCGTTGCCGGATCTGGAAAATGGTACGCCAAGGGTAACCTTTGTGGCGACATTTGTGGAGCCAATTGTGCCCTTCTCGGTGCGGCTGGCGGGGTTACCCCGGGCGGTGTTCCTTCAACCACTGCCTTACAGAGGCTGTGTGCCTCCGGCTTACCGGCAGCCGGCCATGATGGTCGGTAAGATCGATGACGTTCTGCCCGTCACCGGTTCTCAGCAGAGCCTGGATAAAACGTACGCCCACCAGGGTATGGCGGTGAATCCTGAGCAGATGCCGGGGATAGGAGTTTTCCAGCTCCTTCAGGGTGTAATCGGTCACTGTCTCGCCACGGACATGGTGGATGGTGACGTATTTCTGGTCGGCCTCGCAGTACAGAATACTCTGGACATCGATCAACTCGGTGCCCCGATGAGTGCGGATGGCCAGTTGTTCATCCGTGCCTGAATCCCTCTCCGCCAATGCCTGCATCTGCACCCGGTTGACCCGGCCAGCGCGTTTCAATGCTTCTGCAAGGGCTTCGCGGCGCACCGGCTTGAGCAGATACGCCACCGCATGCACATCGAACGCCTGGAGCGCGTAGTGGTCGTAGGCCGTGCAGAAAATAATGGCCGGCGGTGCTTCCAGGGCAGCAATTCGCTCGGCCGCTTCCATGCCATCCATGCCGGGCATGCGGATGTCCAGCAGCAGGATGTCAGGCGCCTGCCGGGCGATTTGTGCCAGCACCTCTTCGCCGTCGCCAGCCTCGCCGCAGACGTCGTAGTCTGGCAGTGCGTCTACCAGCCTGTGGATGCGCTCCCGGGCCAGGGGTTCATCATCGGCGATCAATACGCTGCGGCTGTTTGCATCGGCCATGCTCGACTATTCGCTCCCTGTATCAGGTTTACCGTTGCCACTCGCCTTCTGCCATGGCAGGCGAAGGGTGACGGTATATATATCATTCTGGTGGCTGTGTTTCAGCACTGCCGGCTCGCCGAAAAGGGCGTGCAGGCGTGACTGGATGTTGGCCAGTGCCATGCGGTTACCGTCATGGCCACCGTGGTCGGGAGCCGGGCGCGGGTTCTGTACCATAAGATAGACGTACGGGCCTTTCCGATAGCCTTCGATCTTCACAGTGCCACCAGTCGGGCGGGGCTGTATGCCGTGATAGATGGCATTCTCCACCAGCGGCTGCAGGGTCAGGGGCGGGATAGCCTGCTGGTCGAGGCCGTCCTCGATATGCCAGTCGAGAGTCAGGCGGTCTTCCAGGCGAAGCTTCTCGATGGCCAGATAGCGCCGGCACAGATCCAGCTCGGCAGAGAGCGGGATCAGGCGATCTCCGGTTCGGAGGCTGGCGCGGAACAGTTCGGAAAGGTCGAGCACTGCGTCTTCGGCCCGCTCGGGGTTTACGGTAATCAGGCTGGCGATGGTGTTCATGCTGTTGAACAGGAAGTGGGGATGAATCCTGGCCTGCAGGGCCGTCAGCCTGGCCTGCATCTCCGATTCCCGCTGCTGCTGCCACTGGAATTGCAGGTAAAAGTAGCGCAGCACCATCAATGTAATCAGCAGGGCCAGTAACAGTTTCTTGGCCACGCCCTGCCAGGCTTCCACCCCGGGTCGTGGGTGCAACACACTGTCGGCAAAGAGGCTGAAGGCCAGCACATCCAGCAATACGATGATGACAATTACGGCGGTGGCGCGGAAGGTGGTCAGGCCTGAGAGCCAGCGCCGCAGCAGGCAGATCAGCGCAGCACTGGTCAGGACAGTCCATTGTACGAAAAGGGACAGCAGCCCGAAGTAATTCCAGTCAATCCAGTGATTCTCGGCCTGAACGATGGACAGCACCAGTACCAGCAGCTCACTGGTGACCACCAGCATGAATACGGCCCTTACCCGGCACAGGTCCGGCACATAAAAGTCGGTGGTGTTCACTGCGGATACCTGCACCGGGTATTCCCTGTTCTGTCTCGCTGGCATTGAACCTGTTCCTGGGCCGCTGTTTCTGAATCCTGTTTTCCTGAAGCAGGGAAGGGCAACTGATGGCTGCAGAATGCTATAATCCCGCCACGTCCAATTCACCCATTCCCGCAGAATGATGCCGGGCTGTCAGCAGGAAAGATAGACCATGACGGATCAGAACAAGAGCGCCGAGAAACCCTGGGGCGGTCGTTTTACCGAACCCACCGATGCCTTTGTGGAGCGTTTTACCGCGTCTGTGGGCTTTGACCAGCGCCTTTATCACCACGATATTACCGGCTCCATTGCCCATGCCACCATGCTGGCGGAAGTGGGCGTGCTGACCACCGAAGAGCGTGACACCATCATTGAAGGCCTGAAAGAGGTCAAAGCGGATATCGAGGCGGGTACTTTCGAATGGTCGGTCAGCCTGGAAGATGTGCACATGAACATCGAGGCGCGGCTGACCGATCGCATCGGCATCACCGGCAAGAAGCTGCACACGGGACGAAGCCGCAACGACCAGGTGGCCACGGATATCCGCCTGTATCTGCGCGATGAAATCGATGTGATTGCCGAAGAGCTCAAGCGCCTGCAAACGGGACTGCTGGACCTGGCCGAGCGTGAGGCAGAGACCATCATGCCCGGATTTACCCATTTGCAGACTGCCCAGCCGGTTACTTTCGGCCATCACCTGCTGGCGTGGTACGAAATGCTGGTACGGGATGCCGAACGGCTGCAGGACTGCCGTAAGCGGGTGAATGTGATGCCCCTTGGCGCCGCCGCACTGGCCGGTACCACCTACCCGATAGATCGCAGCATCACCGCAAAACTGCTGGGCTTCGACCGTCCCAGCGAGAACTCCCTGGATTCGGTCAGCGATCGCGACTTTGCCATCGAGTTCTGCAGCTTCGCCGCCCTGTTGATGACCCACCTGTCCCGGTTCAGTGAGGAACTGGTGCTCTGGACCTCCGCCCAGTTTGATTTTATCGACCTGCCGGACCGCTTCTGCACAGGCTCGTCCATCATGCCCCAGAAGAAAAACCCGGATGTGCCCGAACTGGTGCGCGGCAAGACCGGCCGGGTGAACGGTCACCTGATCAGCCTGCTGACGCTAATGAAAAGCCAGCCGCTGGCCTACAACAAGGACAACCAGGAAGACAAGGAGCCATTGTTCGATACCGTGGATACCGTCAAGGGTTGCCTGAAGGCCTACGCCGACATGATCCCGGCAATTGAAGCCCGGGCCGACAACATGCGGGTGGCGGCCAAGCGAGGCTTCTCGACCGCCACCGATCTGGCGGACTATCTGGTCAAGAAGGGCGTCGCCTTCCGTGATGCCCACGAGATTGTGGGCAAGGCCGTGGCATTTGGCGTGGCCGAGGGGCGGGATCTGTCAGAAATGACGACGGAAGAGTTGGCTCGCTTCTCGGATGTGATCGCTGAGGACGTGTTCGATGTACTGACTCTGGAGGGCTCGGTGCAGGCACGGAATCACCTCGGGGGCACGGCGCCCGGGCAGGTCCGCGCTGCCGTGACCCGTGCTCGTAAAGCACTCTAGCCGCCGATTTTTCCTGTGGTCAGGGTGACTTCTGCCGGCGTCAGCTCCTCCAGGGGGCGGGGCCGGTAAAGGCGGAAGCCCTGGCCGTAATGGATGCCCAGTGTGCGTACCTTGCGCAAGATGTCGTCGTTTTCGATGAAAGTCGCTACTGTCACTTTGCCAGATGCTGCAGCAATCTTGTGCAGTGCTTCCACCATCACCTGCTGCACCGGGTCATCGCTCAGGTGTTGCATGATCTTGTGATCCAGTTTGATGATGTCGACCGGCAGCTTCGCCGCCAGGCTGTAGCTTTCCACCGAGGCGCCGGCGCCATCCAGTGCTACCCGACATCCAATGCGGTGCAGGGTATCGCAGAGCACGGCTACATCATCCGGATACTGGGTGGCGTGGGCTTCGCGAATTTCCAGGCAGAAACACTCCGGCGAAAAAGACGAGCCGTTCAGGACAGATTCCATAAAGTCGGCAAAGGTGTCATCCAGCACGCTGGCAAGGGACAGATTGAAGCCACAGTACTTGAGCCTTGGTTCCAGTAACGGATGTTGCTCCAGCCAGGCCAGGGTCTGAAGGATTACCTGGCGATCAAGGCGTTTGGCCAGGTCAAACCGTTCGGCAACAGGCAGGAATGTGTCGGGCGTCAGGGGTGGGCTGTCCGGCGTTTCGCCGGGTATACGGGTGAGAATCTCGATATGGTCGCCCCAGGTAGCGCTGGCAACCGGCCGCAGCGGCTGGTACTCAAGCCCGACATTGCCATTGTCGAGCGCCCGTTGGAGTTGTTCCAGCACCCCGTGGGTTGTGCCCTCGTCCATCGACAGTGACATGGCCCGGGTGGCATGAATGCGATTTCGGCCGGAAGTTTTCGCCGTGTGGCAAAGGTCCGCAGCCTGGGTGAGTAGTTGCTCTGGGTCCATTGGCGCGTCGTATTCCAGGAATAGCAGGCCACCACTTGCCGTTGTCTGCAGCTGTTTACCCTGCCAGTCGAACACAAAACTGCTGATCAGCTCCAGAATACTGTCGGCAATCTTGCGGGCCCGGACCTCGGGGCAGTTCTCAATCAGCAGTGCAAAGGTGTCGCCCGCCAGTCTTGCCAGTGCATCCCGTTGCCGGACCCTGACTCCCAGATTGCCGGCCAGCTCGCGCAGGTAGCGATCACAGGTGCCGCTGCCAGCAACCTCGTTGAAGTGATCAAATCCGTCCAGGTCCAGATACAAAAGGCTGTCGCCACCATCGCGCCCGGGTTTCTGTTCCAGGCTGCGCTGCAGGCGGCTCAGGAACGCCTTGCGATTCATCAGCCCCGTTACGGGGTCATGCCGGATACGGTATTCACTACTGGAGGAATTCTGCAGTCGGTCGCTGATATCACGGGCAACGTGAACCGCTCCCATTACCTCCCCCGAATCGTCGGTCAGACGCTGGTAATGAATCTCGTAGAGAGGGAGTTCCTGGTGTTGTTGGGCCATGGGCATTTCCACCACAAAGCTGTCTCGCTCAAAAGCCCGGGTCCATAGCCGCTCAATCAGCCGCCGTTCGTTGGGATAGTCCTGCAGCAGGGTATTGAGGTTGTTGCCGGATTCCGGCTTCTGGCCGAAGGATCGTTCGAACTGATGGCTGAAGGCCTGGTTGAAGTGCAGGAGGTTCAGTGAACGGTCCACCGCCACCACCAGATCGCCGGTGGCGTTGATGGTGGCCCCCAGTAACTGCTCAGCCTGCCTGCGGGCCAGGAGCTGATGCTGCTCCCGGGTCTGGTCAATGAGGGTGCCTCCCAGGCGTTGAATCCTTTCCCCGGTTTTCAGTGCGCGACCGGTCAGCTTCACCTGACGTACTTCTTGCCCGGTGGTCAGCAGGTCCAGGGACATCGAGAAGGGCTGGCCGCTGCGAATACAGCGCCGGATCATTGCGCGGATGCGACCCTGGCTGGACTGGCAATAGAACAGAGCCTGCTCCGGCGTAATGTCGCTGCCGGGTCGTAACTCCAGCAGCCGATACATGCCATCGGTCCAGGTCATTTCGTTGCTGTTGATGTCCAGTTCCCAGAGCCCCAGGTTTGCCGAGGTTTCCATCAGCCGTATCAGGCGGTGGTCAACAGAAGAATGATCACGCTGGCTGATGACGGCGCTGGCGGCCTGATCAGAATCGCGGATATCCATGCGCAGACTGAGGCCGGCAGTAAAGAAAAAACCTTCTTTGTGACGGAAAGTGATCAGTATCGATTCGCCATTTTCGATGCGGTGGCGATGGGCCGGGGCAAAGGGATCGTCCTGGCGTGCGGCAAGAATACACTGCACTGGTCGCCCTTCCAGTTCGCTGGCGTCATAACCCAGAACCGACTCTGCATGGTGGTCGGCAAAGACAATGACGCCTTCATCGTCAATGCGGATCAGGGTACGGCGTCCGATACCCGGGGGTGCGTCGGAGCGATCCCGACGAATAAAGAATTCTTTCACGACACAATAACCTCAGCCAGTTTTGCCGCGGGGTGTTACAGGAAGTGTGAAAAAGTAGTCCCGCTTTTATTTTTTTGCCGGTTTTGCCACGATGCGTCCATCATACTGATTATGATATCGGAAAGAACCTCTCCCGCGGAGTCGACGTGACCACCCATACCCTTCCCATTACCCTGGATTTTGACGAGGGTATCGACCGAAAAACGCTGCGCCGGCTGCGGGACCGGTTCATGGCTGTCAATCAGCAGCGATGGGAACGCGCCCGCTCAGCCCTGACCTACCGGCAACAGGCGGTTCTGGAGGTGCTGCCGCTGGTGTTTCACCTGAACCATCCAGCGCTTCCGGGTTATCTCGACAGCGATTGCCCCTACGGACTCAGTCATTACCGACCTGCCGAACCCACGCTGAATGCTGCCAGGCGGCTGGCGCGGACCTTTTCGCTGAAGGACGAAGGACGACGAAAGCCGGATCTGGAAGCCCTGTTTCTGATGGGCAGTCCCGGTACATTGGGCCACTCGGTGGCGAGCGATCTGGATATCTGGTTGTGTCACCGGCCGGACTTGTCCGAACGCGGGGTGCGTTGCCTCGAACGGAAGGCCGGAAATCTTTCCTCCTGGGCATCAACTCTGGGGGTAGAGCTGCATGTCTTCGTGTTCTCTGCCGCAGACTGGCGGGCCGGGCGGCAACGCGCTGAAGTCACTGGCGAGAACTGTGGCAGTGCGCAGCATTATCTTCTGCTGGATGAGTTTTATCGCACCGGTATTCATCTGGGAGGTTGCTACCCGCTGTGGTGGCTGGTCCCGGTGGAAGACGAGGGGCGCTACGACGAATGCGCCAGGCAACTGATTGACTGTCGTTTTATCCGGGGTGACGAATATATTGATTTCGGGCCGGCGTTGTCGATACCGCAAGAGGAATTTCTGGGCGCCGGCGTCTGGCAGTTGTACAAGGGCATTGATGCGCCCTGGAAATCGATTCTTAAACTGCTGCTGATTGAATGTTATGCACGGGGAGGGGGGCAGCCGCTGTTGTCCCGGGTATTCAAGGCGGCGATCTATGCCGGGGAAACCCATCCCGATCGGATTGACCCCTACGTATTGCTCTATGAGCGGCTGGAAAACTGGCTGCAGGAAGAAGACGCTCCCGAGCGTCTGGCACTGGTGCGACAGAGTCTCTACTTTAAAGCCGGGCTGCCGCTGACCCGGTCTGCGCAACTGGTCTCCGGTTGGCGAACCGGCCTGCTGCAGTCGCTGGTTGATAACTGGGGCTGGTCGGCTGCAGAGCTGGAGAACCTGGATAACCGATCTCGCTGGCGTGCAGAGGACGTTGTGACATTGCGCCGGGCCGTGGTGGCGGAACTGACTCACAGCTACCGGCTGTTGTCGCGACTGGCCCGGGATCACGGTACCCGCGCCGCTATCAGCAGCAACGATATGAACCTGTTGGGACGAAAGCTCTATGCCGCCTTCCAGCGCAAGGCCGGCAAAATTGAGCAGATCAATCCCGGGCTGGCGCCTTCTCTGGCGGAGGAGAATCTGGCATTCCATCACCAGTCGGAGCAGGGCGGAGCAGCAGGTTATGAAGGTTGGTTGCTATACCGGGATCTCGAGGACCCCTCGGATGCCTTCTGGCAACCGGTGATTCGCCGGTCCGGAAACCTCACCGAGCTGATGGTCTGGTGCTACTGCAACGGTTTGTTGAGCCGTTCAACCCGACTGAATGTGCGTGCCGGCACCAGTACCGCATCTGTGGCAGAGCTAAGGGAAATGCTTGACGCACTGGGTTCGTTTCTGCCGTCTCCGGTGGAGCCTGCCGCTCGCGAGGCCCTGTCCCGGGCGGTATACCCGCTGCGGAATCTGCTGTTTGTCAATGTCGGGCTGGACCCACAGGCCCGCCTGACCGAGCGGGGGTTGCACAAGCTCAGTGCCCGGCACGATTCGCTGGGGTTCAGCGGTGGCCGGGAAAATCTGGTGAATACTATCGACCAGGTCACTTTCAACAGTTGGCATGAGGTCAGTCTTCAGCACTACGCGGCGGGCGATACCCTGATCCAGTGTCTGAAAAATGTGCTGGCGTCGGTGGCGGGTGCGCCGGAGCGGCTGCCCGAAATCATGGTTCATAGCCACAACAAGGGCCACGGTGCCACCATAGCGCGCCGGGTTCATGAGCTTTTTACCGATGTCATGCGTCACTTCTTTGCCGGTGGGGCCGGACCTCACCCGCTGCGCTATGTGATCGAGATGGACCGGCGTTTTTTTGTGCTGCGGTTCAGCGGGACCGAGCCGGGGTTTGTTGCCCTGGACAGCAGTAGAGCTCTGATGGAGTACCTCGCCAAACCGCAGGAATCCTATGTGCCGGTGGTATTTGACCGTCATGCCCTGCTGGATGACCTGCCGCTGCGGACGGTCTGCCATGCCAGCGAACCCGGCAATATCCAGGTATTTTACCGGGGCGGTGGTGACAAGGCGCGGGTGTGGGTCGTGGATGAGCTGGGCTCTGTGTTTTCCTGGGAGCAGGGGTATGTCAATCGCCGCTATCTGTTGGCGCCGTTGCTGCGGTTTCTGGAGAATCTGACGGAGAGGCGTCAGTTACGGCAACTGGATGCAGTAGCGGACATCGGCGGGCCCCGATGTTACGAGATGGTACTTCGCGATGGCCAGTGGCGTGCTGAGCGTCGTCCTGATGCCGACAGTAATGTGCCTCTTGCGGGGCTTGATGTACAGGCAGTTGGCCTTCAGGAAGGTGATTCCCGAGTTCGTTTCGACATTTTCTGTGGCGACCAGGAGTTCACTGTACAGGAATATGGCAACCAGCTGATTCCCGCGGTGGCCCATTACATCCGTTCCCTGCGCCAAAGCCCGGAACGGTATCCCGTGTATCTGACCGATATTCATCTGCCCCACGATCTCGACCCCCAGGTATACCAGCAGGAGATACAGACAATTCAGTACCTGTATTACCGCGCGGAACTGGAAAATGCCCTGAATCAGCACCTTTGAGCCGGCGAATCAGTGCCTTTGGCTTCTCGCCGGGCACGGTTCCAGTCAGGTATACTTTGCCCATACAGATTACAGGGGCAGCTTCTCATGAAGCCAGGACAGACAATCTTGTTCCTGCTGGTGATAGCCGGATTTATTGCTGGCTGTGGTCAGAAAGGGCCGTTGTATCGGGAGGCGCCTTCCGATAACGATACGGCCGCTGAACAGTCCAGCGACAGGGAACAGGGCCGGGACGATGACAACGGCGACAGTTAGTGTCCCGACAACAGACTCAGGATTTGCATGGATCATTTTAACTACCGTAACGGCGAGTTGTACGCCGAAGATGTACCGGTCGCGGCGATTGCCGAGCGTTTTGGCACACCGGCCTATGTCTATTCACGCGCCACGCTGGAACGTCATTATCACGCCTACGATGATGCCCTGTCCGGCCGTCCCCATCTGGTCTGCTACGCTGTAAAAGCCAATAGTAATCTCGCGGTACTGAACGTGTTGGCAAGACTGGGTGCGGGCTTTGACATTGTCTCCGCCGGCGAGCTTGAGCGTGTCATCCGTGCCGGTGGTGATCCCGGCAAAACCGTCTTTTCCGGTGTTGGCAAGCAACGCTGGGAAATGCGCCGGGCGCTGGAAGCCGGTGTTCGCTGTTTCAACGTGGAATCCGACACCGAGCTGGACCGGCTCAACGAAGTGGCAGGCGAGCTGGGTGTAAAAGCGCCGGTTTCCCTGCGGGTGAATCCCGATGTCGACGCAGGCACCCATCCCTACATTTCTACCGGCCTGAAAGAGAACAAGTTCGGTATCGATATTGCTGAAGCGCCCGCTGTCTATGAGCGCGCTGCCACCATGCCGAATCTGGACATACAGGGTGTGGATTGTCATATCGGTTCTCAGCTGACGTCGGTTACGCCGTTCCTGGATGCCCTCGACCGTGTGCTGGTACTGATCGATGCGCTGGCGGAAAAGGGCATTATCATCCGCCATCTGGATATGGGTGGCGGCCTGGGTGTCACCTACGACCATGAACAGCCACCACAGCCGTCGGACTATGTGACGGCGCTGGCAGAGCGCCTTGGCGACCGGAAACTGGAACTGATCATGGAGCCAGGCCGGTCCATCGCTGCCAATGCAGGTATCCTTCTGACCCGGGTGGAGTTCCTCAAATGCACGGAACACCGGAATTTCGCCATTATTGACGCGGCGATGAATGACCTGATCCGGCCGGCTCTCTACAGCGCCTGGCAGTCAATCATACCGGTGACGCCCCGGAACGATGGCGAGGAGAAAAGCTGGGATCTGGTGGGCCCGGTGTGTGAAACCGGCGATTTCCTGGGTAAAGACCGCAAAATGCGGCTCCAGGCAGGGGATCTGCTGGCAGTTCGCTCTGCGGGCGCCTATGGTTTTGTCATGAGCTCCAATTACAACACCCGTAATCGACCGCCGGAACTGATGGTGGACGGCGATCAGGTGCATGTTGTCCGGCAGCGTGAAACGCTGGATGATCAACTGCGCCTCGAAAGCCGTCTGCCAGAATGAGCGATGCCGAAATGAGTGATTCGCGCCGCGGACAGGGCCCACTTCTGGGCTTCACCAAGATGCACGGTCTGGGTAACGA
>JBHEPI010000167.1:0-21946 GCA_046260345.1 Marinobacter sp. | reverse complement strand
GCCTCCCGAACCGGCGTCCGGCTGGCATTCAGCCGCGTTCCCACATCCCCCTCGCTGAACTTGTCCCCGGGGATCAACCGAAACTCAAAGATGTCGTCCTTCAGGGCGTCATAAACCCTGTCTGCCATGGACTCTTTCCTTTTGGTGTTTGTTGCCATCGTTATTCCCTTGTATGCGTGGCCGCATCTATGGGTGTCTGGCTTTGGGGACGGCTGGCGGGGTGAGGGTTTCAAAAGACGTCGTGAACCCATCCATGGGGACTTGAGCGCAGCATCCTTGCTGCGCACACTTTTGAAACCCTCACCCCGCCATCCGTCCCCGACTCCCGTTGTCTGCTAGAAAGCCTGAGTGCAAGCTTTGGTGAAGTCGTTGTTTATTGCAGTCTTTGTTAAGCACAAACACTTTGTTTTTCTCAAACCGCATTAACCTCAAGTCCGAGGAGCCGCTGGGGGAAGGGGTGTCCCAGACTGTGGGCAACAGGGATGCTGCGCTCAAGCCCCCATGGATGGGTTCACGGCGTGTCTGGGACACCCCTTCCCCCAGCGGCGATACTCCAGATTAAGAGGCTAGTGGAAGAAAGCTCCCAACCCTCAGACTTTAATGCTCAACAAAGGCTCCCCGGGAGTAACAGACTTACCGGGCTCAACATGCAGAGCGCTGATCTCGCCACTATGAGTGGCGTTGATCTCGAACTCCATTTTCATGGCCTCGACGATCACCAACGGATCACCCTCGGATACCGTATCACCGGTTTTTACCAGACACTTCCAGATGTTACCGGCAATCTCCGCACTCACGAGTTCCCCGAATTTTGCCAGGTCCGAGGCATCGGGTATCGGCGGGGCTTTGGCGAGTTCGTCCAGGGCGGCTGCTTCGCTGTCTTTCCACAGGGCCACTTCCTTCGCATAGGCCGCCTGCTGGGCTTTGCGGAACTCGGCGATGGAGTCGGCGTTGGCGTCAAGAAACGCCTGATGGGATTTCAGGTCGAAGGTTTCTTCCTCGATTTTGACTTCCAGCTTGCCGGCGCGGAACTGGTCTCGCATTTCGGTCAGTTCGTCTTCAGTGACCGGGTAGTAGCACACCTGGTCGAAGAACCGCAGCAGCCAGGGGGCGCCTTCGGCGAACTGTTTGTTCTTCAGGTATTTGTTCCAGATCGGCACCGTGCGGCCCACCAGCTGGTAGCCGCCGGGGGAGTCCATGCCGTAGATGCACATATACACGCCGCCGATGCCCACGGTGCCTTCGGCGGTGTAGGTTCTTGCCGGGTTGTATTTGGAGGTGAGCATCCGGTGGCGCGGGTCCAGGGGTACGGCGCAGGGGGCGCCGAGGTAGACGTCGCCCAGGCCCAGTACCAGGTACCTTGCCGAGAACAGGATATCCCGCACGTCCTCCCGCGTGGGCAGGCCGTTGATGCGTTGCATGAAGTCGACGTTGTTGGGCAGCCAGGGCGCGGTGTCGCGGACAGACTGGCGGTATTTGTCCACGGCTTCGAGGGTGGCGGTGTCTTCGAAGGCCATGGGCAGGTGGATAACCCGGCTGCGGACTTTCAGTTCGTCCGTGGGCGGCAGGGTGGCTTCAAGGTCCAGCAGGTATTCCATCAGTGCCTGCTGCGGCAGGATACGGGCGTCGTAGCGCAGCTGCAGGGAACGCACGCCGGGTGACAGCTCCAGCAGGCCGGCGGGCTGCACGTCGGCGATGGCTTCCATCAGCGCGTGAATACGCATACGCACGCCCAGGTCCATCACGTTGGGGCCGTATTCCAGCAGGATGTACTGGTCGCCGGCCTGGCGGTAGGCCACTTCGGGGCGGCCGTCGGTTTCTTCCAGGTGGGCCAGGATGGTGGCGGACAGGCCGTTCAGGGGCGCGAGGTCCGGTGCCACCAGCTTTGGCACCGGTGGCGCCATCAGGCTGTTGATGGCCAGTTCCTGACGTTTGGAAAGTTTGACGGCCGTGTCGTTGTCGATGGCCACAAAACGAATGGTATCGCCGGGTTTGACCTGGCCGACTTTCCACAACTCAGCCTTGGCGATGGTGACCGGACACACGAAGCCACCCAGGCTGGGGCCGTCCTTCGTCAGAATCACGGGCATGTCGCCGGTGAAATTGATGGAGCCGATGGCGTATTCACAGTCGTGAATGTTGGATGGATGCAGGCCGGCCTCGCCGCCGTCTTCCCGGGTGAATTCCGGCTTGGGGCCGTTCAGGCGGATGCCCAGGCGGTTGGAGTTGTAGTGCACTTCCCAGTCCTGCTGGAAAAACTTTTCGATGGATTTTTCCGTGAAGAAATCCGGAGCGCCGTGGGGGCCATAGAGTACGCCGATTTCCCAGTGGTCCGGATACTCCGGAATCAGGTCCGGGTCGGCCGGGGCCGGGTCGTGGGTGGGCGCGGTGGTGGTGCAGGCGGGCAGGCTAATCTGACTGATACCCAGCATGTCACCGGGGCGCAGGGGCCGGCCGCCGTGGCCGCCGAACTGGCCGAGGGCGAAGGTGGAACGGCTGCCCAGGTACACCGGCACATCAAACCCGCCGCGCACGGCGAGGTAGGTGCGGCAGCCTTTGATGGCTTTGCCGACCGCAAGCACCTGTCCTGCTTTCACGTGGATGGGCTTCCAGAATTCCACCGCCTTGTCGTCCAGAGTGGCTTCGGTGAGTGCACCGGTCAGCGCCACCACGGAATCCTTGTGGAACTTCAGGCTGGGGCCGATCAGGGTGGCTTCCAGGCCTGCTGCTTCGCCGTGGTTGCCGACAATGCGGTTGGCAATGCGGAAGGCATAGTCGTCCATGGGACCACTGGGCGGAACGCCGATGTTCCAGTAACCCACGCGGCCGGGGTAATCCTGCACGGTGGTGTAGGTGCCGGGTTTCACCACTTCGGCTACTGAGGGTTTGAACTCGAAGCTCTCCAGCGCGCGGGTAGACACGATCCCATCGGCAAAGCTCTGCTGGGCTACCACCTGGCGCAGATAATCCAGGTTGGTGGCAATGCCCATCAGTCGGGTTTCGCCGAGGGCGGCCTTGAGTTTGGTCAGGGCATCGGTGCGGTCTTTGCCGTGGACGATCAGCTTGGCGATCATCGGGTCGTAATGAGCAGAAACTTCACTGCCGTTTTCCACCCAGGTATCGATGCGCACACCGTCTTCCGGCCAGTACACATCCGTCAGTTCGCCGGGGGACGGTTGAAAGTCTTTCAGCGGGTCTTCGGCGTAGATGCGCACTTCCATAGATGCGCCGTTCAGTTCCGGCTCGAAATTGGTCAGGTCCGGGCTTTTGCCGGCGGCGATCTTCAGCATCCACTCGATCAGGTCCAGACCGGTGACAGACTCTGTCACCGGGTGCTCAACCTGTAAGCGGGTATTCACTTCCAGGAAGTAGAATTCATCCCGGTCGGCGTCGTAAATGTATTCCACGGTGCCCGCGGAACGGTAGTTTACCGACTCGCCCAGAGAGACGGCAGCATCCAGCATCTTCTGGCGGGTGTCGGCCGGCAGGTTGGGGGCGGGGGTTTCCTCCACCACTTTCTGGTTGCGGCGCTGCAGGGAACAGTCCCGCTCGCCCAGGGCAACCACATTGCCCTCGCCGTCGCCAAACATCTGCACTTCCACATGGCGGGCCCGGGCGATGAAGCGCTCCAGGAACACGCCGCTGTCGTTAAAGAAACTCTGGCCCTGGCGGCGTACGGTTTCAAAGGCATCCCGCAGCTCCGCTTCGCTGTTACAGCGGGTGAGGCCAATGCCGCCACCGCCGGCGGTGCTTTTCAGCATTACCGGGTAGCCCAGTTTATTGGCCGTACTCACCGCTTCATCCAGGCTGGCCAGCAGGCCACTGCCCGGGGCGAGAGGCACGCCAGCCGCTTCCGCCAGTTCCCGCGCCCGGTGCTTCAGGCCGAATTCCCGCATCTGGGTAGGCGTGGGGCCGATGAAGGCAACGCCCTCCGCCTCACAGGCCTCCGCAAAATCGGCGTTTTCAGAAAGGAAACCGTAGCCCGGAATAATGGCCTCTGCGCCGGTCTGTTTGGCGGCGTCAAGAATCTGTGCCTTGTCGAGATAGGTTTCACTGGCGCCATTGCCTGTCAGCGCCACCGCCTCGTCGGCGTTCTCAACGTGCAGGCTGTGGCGGTCTTCATGGGAATACACCGCCACGCTGCCAACGCCCATGGCTTTCAACGTGCGTATGGTGCGGACCGCGATTTCGCCTCGGTTGGCGATTAGGACTTTGGTGAACATGTTCTTGTGTCTCCTTTGTATGGAGTAGGTGGGGTCAGACCCGCCGGGTCTGACCCCGATGCGCTGAACTTTGCGGCTTACTCCGGGGTCTGACCCTGCGGGTCTGACCCCAAAACCACTGACCGGGAAGCGCTAACTCGAGAATCCGGTTTGGCTCCAGGGTCTGGCCCCGTGGTAGACGTAACTTGGTCAATTTTTATGGGGTCAGACCCGTGGGGTCAGACCCCGGGGACCCCATAAAAGCCCGCCACCCCCCAAACTCAGTGACATCTCTGGCCCCCTCGAACCCGTACCCCTCACAGATAAACCCGTTAACCCAGCGCCCATCCGCAAGCTCCACATTGCCGATACCCAGCGGCGCCGGGATCAGGTCGACGAAGGAGCCGAACGCGGAGGCGGGCATTTGCCAGACTTCCACGATGATTTGCTCACCTTCGCCCGGTGCGACCCGCTTCAGCCCGGGCTTGGGCGGGGTGGTGTTGGGCAGGGCATAGAGCCGGTAGTTAGCGGAGGTGGTGGTCTGCTCGACCAACACCGAAGACCGCTCGGTGAGCTGGGGGTTCAGGGGCATGCCGCTGAGGTGGGCGCCGACGACCGCTACCTGAATGGTGGGTGTGGATATTTCCGCGCCGGGCGTTTCTTCCGGGCGGGGTTTGTCTGTGGCACCCAGGGGCGTGGGATGGGCGTTGAGCCACTGGCAGGCCAGGTGCTGCAGTTCGGTGTCCTTCCAGGCGCCGCTGATCAGGGTGACGCCGAAGGGCAGGCCGTCGTCACGGAAGCCGGCGGGAATGGCCAGCGCGCTGAAGTCCGCCAGGTTCACAAAATTGGTATAGGTGCCCAACTGACTGTTGAGGGTGATCGGGTCGGCGTTCACCGCTTCGATCGTCGGCGCCGTAGGTGCGGTAGGCACCAGCAGTGCGTCCACATCGGCCAGTAATTCATCAATCTGGCGCAGCAGTTCTTCCTTGCGGTACTGGGCCCCAAAGGTATCGGTGGCGGTGAACTTGCCGGCGTTGGCGATAATGCCTCTGACCACCGGGTTCATATCGTCGCCATGGCTGGCCATGAAGGACTCCACGGCAGCGTGGCGCTCGGCCACCCAGGGGCCTTCATATAGCAGGGCGGCCAGTTCCAGCATCGGGCTGAAATCCAGCGCTACCAGCTCAACATTCTGCTGTCGCCACAGGCTGATGGCGGTATTCCAGGCTGCTTCTGCCTGCTGGTCGCCAAACCATTGCGGGTGCTCCGGAATAGCCAGGCGTTTTACCGGGCCGGGCCGCCGAATCGCAGGGCCGTCCAAAGGCAGGGCATAAGGAGCCCTGCGGGAAAACGCATCGTCGGCATCAAACCCGGCCATGGCATTGGCTACCAGCCCGGCATCGTTCACGGTCAGCGCAAAAACGGACACGCAATCCAGGGAGCGGCAGGCCGGCACCACACCCTGGATGCTGAACAGCCCCCGGGTGGGCTTCAGCCCCACCAGATTATTCAGGCCTGCAGGCACCCGGCCAGAGCCAGCGGTATCTGTGCCCAGGGAAAAAGGCACCAGGCCACGGGCCACCACCGAGGCGGAACCGGAGCTGGAGCCGCCGCTCACCACTTCCGGCTTGAAGCTGTTCGCTACCGCACCGTGGGGTGAGCGGGTGCCTACCAGTCCGGTGGCGAACTGGTCCAGGTTGGTCTTGCCAATCAGTACAGCGCCGGCGGCCTTAAGGCGGGCGACGGTGTTGGCATCCTGCTTCGGTTGGTAGGCGTAGGCCGGGCAACCGGCGGTGGTCTCAAACCCGGTGGCATCAATGTTGTCCTTCACGGCGAACGGCACGCCGTAAAGCGGCAAACGGCTGATATCGTCACCTACCTTGCTAAGGGAACCCGCCAGATCGAACAGGGCTGCATGAAGCTGCGTGCTGCTTATTTGTGCAATCCAGGCGTTGTCGGTTTCATCCAGACTGGCGACCAGTTCGCCAAGCAGGTCCTCGGGCGTAGCGCCCGATTGGTAGGCCTTTTGCCATTCCTCAATGGTCCATCCGAGTGTTACGGGCATGGTTCGTCCTCATGTGCGTTATCAACTTGTATACATGAGCAATGGCAATGCCCGTGCCATTCGGTAGGCAATAAAAAATAAATAATAAAAACAGATAGATGGGTGACTGTGTTGAAGAAGTGGACATTTTCAGGGCGCACCAAAGGTGGGCGTGCGCACCAGAAAAAGGCCGTGAAAGCCGGGATTAACAGTCCCGCAAACACAGGAAAGGCCTGTTCTGACAGCTTGTATACTAGATAAGTGGCCGTTTTTTGTGGGAATTGATGGAAACTGGAACGGCAGATGCAGTGGGAGGGGTGCGTTTACTCAAAGCGAATGGCACGAACCAACCTGTAAACAAGGACGCACAACATGACCATTAAAAAACACGTGAAACTTGGCCTCTCCGCGCTGGCCCTCTCTGTCTCCCTTAACGCAATGGCCGACGAAGACCCCATCAAGGTCGGTATCCTTCACTCTCTCTCCGGCACTATGGCGATCAGTGAAACCGTATTGAAAGACACCGTTGAAATGCTCATCGAGCAGCAGAATGAGAAAGGCGGCGTTCTGGGCCGTCAACTGGAAGCGGTTGTGGTCGACCCGGCCTCCGACTGGCCGCTGTTTGCCGAGAAAGCCCGCGAGTTGCTGGACCAGGAAGAAGTCGATGTGATCTTCGGCAACTGGACCTCGGTTTCCCGCAAATCGGTACTGCCGGTTGTAGAGGAACTTAACGGCCTGCTGTTCTACCCGGTTCAGTACGAAGGTGAAGAGTCTTCCGAGAACGTCTTCTACACCGGTGCCGCGCCCAACCAGCAGGCGATTCCGGCGGTGAACTACCTGATGAACGACATCGGCGTTGAGCGCTGGGTACTGGCGGGCACCGACTACGTCTACCCGCGCACCACCAACAAGATCCTTGAGACCTACCTGATGGACATGGGTGTGGCCAAGGAAGACATCATGATCAACTACACGCCTTTCGGGCATTCCGACTGGCAGAACATTGTGTCTGACATCAAGGACTTCGGCTCCGCCGGCAAGAAAACCGCGGTGGTATCCACCATCAACGGCGACGCCAACGTGCCCTTCTACCGCGAGCTGGGTAACCAGGGCATCTCCGCTTCCGACATCCCGGTTGTGGCCTTCTCCGTGGGTGAGCAGGAGCTTTCCGGTATCGACACCGGCCCGCTGGTTGGCCACCTGGCTGCGTGGAACTACTTCATGAGCGTGGACAGCGACGCCAACTACGACTTCATCGACCAGTGGATTGCCCACACCGATGACGACGAAGCGGTCACCAACGACCCCATGGAGGCCCACTACATCGGCTTCAACATGTACATCGAAGCGGTGAAGAAAGCCGGCACCACCGACGTGGACGCGGTGAAAGACGCCATCATCGGCGTGACTGTGCCCAACCTGACCGGTGGCTACGCCGCCATGATGCCCAACCACCACATCACCAAGCCGGTGCTGATTGGCGAAATCCAGGACAACGGTCAGTTCTCCGTTGTGTGGGAGACCCCGTCTACCGTGGCCGGCGATGCCTGGTCTGACTACCTGCCCGGTTCACGTGACATGATCGCCGACTGGCGCAAGCCGCTGTTCTGCGGAACCTTCAACACCAAGACCGGTAAGTGCGGTGCCTCTGCCGGCGAAATGGCCGCTGAAGACGCCGAATAAAGCCTGACAGTGAGGCCTGAAAACGGGGGTGGCCAGGCCGCCCCCGGATTCTATCTCCGCACCATTCCTATAACAGACAGGACAGAACCATGAGCATCATCCGATCGCTCACGCTACTGCTTATCGCCATCACAATGACTGCCTCCCCGGCCGTTTATGCCCAGGACAACGACCCGGGCGAAGCACTGCTGGGCAACCTGGCAGAAGCACGGCCAGCCCAGATTGAAGACGCCATCAACGCCATTGCCACCAGTGGCGATGTGCGTGCCAGAAGCTGGCTGGATGCCTACGGCAACAACCGTCTGAGCCGGGTAAAAGACACCGGCCGGGTTGTTGTGGTACTGAACAACCGCGGGCGCGACTGGACCGTTTCAGACGCGCTGACCAGCGAAAATCTTGGCGAGGTGTCCCGCCGCGAGTTGGACCGGATTGCCGTCAACAACCTTATCCGGGGGCAGCTTGAAGGCATCATCGCCATGCTGGACCTGGACGCCGAAGACCGCGAGACAAGACTGGCCTCGGCAGAAAACATGATGGGCAAGGTTGAGGCCCCCATCGTGGAGCCCCTCGAAGAACGCCTGGAACTGGAAGAAGACCCGAAAATACGCGAACGCATCGAAGCCGCCCTGGCTATTTACCGCGTGGGTGAGGGCGATATTGAAGCCGTGGACGTTCTCGCCGGCAGCCTGCACAGCCGTGCCCGCGCCGCCCTGAACAACGCCGCTGCCAGCGACAACCCGGAACTGGCCACCAAAGCCACACAGGCCCTGGCCACCATCGAACAGAAACTGAAACTGAACAGCGCCGCGGAAACCCTGTACTTCGGCCTCAGCCTGGGCTCGGTACTGGTCCTCGCCGCCATCGGCCTGGCCATCACCTTCGGCGTGATGGGCGTGATCAACATGGCCCATGGCGAACTGATCATGCTGGGCGCCTACACTACCTGGGGCATGCAGCAACTGTTACCCAGCCAGCCCGGCCTGGCGCTGATTCTGTCCATACCCGCCGGGTTCATGGTGGCCGCCACCGCCGGCATCATCATCGAACGCAGCGTGATTCAGCACCTCAAAGGCCGCCCGCTGGAAACCCTGCTGGCCACCTTCGGCATCAGCCTGATCCTGCAGCAACTGGTACGCACGGTGATTTCGCCCCAGAACCGCACCGTGGTCACACCGGAATGGATGAGCGGGTCGCTGGTGGTTAACGATGCACTTTCCCTGACTCTCAACCGCATGTATGTACTGGGCTTCGCTCTCGTTGTCTTTGCGCTCCTGATGCTGATCATGCGCAAGACCCGCCTGGGCCTTGAAGTACGCGCCGTTACCCAGAACCGCAAAATGGCCCAGTCCATGGGCATCCGCGCCACCCGGGTAGACATCATGACCTTCGCCCTGGGCTCCGGCGTGGCCGGCCTGGCGGGCGTGGCGCTGTCCCAGCTCACCAACGTCGGCCCCAACCTGGGCCAGAACTACATCATCGACTCCTTCATGGTGGTGGTGTTCGGCGGCGTGGGTAACCTGTGGGGCACCCTTATCGCCGGGCTGTCGCTGGGTACCATCAACCAGCTGCTGGAACCCTGGGCCGGTGCCGTGCTCGCGAAGATCATTGTGCTGGTCTTCATCATCCTGTTCATCCAGAAACGCCCGCGCGGACTCTTCCCGCAAAAGGGCCGTGCAGCGGAGGGTTAAACAATGTGGTTGACTCGACCCTTGCGTGAACGATCCACGCAGATATTCCTGGGCGTTCTGTTCACCGCCATGGTGGTGGTGACCTTCCTCCACCTGTTCATGCCCCAGGACAGCGCCCTGCATGTCAGCGCCTACACCGTCACCCTGTTGGGCAAATACCTGTGCTACGCGCTGCTGGCGGTCGCGGTCGACCTGGTGTGGGGTTACCTGGGTATTCTCAGCCTGGGTCACGGTGCCTTCTTTGCCCTCGGCGGCTACGCCATGGGCATGTACCTGATGCGACAGATTGGTGACCGCGGCACCTATGGCGACCCGGTATTGCCGGACTTCATGGTGTTCCTGAACTGGGAGGAACTGCCCTGGTACTGGCTGGGCTTCGACATGGCCTGGTTTGCCTTCATCATGGTGCTGCTGGCACCGGGCATCCTTGCCCTGGTGTTCGGCTTCCTGGCCTTCCGCTCGCGGGTGACCGGGGTGTACCTCTCCATCATCACCCAGGCGCTGACCTTTGCGCTGATGCTGGCCTTCTTCCGCAATGAAATGGGCTTTGGCGGCAACAACGGCCTGACCGACTTCCGCGACATCCTCGGCTATAACCTGCGCACCGACGCCACCCGGCTGGGGCTGTTCATCGCCACCGGCATTGCCCTGGGGATTGGTTATCTGGTCTGCCGTGGCATCGTGACCAGCAAGCTGGGCCGGGTCAGCATTGCCTGCCGCGACGCCGAAGCCCGCACCCGCTTCCTGGGCTACCGGGTGGAACGGGTGCAGCTGTTTGTGTTCGTGGTGTCCGCCATGCTGGCGGGTGTGGCCGGGGCCTTGTATGTGCCACAAGTGGGCATCATCAACCCCAGCGAATTCTCCCCCATCTTCTCCATTGAAATCGTGGTGTGGGTGGCTCTGGGTGGCCGCGCAACCCTTTATGGTGCGGTGATCGGCGCCATCCTGGTGAACTACGCCAAAACCGTGTTCACCGGCGTAATGCCGGACGCCTGGCTGTTCGCCCTGGGCGGCCTGTTTGTGCTGGTAACCGTGTTCCTGCCCAAAGGCATCGCCGGCCTGCTGTTCGAACGCCGCAAAAAGCGCAACGACAGCGGCACTGACCCCGAAAACCCAACGGATGCAGAAAGGGAGGCCACCGCATGAGCATTATCGAGGAGCTTTCCAACCGCGACCGGGTGTTTGAATTCCTGAACCCGGTGGCGTCCCCCGTGGACGTGCGCCACGGCCCGATCCTCTACCTGGAAGACGTCAACGTCAGCTTCGACGGCTTCAAAGCCATCAACAGCCTCAACTTGACCATCGACGACGGCGAACTGCGCTGCATCATCGGCCCCAACGGCGCGGGCAAGACCACCATGATGGACATCATCACCGGTAAAACCGCGCCGGATACTGGCTCCGTGTGGTTTGGCAGCCGCCACAACCTGCTGACCATGAGCGAGCCGGACATCGCGAGCCTGGGTATCGGCCGCAAATTCCAGAAACCCACGGTATTCGAAGCCCTCACCGTGTTCGAAAACCTGGAACTGGCCATGGCCACCGACAAGCGCGTAATTCCCACCCTACGGGCGGTGATGAAAGCGGAATACCGCGACCGCATCGACGAAGTGCTGGAAACCATCAACCTGCAGGCCGAGCGCGACCAGCTGGCAGGCATCCTCTCCCACGGCCAGAAACAGTGGCTGGAAATCGGCATGCTGCTGATGCAGAAGCCACGGCTGCTGTTGGTGGACGAGCCCGTAGCTGGCATGACCGAACAGGAAATGGAACGCACCGCCGAGCTGCTCACCAGCCTGGCCGGCAAACAGTCCGTTGTGGTGGTGGAACACGACATGGGATTCGTGCGCTCCATCGCCCGTAAAGTCACCGTACTGCACCAGGGCAGCGTGCTGGCCGAAGGCACCATGGACCAGGTCTCCAACGACCCGGAAGTGATCAAGGTATACCTGGGGGAGGAGGCGTAATGCTTAAGATCCAGAAGCTGAACCAATACTACGGCGAAAGCCACACCCTCTGGGATCTCGACCTGGACGTACCCCAGGGCCAGTGCACCTGCGTAATGGGCCGCAACGGCGTGGGCAAAACCACCCTGGTGAAGTGCATCATGGGCGAGGAAACCACCAGCAACGGCAGCATAAAATTTGCCGAAGACGTGGAACTGACTAAAAAGAAAATCGAAGACCGCTCCCGCCTCGGCATCGGCTATGTGCCCCAGGGCCGGCAGATATTCCCCCTGCTCACGGTGGAAGAAAACCTTCGCACCGGCCTGGCCGTACGCAAGGACGGCAGCAAGAAAATCCCCGAGCGGGTGTATGAGCTGTTTCCGGTACTGAAGGAAATGAAGAACCGCAGAGGCGGCGACCTTTCCGGTGGGCAGCAACAGCAACTGGCCATTGGCCGGGCGTTGGTGATCGAGCCCAGGCTGCTGATACTGGATGAGCCGGGGGAGGGGATTCAGCCAAATATTGTTGCGCAGATTGGGGAGGTGATTCGACGGCTTATCGAGGAAGACGGGCTAACGGTGCTGCTGGTTGAGCAGAAGTTGCCGTTTGCGCGGAAGTATGCGGATCGGTTTGCGATTTTGGATCGGGGGAGGCGGGTTGCTGAGGATGAGATTTCGGGGTTGACGGATGAGTTGATTAAGAAGCATCTGACTGTTTAATCTTTGGCGGCAGGCGTTACTGTCACGCCGATTCAAACTGTTGGGGACCGGCAGGGAAGAGGGAAAGACAGATGGGAACTCTTGCGATAAGGTAGTGATTTTGCGGTGGGCATGGTGACGCTCACTGACGTTTTGCTACGAGCAAGGAGTAATCAGTTGCCCTCAGCAACCCTGAAAATGTTCCTCGTCTACGGTGATCCCAAAAGACTCCGCACCGTTGAACTTTCGAACTGGACTGGAAAAGCCGTTGCTGGTCCACGGAGTGAGTTCGATAAGGTGATTGAGCGTGAAGAATCCTTGAATTCGGGAATCTATTTTTTGACGGGTGTAGATCCGGATACGAACAAAAGTGTGATCTACATTGGTGAGGCGGAATGCATTCGAGATCGGGTGAAGTCTCATCTTGCCAAAGACTATTGGAATCACATTGCATTCTTTATAAGCAAAGATGAAAACCTCACCAAGGCCCATATCCGCTACATTGAGGGAAGGCTCATTGAGTCTGCGAAAACCGTAGGCCGTGCAGTCGTCATCAATGGTCAGGGCAGTGGCTCAAAACTTCCTGAGTCAGACCGAGAGGATATGGAAGTATTTCTTGAAAAGGTCCATCAGGTGCTGCCTGTCCTTGGCATAGAGAGCTTTGTTAAAACCGGCGGCAACGAAAAACCCGGCATTGATACTGAAGTTCTGACTTGCTCGATAAAAAACGTAACTGCAACTGGCTACCTCACTCCCAATGGCATGGTCGTTATCGCTGGCTCCGAGGCAGTGCTCAAGGAGAGGGCGTCTGCTAAAAAATGGCCTGCTGTGCTGGTTCA
Organism: Marinobacter sp.; assembly: GCA_046260345.1. Classification (GTDB taxonomy): domain Bacteria; phylum Pseudomonadota; class Gammaproteobacteria; order Pseudomonadales; family Oleiphilaceae; genus Marinobacter. The sequence goes on along the minus strand of JBHEPI010000167.1, from coordinate 8,846 downwards.
GAGAAACAAGCTCATTGAGGAAGGTGCCCTTATTGAAAAGGGCGACAGGTGGGTTTTCATCAAAGACACTGAGTTCTCCAGCCCCAGTGCGGCCGCAGCAGTTATTCACGGCGGAAGTGCCAATGGCTTGACTGCCTGGAAAGACAGAAGCGGCAAGCTTTTGAAAGAAATTGAGAGTGAGTAGTGATGGCCAGATGCTAGTGCCATCAATTTTCGGATAATCTCTCCAGTCTTGGCTTGAACGCATTGACAAAGGCGTTCACAGTCTCAGAAAAATAAGCGTTTACTTCCGGCGAGTTAACCGGAGGCCAAGGGGCTTCCACGCGCCTGCTTGTAATAATACGGCGATTTTTTTCATCCCACTCAATTGGCAACGGGATCTCCGCACGAATGGCTTCAGCGTCATCCTTCAAAGCCTGATAGAGCGACTCGGCTTCATCCGTCCCACTGATGCGTAGAAAACATCCGATTTCCGATGAAGCTTTGAAAAAATATAAGGTTATCCAGGCCGTGCCTGAGCCTGGCGGCATTGGAAAGGTAATGTTGCCTTTGGCAACTGGATTGGCCAACGGCTGTTCAGGGTCGTCTAGTCGCAATTCTTCTAAAAATCGTTTCCAGAATTCAGCGTATTGAGTGTTCAGGGGATTGGGCGTGGCAGTGCTTGTTTCATGATTTGTTTGTGTCGAATCAGCAAAGTCGGTCACATAGACCGTCCTCTGAACTTCCTTCGTCTTGAAAAGTGTTCGTGGTTGGATGAAGGTCAAATCTTTCTTTTTGGTCTGATAGACCGCTGTTTCGATCATCGCCAGGGTGAACTTCATGTTGGCGGTTCGTTCCAGGTACTGAATCATGGCTTCCGTGTCGCTGCGAATTCCGTCACCGGCTATGGCTAGCATGAAGTCGCCCTGGGCCAATGAATTGCTGATGCCATCTACAAATTCGCTCTCATTCGTATTCGGGAAAGCATGTTGCACTAGCTGGAACGGGATATTTCCTTTCTCTCCGGTTCTTCGAGAAACCTCTCTCTGAAGGTCAGAGTAACTCCAGGTTTGAAGCTCTTTGGCGTAGTCGAATATTTGACCGATGACTTTTCTTCGTGCTTCCGGATTGCGCCAAAGCTTGGTTTCAACAATGACCAGTTTGCCTTGCGGCGTCGCGTAAACGATATCGATGGGGCCTGCGCTGGTATTCATTTCCATGCAGAGTGGAACGACCTCACTGTACCCGGGATTAATCTCTCCAAATGGCAGGCTTGCTGGGTTCTGAAATAGCTGTTCCTGCAACCACTTTTCCGAGAATCCTTCGTTAAAAGCGAGCCGAAAAAGTGGCCGAGCGTTTGAATTCGCGTCGATGAGAAAGGGTACTGCGCGCAATGTAATGATCCTGATTGAGATGTTTTGCTTAGTATCCTAGTCGAGAGTCCCTGGACTTCAAGGGCTTGAGCGTGGGTCTCGGGTAGCGCCGATCTGGTCCAATGCCCGTTTTTAATGTTTTTCCAGACTCATTTTCATTTGGCGCAATGAACCTATTTAGGTACAATTTGTCGTCCAAGGAAGGGAGTGTATGACAAGGAAAACGGTTAACGTCGTGTTTTACAGAACCACCAATGGGCGAGAGCCGGTCAAAGAGTGGTTGTTGAAGCTGGATAAAAATGATCGGTCAGTGATCGGGACTGACTTGAAAACCGTCGAGTATGGTTGGCCACTGGGCATGCCTTTGGTCAGGGGGTTTTCTGGCAAAGCCAATTGGGATCTGTGGGAAGTCCGCAGTGATCTATCGAACGGTCGGATTGCGCGAGTCATATTCACAATGTTTTGTGGGGACATGGTGTTGCTGAACGGCTTTATCAAGAAGACTCAGAAAACACCGGATCAAGAATTAGCAAAGGCGAGACACCGAAAGAAGAATCTTGTCTGAATGGGAGCAAGGAAATGACACAGCACGAACACATTGGCAGCTCTCTCGATGATCTGCTTGAATCTGACGGCACTCTTGAGCAAGTAGAAGCTGAGGCGTTGAAGCGGGTCATTGTCTGGCAGATTCAACAGGCAATGGGGCAGACGGGCGTAAACAAGTCTCAACTTGCCGAGAAAATGCACACCAGCCGCACTGTGGTTAACCGTCTGCTTGATGAGAAGGACACTGGTGTAACCATCACAACGCTTGTTAAAGCGGGGCGCGCCTTGGGTATGACCTGGACTTTGCAGGCTGGTGAGGAAGCCGACGCTATGGTTGGGGTTGAGAGCGAGGCTGATCCACAAAAACGTTTTTTAAACGAAAAATAGATCTGTCCCGGTTTTATAAACCGGTTGTCGGTTTAACTATCGGGTATCCCGTCTTTTTTTGATTGCTTGACTCTTGCGCTCAGAGAGGTATGTAGCGAACTCGTCACCAGTGAATGCTCTGATTCTGCCAGCTTCGAGGTCTTTGTGACCCGAGGCGATGGCAGCTCTGAGGTTATTCATTTCGGTGACGTAACTGGTTTCAGTTTTCTCTGGCATCTTAGACCACTCCGATCCATTCCACGCGGCCACATTGGGGGAGGGTGTCTAGCAGGGTTTGAAGTGGGGTTGGTTCACCCGTCATGCTGAAGCTCGGTCGTTTTCAATCGTTTCAAGCTTTACCCGAAATCCGCAGGCTTCGGCATATTTGCTGAGTGTTCCCCAGCTCGGATTGCTTCGGCCACGCTCAAGCCTGGATATGTTGCTTTTGTTGGTTCCGAGTTTCTTCGCAACGTCTTCCTGGGTGAGGCCAGCTTTGGTTCTCATCGTAATCAATTGATCGATCAGGCTGAATTCATTCTGAAGTGAATCGTATTCCCGGCGGACCTCGGGGTTTTCCAGTGCCTTTTGCTTAAACTGTTTGAAATTCATGATTTTGGCCAGTTCTTCGTCTACTTTCCCTTAGAATTCTATTTCCCAATCCATGGGTGCTCCTTTGCCTTTTAGTTATCATATACGATAACTATGGTTTCGAGAAGGGATTTGGTGACGTGGAAAACCGGGAAAGATTTATTTTTCCGGCTCGACACCTTCCGCTCGCTTGCCGAACCAGGCCCCATCGCGTTCCGGGCATCCCGAAGATCTGAATCGATAATCCTGTTTTAGACCTTCGGTGCGTTGTAGGATCGGGGGTAATTGTCCCGGAACCAAACAGCAAACAGAAAGGAAGAGTGTAATGAAACTGCTCGATCTGACTCAGGATTTCCGCGGTCTGGCGGGGGACATGCTCCCCGACACCCTGCGCTTCGGGAAGGTATTTGGAAAAGGCGCTTTCAAACAGGTGCCGCCCGGCCAGGTTAAGCATGTACCCCTCAATCCCCGGACAGAAACCTACGATGGCCTGGATTCGCGTTCCCGGTCGCTGATCAGGAAGACCATTGATTTCTTCGAGAAGCGCGGCAAGCAGAAACTCAAGGAAGACGATCATAACCGCACCTGGTACCAGGACTTCCTGGATTTCCAGGCCAAGGAAAAACTCTTCGCCACCTTTCTGACCCCCTCTGAATATGGCGCAAAAGATGCGCGCTGGGATACCTATCGCAACTGCGCCCTTAATGAGGTTCTCGGTTTTTACGGCCTTGCCTACTGGTACACCTGGCAGGTTTCGATCCTGGGTCTGGGGCCGATCTGGATCAGCGATAACGAAACCGTGAAAAAACGTTCGGCGAAGCTCCTCAAGGAAGGGGGCATTTTTGCTTTCGGCCTTTCGGAGAAAGAGCACGGCGCCGATATTTACGCCACCGACATGATTCTCTCACCCCAGGAGGACGGCAGTTTCCGCGCCAATGGCGGCAAATACTACATCGGCAACGGCAATCAGGCGGCACTGGTTTCGGTGTTCGGCCGGCGGGAGGACACCAACGAGTACGTATTCTTCGTGGCGGAATCCCAGCACAGGAACTACGAGCTGGTGCAGAACGTGGTCAGTTCACAAAACTACGTCGCTGAGTTTCGGCTCAACGATTACCCGGTTCGGGAGGAGGATGTCCTCGCCACAGGCCAGGACGCCTGGGACATGGCGCTCAACACCATCAATATCGGCAAGTTTAACCTCGGCTGGGCGTCCATCGGCATCGCCACCCATGCTTACTACGAGGCCATCAACCATGCCTCCCATCGCTGGTTGTTCGGCCACTACGTCACCGATTTTGTCCATATCAAACAGCTTTTCACGGATGCCTATACCAGGCTCACCGCCATGAAACTGTTTGCCGAGCGGGCCACCGACTACGTGCGTGTCGCCAGCCCCGGTGACCGGCGTTACCTGCTGTTCACCCCGATGGTAAAAATGAAGGTAACCACTCAGGGTGAAGAGGTGATCAACGAGCTTTGGGACGTTATTGCCGCCAAAGGCTTCGAGAAAAACATGTACTTTGAGACAGCCGTCAAGGACATCCGGGCCCTGCCCAAGCTGGAGGGTACGGTTCACGTAAACATGGCGCTGATTCTCAAATTCATGCCCAATTACTTCTTCAATTCCGCCGAGTTCGACGAGGTGCCATCCCAGCAGGAAGCCCGCAACGACGAGTTCCTCTTTCACCAGGGAGCCACCAAGGGCCTGGGCAAGACCCGGTTCCACGACTATCAGAAGATCTACGACCAGTTTGATTTGCCCAACGTCAACCGCCTGAAGAAACAGATCCGGCTGCTCAAGCTGATGTTGATGACGGCCAAACCCAACGAAGAGCAGCAGAAGGACTTCGATTTCCTGCTCAATCTGGGTGAGCTGTTTACCCTGGTGGTCTATGGGCAGTTGATCCTGGAGAATGCGCAGATTCAGGGGCTGGACAATGCGTTGCTCGACCAGATGTTTGATGTGTTCGTCCGTGACTTCTCGAAATACGCCCTGGAGCTGGCGCAGAAGCCAAGTGCGACGATACTTCAGCAGCAGATAACCCGCCGGATGATACAGCGCTCGGCTGTGGATTATGATCGTCAGCAGCATGTATGGGAAAACTACGCCTATGCGCAGCGGGATCAGTACGAGATGAAGGACTGAACCGGGCGTTATCAGCCCATTTCGAAAAATATCTATCACGGATAAAGGGGTCAGATCTTGCCTTTTGCCTCATTTTCGAGAAGATCGAATCAGGTCTATTTCTCAAGTGCTGTTTCCTCGCCGTGAACTTTCAGCTCACTTTCGACCTTCGAGATTTTAGGAGGCGGCGGCGTCCAAGCTTTCAACAGTTGCCCAGCCTCCTGATAAAAATGCGGCACCGCTTTCTCCAGCTCCTCAACAAACACCTTCCGTCCACTGAACTTCCCCGCAAGATCCACCTCGTAAACCACTTCCAGCGTCGTGGCGGCAGTGTTTGAGGTATCCGATTCCAGCAACTCCGGTGAATCCCGCAGGTCTTTCAGGGCCTGGTAGGTTGTTTCCGCTTTGCCGGGCCTGGTGGCACGGATGAAGAATCCGGCGGGCTCGGTCTTCTTCAGTTGCCGTAGCAGCCAGTTAACCCTTGCCTTGGTGCTTTGCTTGTCTTTAGGTGCCGCCAGGCGCATGGAGCAGTAGATCATTCGCCGCTGAAGGTCTGCGGTTACTTCCAGGTCTGCCGCTGCGTTGATGATGTGGAGTGCGCAGCTCAGTGCCGGTGTTTTGGAGAATGCATCGGCATCGTCCTTCAGGCGTTTGGCGGGATCCGGGCGGTGGTCGTTTTTCAGTTTCAGGGATACGTCGCTGCCGGTCAGCCGGGACATGATAAGGCAGAGGTCCCGTTACTCCTGGTGCCAGGCGGCAATGGTGTTCTGTACCTCATCACTGGTTTTGGCCAGCGTGGCGTTGCTTTTCACTTTGTTGACGACGTCTTTCCACTCGGCGTTCATCTGGTCGAAATGGCTGATGCCGGAGCGGTCGCTTTCAAGGTAACGCAGTATTTCGCTGAGGATGAATACCTGATCCTCGTCTTCCACGCCGTCGTTCTTGAGCAGTAGCTGGCACTGGGTGCGGATGAAGGCCCACGACCAGTGGAAGAGCGCGACGGAATTTGTGGCGCTTGTGCCAACCCGAACGCCCAGAGATTTCAGCAGGGACTGGCGCAGTTCAAGCACGGAGTGCATGCCCGCGAGGATGACGGAGACGGATTTCTGTTCCCTTGCGCTGTCTGCCGCAATCGGAATAAGGCGGGCGGGTTCTCCGCCGGTGAGGAAGTCTGGGCGTGGCATTAGTTGCGCTCCACGCCGTTTTATGAGTCGGTTAGTAACAGAGCCTAGCAGTGATTGGGGGTTTATGCCCCGCGGCCTTTGGATTGGTCACCTTCCAGGTCTTTGCCCGTGGTGTGACCGCCACGCTACCCCACAGATAACATTCCGTGCTGTTCCCAAGTCGTGATGGTTGAGTACTCACATAAGTCATACAAACCGTATCACATGGCTACATGTGTTCATGGCATAGTCAATGATCTCACCTGTGCCCATAGAATGGACTCTGCCATGCTGAAAAAATTTAATAATACCCTCAATAACGCCCGGTCTGCTGCGGGTGAAGCCTATACCAAGAGTCGGGAAGAGCTGTCAAAGCGTTATGAGGCGGTGTCTTCAGAGATCAAGGAACGGCTGGACGATCCCGAGTTCGTCACAGCATGGTGTTCTTGGTGTGGCAACCATTGTGTCCACAATCGGGTCGTTGAGCGGACCGTTGGGCGTTCGACCTATTCTTGCAGTAGCTGCTTTTTCTCTACCGTTGCCTGTCGCTACTGCGACAACATGGCCAAAGCGGCCAGCCTGGATGTCAAGAACAGTGATCTGGAGGAAGGTCCCTCTGGAAACCGGGTATCTTCATTTTTCAAAGACAACTGGACGAATGAGCTTTGCTCGGAGCACGACGGGACTACGCCTGATTTCTCTAAGGCCACGATGAAAATCGCTGATCTGTCCGAGTTTGCGGATCTGATGAAACCCAAGCAGAAAAATTACTATGGATTGGCGAAAACCACCGCTGTTGTGGCTGGCGGAGCTGCCGCAATCGGTACTGGGGCAATCTTCGCAGCTCCGGGTATTGCAGCAGCCATGGGCTCTGCAGGAATGCTGGGTGCGGCAGGGACAGGCACAGCCATTTCTTCGCTATCGGGCGCTGCTCTGACAAGTGCAGCCGTGGCCAAGCTGGGGGTTGGCGGACTGGCCATTGTGTCAGCTGCCGGCGCAGGTCTTGGCGGCAAAACCGGGTTTGGTATTGCTAACTCGTATCTGAAGGATGTCCCTGATTTTAATTTTGTTCAGGTGCAGAAGGCTCCATCCGATAGCAACCACACTGTCATTGTTGTGAACGGCCTTCTCTCTGAACAGGACGAAAAAAAGATCGACGAGGAAAAATGGTGCGAGCTGACTGAGGATTGGGTATCCGGTCTGGATGATGTGCATGGTGACGAGGATATTTGGCACCTGAACTGGGAAGCCAAAAACCTCGTTAAATTCGGCAAATGGATCAGCTCGGCTCGCAACGGTCTCGCCGCCAAAGGCCTTTCCAGCGCTGTTGCCGTGGGTTCCAAAAAGATTGCAAAGGGCGCTTCCATCGCAGGCTGGGCGTTAACTGCATCGGAATACCTCTCCAATCCATGGCATGCCGCCATGGTCAACGCCGAAAAGACCGGGGTCCTTCTGGCGGAAGCGATCAGCCGTACTGAGGGGCAAACGTTTACATTGATGGGGCATTCGTTGGGCGCCAGGGTGGTTTTCTTTGCACTGATTGCTTTGTCCACGAAGAATGAGCGCTACATCAAAGACGTGGTTTTGATGGGCGGTGCTGTAGGGCGGGAAGACGTTGAATCCTGGTGCGCTGCCGAATCCGCGCTGACCGGGACGCTGTACAACTGCCACTCTGCCAACGACGGGGTTCTGAAGTTCCTTTATCAGGGCGCGAATCTCGGGCTTTCCAAGCCTGCAGGCCTTGGGCCTGCGGTTCCTACCGCGTTCAATGTCGATTGCACGGACTTTATCAGCGGCCATACCGTCTGGAAAAAGAACCTGCCAAAAGTCATGGAGCGAATCGCTTCACTGCAGTGATATGACCAGGTTAGCCGGTGACAAGGGCAACGCTGAATGAAATCGTTATTCAATGGAGAGAAACCGGGACAGATCTATTTTCCATGTAACTGGCGGTAGCGATCGACTATGCGCTGTTAGTAGGAAAACCGGGACCGTTTTAGTTTCCTTTTTTGAATTTTGCTTTGCAGTTGCCGCTCATGCACATCGTGCAGTAGTGCTCACGATCCTCGTGCTTGGTGCCTTCTGCGATAGTGATGCCGCAGCCGTTGCAGAGGAGTATGGCAACGTCTCCGTCAAGTTTTACAATTGCGTGTTTGTATTTCATAAGACTGTTTGCGAGAAATCCACCCTTCTCACACACTCCTTTCAACTGAGCTATCAAACATGAATATCAGTGGCGTTCGTGCCTGACCTTTGTACGATGCCCGCGTCGGGTCAGACTGCTGGTCAGCAATCAACGATGGTAAACTGAACGGAAAACCTGGGCAGATTGGCTTTTTTGAAAACCGATCATGTTTATCAGGAGTTAACTGTGCAAAAGATCTGTTCAGAAGAGGCTTTATCGGAATTGCTACAGTCCAGCCCTGCGGTGCTGCTTCTGTATGGGGGCGCAAGCTGTGGCGTCTGTCAGGCCATCAGACCCCGGCTGGAGAAACTTGCCAGCGAGGAATTTCCAAAGCTGATCACTGCTTACATCGATTGCCAGGAAGCCGCCGGCCCGTTATGTGCGGCTCGCGGTATCTTTTCTCTGCCGGTTGTTCAGCTGTGGTTTGATGGGCAGCGATTCGCGGAGTTCGCCAGGGTATTCTCCATCGGCGATGTTCGTTCGGCGCTGGAGCGGCCTTATGGGCTTTTGCCTTAAAG
>JBHEPI010000161.1:0-12391 GCA_046260345.1 Marinobacter sp. | reverse complement strand
ACCTCCGGCATATCCAGGCCTTCGCGCAACAGGTTAATTCCCACCAGCACATCGAATTCACCCAGGCGCAAATCGCGAATAATTTCCATGCGCTCCACCGTATCAATATCGGAATGCAGATAGCGTACTTTCACGCCGTGTTCGGTGAGGTAATCGGTCAGGTCTTCCGACATGCGTTTGGTGAGCGTGGTAATCAGCACCCGCTCGTTCTTCGCTGCGCGTAGACTGATTTCCGATAACACATCATCCACCTGGCTGCCAACCGGGCGAATTTCCACTTCAGGATCCACCAGGCCGGTGGGTCGAACCACCTGTTCGGCAATCTGATCGGAAAGCTGCATTTCATAAGGCCCCGGTGTGGCCGACACATAAATCGTCTGTGGACGCATTGCTTCAAATTCATCAAAACGCAAGGGGCGATTATCCAGCGCCGAGGGCAGGCGGAAGCCGTAATTCACCAGGTTTTCCTTGCGCGAGCGATCCCCCTTGTACATGCCGCCGAGTTGCGGCACGGTGACATGGCTTTCATCGATAATCAGCAGCGCATTATCCGGCAGGTAGTCATACAGACAGGGTGGCGGCTCGCCGGGTTTGCGCCCGGAGAGATAACGGGAATAGTTTTCAATGCCATTGCAGTAACCCAATTCCAGCATCATCTCGATGTCGTAACGGGTGCGTTCTTCAAGCCGCTGGGCTTCCACCAGCCGGTTGTTATCCCGCAGCTGCTGCAGGCGGGCGTCCAGTTCCACCTTGATGTGCTCCACCGCATCCAGCACCGTCTGCCGGGGCGTGACATAGTGGGACTTGGGGTAAATGGTCACCCTTGGTACCCGACGCAGAACTTCGCCGGTCAAAGGATCGAAATAGCTCAGATTTTCCACCTCGTCGTCGAACAGCTCAATGCGGATGGCTTCTTTCTCGGATTCCGCCGGGAACACGTCGATCACATCACCGCGCACACGATAATTGGCTCGATGGAATTCCACATCGTTGCGGTTGTACTGCAATTCAGCCAGGCGACGGAGGATGTAACGCTGGTCGATCTGGTCGCCCCGATCCAGGTGCAGCATCATCTTCAGATAGGATTGGGGGTCCCCCAGGCCGTAAATAGACGACACCGTGGCAACGATAATGGCATCCGGGCGTTCCAGCAGGGCCTTGGTTGCGGACAAGCGCATCTGCTCTATGTGTTCGTTGATGGAAGCGTCCTTCTCGATAAAGGTATCGGATGACGGTACATAGGCTTCCGGTTGGTAGTAGTCGTAGTAAGAAACGAAGTACTCCACCGCGTTGTCCGGAAAGAACTCGCGGAACTCACCGTATAGCTGGGCAGCAAGAGTCTTGTTATGAGCCATGATGATGGTTGGCCGCTGCACCTGCTGGATTACATTGGCAATGGTAAATGTCTTGCCCGAACCCGTAACGCCCAGCAGGGTCTGGTGCGCCAGGCCCGAATGAATACCATCCACCAGTTCTTCAATCGCTTTGGGCTGGTCCCCGGCGGGCTGAAACGGGGAATCCACCCTGAACGCACCGTCTTTCATGAGCGCGCCGGTTTCTGAAGTAGCCATAGTCGGGGGACTTCCTCCGTTCATTCAATGTCGAGTTGGACAGCGGGTTACAGTGCCAATGGCAGTTGCCATCTGCAGAGAAACTTATCGTCACGAAAGCTTCATGGTACCATCTGTGGCATTCAAGGCGGCCCGATACTGGTGAAAACCACTACCCCCTGGCCGCCGGATACCTATCAGACGCAGCTTTAAGGAGCGCAAGTTTGGACCTTCAACTTTCCAGCCGAGTACAGGCAATAAAGCCCTCTCCCACCCTCGCGGTCACCAATAAGGCGGCGGAATTGCGCGCTGCCGGCCAGGATATCATCGGCCTTGGTGCCGGCGAGCCGGACTTCGACACGCCGGACCACATCAAGCAGGCAGCTATTGAGGCCATCAAAAACGGCCAAACCAAATATACTGCCGTTGATGGTACGCCCGCCCTCAAGAAGGCGATCATTGCGAAGTTCAAGCGGGACAACGGACTGGAATACGAAGCCAACCAGATACTAGTCAGCAGTGGTGGCAAACAAAGCTTTTTCAACCTTGCACTGGCCACACTCAACAAGGGCGACGAAGCCATAATCCCGGCACCCTACTGGGTTTCCTACCCGGATATGGTGCTAGTGGCTGAAGGCAAGCCAGTGATTATCGAGACGGCAGCGGAAACCCGTTTCAAGATCACCCCGGAACAGCTGGAAAACGCCATCACCGAGCGCACCCGTCTGTTCGTGATCAACAGCCCGTCCAACCCCAGCGGCATGGCCTACAGCCTGGACGAGATGAAAGCGATTGGCGAAGTGCTCAAGAAGCACCCACAGATCATGATCGCCACCGACGACATGTATGAGCCGATTCTGTGGACCGGCCAGCCGTTCTGCAACATCCTCAACGCCACGCCGGAACTGTATGACCGCACCTTCGTGCTCAACGGCGTGTCCAAGGCCTACTCTATGACCGGCTGGCGCATCGGTTATGCCGCAGGCCCGGCGAGCATCATCGGTGCCATGAAGAAAATCCAGTCCCAGAGCACCTCTAACCCGGCCTCTATTTCGCAGGCTGCTGCTGTCGCAGCTCTGGACGGCCCGCAGGATTGTGTGCAGGAAATGGTCACCGCGTTCAAGGAACGTCACGACTACCTGGTGGATGCCCTGAACGCCCTGCCCGGCGTTGAGTGCCTGCACGGCGACGGTACCTTCTATGTGTTCCCCAGTTTTCAGGGAGCCATCGATGCGGACACTGACGTCAGCAACGACGTGGAGTTTGCTGAGAAGTTACTGAAGGAAGCTGGAGTGGCGCTGGTTCCCGGCTCCGCTTTCGGCGCACCGGGCCACATGCGCCTGAGTTTCGCTACCAGCCTCGACACTCTGAAGCAGGCCATTGATCGTTTGCAGAGGGCTCTCGGCTAAAATTTCTGGCAAGGGGTTGACGAGGCCGTGGGGTAACCTTAATATACGCGCCTCGTCACATGACGACGTTCCCCGATAGCTCAGTTGGTAGAGCAACGGACTGTTAATCCGTTTGTCGCTGGTTCGAGCCCAGCTCGGGGAGCCACTATTACGAAAAGCCGCTAGTCCTCTGGATTAGCGGCTTTTTTCGTTTTGGTTGGTTTGGGTTTGGCTTCAGGCCCTAGCCTGCTAATAACGGTGCTTCGGCGGGGTAGAACTGCCTTCCCGAAAACCGCTACAAGCACATGGATGTGCTCGTAGTGGTTTTCGAGAGGGAGGCCCCACCGTACCGAGACACCTACCATCAGGCTAGTGCCGAACTAGCGCAAGCCCCCAAAACTAGAGACCCATCACCTCAGCGTGAATAGCCTCCAACGTAGCCAGAGGATCCGCAGCCTGGGTTATCGGTCGACCGATGACCAGGTAGTCGGAACCAGCGTTGATGGCGTCCGTGGGGGTCATGATGCGTTGCTGGTCGCCTTTGTCCGCTGACAGCGGACGGATGCCCGGGGTGACGAGTTTGAAATCGGCGCCCTGCTCTGCCTTCAGTGCTGGGGCTTCCTGTGCAGAACAGACGACGCCGTCCAGGCCGCAGTTGCGGGTCAGCGTTGCCAGGCGGGAGACCTGGGCTTCCGGGGAACCGGTGATGCCGATGCCAGCAAGATCTTCTGGCCCCATACTGGTCAGAACGGTGACCGCAATCAGCAATGGCCGGTCCTTGCCAAAACTTTCCAGACGATCCCGACAGGCGGTCATCATCTTTTCACCGCCGGACGCATGCACATTCACCATCCACACACCCAGATCCGCCGCGGCCGCCACTGCGGCCGATGTTGTATTGGGAATATCGTGGAATTTCAGATCCAGGAACACATCAAATCCGCGGCTTTGGAAATCCCGGACCAGCCCGGGACCAGAGCGCGTGAAAAGCTCCTTGCCCACTTTCAGACGGCATTTCGACGGATCCAGTTTGTCAACCAGCGCCAGTGCCGGTTGGTCTGACGGAAAATCCAGGGCAACAATGATTCGGGGATTATCAGGGGTTTGCACAGTCAGTTTCCTGAAGAATGTCGTGTGATCGGATTATTCGGCTTCAACACCCTGAATCGGGCGAACGGTTTCCCACTGCTTGCAGCTGGGGCAAAGCCAGTGAAGTTGCTGACCCGAGAAGCCACAGTTAACGCAGCGATACACAGGACGATTGGCCAGTATCAGATGGCCGATACGGCTGACCAGACGGCCTTCGTCGGTAGTCATACCCTTTTCATAACCGGCCAGTTCCACCAGACGCAACAGCCCACGTACACTGGGACGCACCTCCAGTTCGCGGCGCAGCAATTCAATCGCGGCCATTCGCCCCGCGGTGCGTTCAACCGACTCTACCAGCGCCAGTAACAGACTGGTACTCGGCCAGGATTCGTAGAATTTTCCGAGTTTCCTGGACAGGCGCCCGACATCACCGTGTTCCCGCTCAAGTTTCATTAACCGGTCGACCGCTTCGGAGCTAAACTCGGGGTTCTGATCAAAGACTTTCAGGCTCTGATTGGCCGCATCCTTGTAATTACCCTTGCGAACAAGAAGCTTCATCATGATGAACGTGGCTCTTACACAGGAAGCGTCGTACTCCAGCGCTTCCCTGGCCTGTTTTTGCGCCATCCAGCGGTCATCATGCTTGAGAGCATCTTCAGCCAACTCACAGGTAATATAAGCCAGCGTTTTGTGCATGCCTGGGGCATTATCACCAGTGGTCAGAGTTCTGGCCACCTGGCTGGCCTTGCCCCACTCTTTCTCCTGCTGGTAGAGCTCGATTAGCTGCAGCGAGGCTTTACGGCCATACTCACGATCTCCCATCAGCTGATGGAGCAAGGCTTCGGCCCGGTCCAACAAGCCAGCGTTCAGGTAGTCTATGGCAAGCTCGTAGGTGACCTGCTGGGAGTAACGCGGCGGCAGTTCAGGACGGGCCAGCAAGTTCTGGTGAATAAGAATGGCGCGGTCGGTTTCGCCCTTGTGGCGAAAATGCGCACCGATGGAAAGGTGCAGGCCCACGGTTTCCTTATTCACCGCCAGAGATTGCACAAAATTCTCAACCGCCTGATCCGAATAGTTAGTAAACAGAAACTGCAGGCGGTCCTTGACCGATTCTTCATCCGAGATAGGCGCTTTGGAGCGATCTCTGCTGTTGCCCATACGCCCGACAAACCAACCTGCCGCCACCGCAACCGTTAACAGCAGCCACTGAAGCACTATATCCATTAAAGCGTCCGATCGTTCTGGGCCCTGGATTTCTCCAACGCCTGCTCGGTGCGAGCAAGTCGTTTCTCAAGGTGACGACGGGAAACCGATGTGCGAACGGTGGCAAGCATGGTAATCAGAACTCCGATCAAAGCGCCGATCACAAAGGACATAATTATCCAGACCGCAACACCATGGGGCTGGGTTTCGAATAGCAGGAAGTTGAGGGACACTGCCATTTGATTATTAAGGGAAAAAACAAGTGCCACCAGAACCAGAATCAACACCAGCAGAATGAGTAGAATCTTCTGTAATCCGGCCATAGTCGCAACTCTCCAAGCGGGCCTGACTGTCTGAATCAGGACCTGGTTAAAGTCTTTCCCTGTCAGGGTAATTAAAAACCCTTTTTCAGGCTATCGTTAACCTGTTCCCGCAGCTCCTTTCCAGGCTTGAAGTGCGGAACAAATTTAGCCGGTAACTGCACGGCTTCGCCGGTTTTGGGGTTGCGCCCGGTTCTGGCAGCACGGTGGTGCAATGAAAAACTGCCGAACCCACGAATTTCAATTCGCTGGCCATCCGCCAGTGACTGGGACATGTGTTCGATGATCGTTTTTACAGCCAGTTCCACATCTTTCACTGACAGCTGCGTCTGCTTGGACGCTATCAGCTCAACCAGTTCAGATTTTGTCATTGGGCTCATCCCTCTTCACATTATTATTGGATAGCCGGTTACCAGCTCCTTTCTCTAGTTTAGCCAAACCAGAAAAAAACACAAAAAAAACGGGCTCTTAGAGCCCGTTTTTTTCATACCAACCGGAAATCTTATTCCTTGTTGGCGTTTTGCTGCTGCATCTGTTCCTTGATCAGGTCACCGATCGTGGTGGCTCCTGAACCGGATTCCGCAGTCTTCGCACGAACACCTTCCAGCGCCTGCTTGTCGTCTTCAACGTCCTTGGACTTCACGGACAGGTTGATGACGCGGTTCTTGCGGTCGATGCTGATGATCTTCGCTTCAACTTCGTCGCCTTCATTCAGCGCGTTGCGTGCATCTTCAACACGGTCACGGCTGATTTCAGAGGCTTTCAGAACTGCTTCAACTTCTTCATTCAGGGTGATGGTCGCTGCTTTGGCGTCTACTGCAGATACCGTGCCCTTAACAATGGAGCCCTTGTCGTTCAGCTGCACAAACTCGGCGAACGGATCGCTTTCCAGCTGCTTGATACCCAGGGAGATGCGCTCGCGCTCGGGATCAACAGACAGGATAACGGTTTCAACTTCGTCGCCCTTCTTGTATTCACGGACGGCTTCTTCGCCAGTCTCGTTCCAGCTGATGTCTGACAGGTGAACCAGACCATCGATGCCGCCGTCCAGGCCGATGAAGATACCGAAGTCAGTGATTGACTTGATCTTGCCGGAGATACGGTCGCCCTTGTTGAACTTGCTGGAGAAATCTTCCCACGGGTTGTTAACACACTGCTTGATACCCAGGGAGATTCGACGACGCTCTTCGTCGATGTCCAGAATCATCACACCCACTTCGTCGCCAACCTGAACGACCTTGGACGGATGAATGTTCTTGTTGGTCCAATCCATTTCGGAAACGTGAACCAGACCTTCAACACCTTCTTCCAGCTCGGCAAAGCAGCCGTAGTCGGTAAGGTTGGTTACGCGTGCAGTAACCTTGGTGCCTTCCGGATAGCGGCCCTTGATATCAACCCAGGGATCTTCGCCCAGTTGCTTCAGACCCAGTGATACGCGGTTACGCTCACGGTCAAACTTCAGAACCTTGACGCTGATCTCATCGCCCACATTGACGATTTCACTTGGATGCTTGATACGCTTCCAGGCCATATCGGTAATGTGCAGCAGGCCGTCAACACCACCCAGATCTACGAATGCACCGTAGTCGGTCAGGTTCTTGACGATACCCTTGATTTCCATACCCTCAGTCAGGGTTTCGAGCAGAGCTTCACGCTCGGCACTGTTTTCAGCTTCCAGAACGGCGCGGCGGGAAACAACCACGTTGTTACGCTTCTGGTCGAGCTTGATAACCTTGAATTCGAGTTCCTTGTTCTCCAGGTGCGCGGTGTCGCGAACCGGTCGAACGTCTACCAGAGAACCCGGCAGGAAGGCACGGATACCAGCCAGATCGACGGTGAAACCACCCTTGACCTTGCCATTGATAATACCCTTAACCACTTCCTCGGCTTCGAAGGACTTTTCGAGTACCTTCCAGGCTTCTGCACGCTTGGCTTTCTCACGTGACAGACGGGTTTCGCCGAAGCCGTCTTCAACAGCGTCGAGAGCTACGTCAACAACGTCGCCAATAGCAACTTCCAGCTCGCCTTTTTCGTTGAGGAACTGGGAGGCGGGGATAACGCCTTCGGACTTCAGTCCGGCGTTAACGGTGACCCAGTCGTTATCAACATCAACAACAGTTCCCTGGACGATGGAACCCGGTTGCATGTCAATTTCTTTTAGGCTTTCTTCAAAAAGATCCGCAAAGCTCTCGCTCATTATGTGTCCTATGTGATCAACGCAAGTTTACTCCGTGCTACCAGCAACACGGTCTGTTAGTTTCAATCCGGATTCAGCCAGTGGCTGGCCGATAACGCCGAATCCGGAATTTCAACGACAAAAAGGTGTAGTCAGGCCTGACCTGCTGCGGCCATAACCCTGACTAGCACCTCTTCTATACTCAACCCTGTCGAATCAATGACTTGCGCATCGTCTGCAGGCTTGAGCGGGGCGGCGGCGCGGTTCATGTCCCGCTCATCACGCACCCGTATCTCCTCTAAAAGGGCATCAATATTAACATCGACCCCTGCGTCCTTCAACTGGCTGTAACGTCTTTGCGCACGCTCTTCGGCGCTGGCGGTCAGAAAGATCTTCACCGGCGCCTCCGGGAATACCACCGTGCCCATATCGCGACCGTCTGCCACCAGCCCCGGAGGCTTGCAGAAATCACGCTGGCGCTGAAGCAGCGCATCGCGAACGGGCTGCATTACCGCAACCTTCGAGGCGTTGTCGCCACAGGTTTCCGTACGTATATCTGCGGTCACATCGTTGCCGCCCATCAATACTTTTGCCGGCTCACCCGGGGGGGTCGGTTCAAAGGCCACATCCAGGTTAGCAGCAAGTTCCACCAATGCGGGCTCATCATCCAGTGAAACACCCTGGCGCTCGGCTGCAAGTGCAGTAAGACGGTAAAGCGCCCCGCTATCGAGCAGATGCCAGCCCAGCTTGCGGGCCAGCATCTGGGTAATGGTGCCCTTGCCGGAACCGCCCGGGCCATCCACAGTGATCACGGGTGCCTTGCCCTCAACCATTATTCAACTCCTTCGGCCGAGATATTGATCCCGGTGCGCTTCGCCAGCCCGACAAAGCCCGGGAAAGACGTCGCCACGTTGGCGCAATCGGTGACTTCAATGTGTCCGCTGGCTCGCAGGGAGGCCACCGAAAACGCCATGGCAATACGGTGGTCACCATGACTGTTGACCGTACCACCACCCATGGTCTGGCCGCCGTCGATGATAATGCCATCAGGTGTGACCGTAGTTTCCACACCCAGCGCAGACAGGCCATCAGCCATCACCTGGATGCGGTCGCTTTCCTTGACCCGAAGCTCCTCAGCCCCACGCAGGACGGTTCTGCCCTCCGCGCATACGGCGGCGATAAACAGCACCGGGAACTCATCAATAGCCAGGGGCACCTGGTCTTCCGGGATATCGATACCCTTGAGCTCCGCAGAACGAACACGCAGGTCGGCAACCGGTTCGCCACCAATGACGCGCTCATCGAGCACTTCAATATTGGCCCCCATCATGCGCAGGATGTTGATGGCACCGACGCGCGTGGGGTTCATGCCTACATGACGAATGGTCAGGTCCGACTCCGGAGCGATACTGGCTGCCACCAGGAAGAACGCCGCAGAAGAAATATCCGCAGGTACGTCAATGGCGGTTGCTGTCAGGCGACCGCCTCCGGTAACGCTGGCGGTGGCCATGTCGCGGTGCACGTGATAACCGAAACCTTCCAGCATGCGCTCGGTGTGGTCTCTGGTTGGCGCCGGCTCGGTCACTGAGGTGACGCCCTCAGCGTAGAGCCCGGCAAGCAACAGGCAGGATTTCACCTGGGCACTGGCCACCGGCATTTCATAATGGATGCCAGACAGGGTGTGGCCCCCGCGGATCCTGAGTGGCGGCCGGCCGCCCTCAGCCGTGTCAATCACTGCGCCCATCGCCCGCAGCGGGTCCGCCACGCGGCTCATGGGGCGCCTGGTAAGGCTCTCGTCACCGGTAAGCTCTGAGTCAAAAGGCTGCGCCGCCAGCAAACCGGAAAACAGGCGCATGGCAGTACCCGAATTACCGAGGTAGAGCGGCCCTCGCGGTGCCTGAAGACCACTGATACCAACACCATGAATGCGCACAAAACCTTCGTCGGGCCCTTCAATGGTCACACCCATATCACGAAAAGCCTGAAGGGTGGCAAGACTGTCTTCCCCCTCCAGAAAGCCTTTCACTTCAGTGATGCCATCAGCGAGGGCACCCAGCATGATAGAACGATGGGAAATGGATTTGTCGCCCGGCACACGGATCTCTCCGGCAATGCGGCCACCGGGCTGCAAACGGAACGTTACCTGTTTCTGACTGTTATTTGTCACGTAAGCCTGTCCTGAAAGCATCTTTGAAAAATGTTCCCGCGCCGCCTTGGCGCGACTGAAAACCCGCAACAGGGTTGCACTGTCCTGGTCTGCAATGGCGGTGCGGAGCAGGTCCAGATCGTGAGTAAAGTGATCAATCACCCGCAGCACCGCGTCACGGTTGGATAGAAATATGTCGTGCCACATCACCGGGTCGCTGGCCGCAATCCGGGTAAAGTCCCTGAAACCACCCGCTGCATAGCGGAATATATCCAGATTTTCGTCTTCGCCGGCCAGGGTATCCACCAGCGAGAAAGCGATCAGATGCGGCAAATGACTTGTGGCGGCCAGCACCTCGTCGTGATAAGCCACAGACATGGTAAGCACCGTGGCACCACAGCGTTCCCAGAGGGCTTTCAACTTCTCCAGGTCTGCCTGGCTGACATTATCCGCCGGGGTCAGAATGACCTTGTGGTTGGCAAAAAGGCCGGGATCCGCCGCCCGAATGCCGCTTTTTTCGGAGCCTGCAATGGGATGGCCGGGGATCATCTTTGCAGGCAACTCACCAAACACCTCGATGACGTCATTTACGAAACCGGTTTTGGTGCTGCCTACATCCGTCAGCACCGCATTGCTGTCCAGATGCGGCCGGATTTGTTCCAGCACTGCCCTCGCTGCTTTTACAGGCACCGCCAGCACCACCAGATCACTCCCGGCAACCGCCTCTGCGACAGACCCGGCAGCCTCATCAATAATACCCAGCTCCCTGCCAAGGGCCAGCTCATCCTCACGCTTGTCGGCGCCCACAACGCTCACGGCAAGGCCATTATCACGAATAGCTCTGGCCAGTGAACCACCGATCAGGCCCAGGCCGATAACCGCAACGCGCTGAAACAGTGGCTGGACGTCAGACACCTTAAGCTCCCTGCCCGGCTTCGGAGGCCGACAAAGTATCCAGGGCGCGGGCCAGGGATTCAATAAAGCGGTCATTTTCCTCGGGCAGGCCGATGGAAACCCGCAAGTGCCTGGGCATGCCATAACCGGCAACAGGCCTGACGATCACACCCTGCTCCAAAAGCAGCTGATTGATCTGCCCGGCCTGCTCACCCACGTCGACCGCTATAAAATTGCCGGCAGAGGGGATATAGTCCAGCTCCAGTTCCTTAAAGGCAGACTCCAACTGCTCCATGCCCCGGGCATTGACCTCACAGGAACGCTGCAGGTAATGCTCGTCACTCAGCACTGCAGTAGCAGCAGCCAGCGCAAGAGAATCCACATTAAAAGGCTGGCGCACCCGATTGAGAACATTCGCAATTTCCGGGGAGCTAACACTGTAGCCAACCCGCATGGATGCAAGCCCCCAGGCCTTTGAGAAAGTACGGGTGACAATAAGGTTGGGGAAACGCTCAAGCAGCGAAAGGCCATCCACGTAACCTTCACCCTGCAAATATTCGCAGTAGGCTTCATCCAGAACTACCAGCACCCGCTCGGGAATACTGGCCAGGAAATCTTCAATGGCCTCTGCCCCATGGACCGTACCAGTCGGATTGTTGGGATTGGCCACGAATACCAGCTTTGTGCGCTCGGTGACCGCAGCGGCCATGGCATCCAGATCATGACCGTAATCCCTGGCGGGAACTGACACGCCAGTGGCCCCGATGGCCTGAGTTACCAATGGATAAACCGCGAAAGCATACTGTGAAAAAACCACTTCGGAAGCCTGATCAGCAAAGCACCGGGTGATCACTTCCAGAACATCGTTAGAACCGTTACCCAGAGTAATCTGCGACGGCCGGATGCCATATCTCGCTGACAGCGCCTGCTTCAGCTCGAACCCATTGCCATCCGGGTAACGGCTAAGTTCATCCAGGGCTTCCCCGATCGCCGCCAGCGACTTCGAACTGGGGCCCAGCGGGTTTTCGTTGCTCGCCAGTTTGATGATGCTGTCCGGATCAATTTCCAGCTCCCGGGCCAGCTCGTCAATCGGCTTTCCCGGCTGGTAGGGGGATAACGCCTGCACGCCTCCGACCGCCAGACTTTGGTAATCAATCGACATTTCACCCTTCCTCGGCAATTCGTGTTTTGTTACAGAACCCCAATTGGGTAGGAACCCAGGCGTTTCAACTCCACCGCTTCTTCATCAATCTCGGAAAGCACCTTGCTGACCTGCCTGTCGTCTACATGCCCTTCAAAATCAATATAGAACACGTACGCCCAGGTACCGCTTGGCGATGGCCGGGTTTCGATACGGGTCAGGCTCAGGCCATGCTTGTGGAATGGCTCAAGCAACTGGTAAAGCGCACCAGGTTTGTTGCGCATAGACACCAGGATAGAGGTCTTGTCATTCCCGCTGGCGGGCACTTCCTCGCGCCCGATGATCAGGAAGCGGGTGGTGTTGTCTGGCCGGTCTTCGATGCTGGTGGCCAGCATCTCCAGGCCATAGAGCTCTGCCGCCATGTCACCGGCGATGGCGGCCGTACCCGGCTCTTCCGCCGCGCGCCGAGCCGCCTCGGCATTGC
>JBHEPI010000159.1:0-9337 GCA_046260345.1 Marinobacter sp. | reverse complement strand
CTTCAAAATGGTAGCGGTGGGCGGACTCGAACCGCCACGCCCGTGAAGGCAACGGATTTTGAATCCGTCGTGTCTACCAATTTCACCACGCCGCCATCAGAGAGTGTGGGGGATTATACTGAGGTTGATTCTGAAAGCAATATAAGCGCCGCGGTTGATTCAGCAGCACTGAAAAATTTGCAGGTGGGCGTTACAGACGATCGAACAGTGAAAGCCTGGAGACCTGGGCAAACGACTGCTGCGCCGCCTGCAGCACAAAGCTCTGGAAGCTCAGGTTACTGATGGCTTCCGCGTAGTCCACATCCCGCAGTTCCGAGCGGATATCCTCACTGTAGACCGATGAGTCCTCCAGAAACGACTTGGTGGATTCCACGGCGTTCAGGCGCCCGCCCAGTTCGGTCTGTTTCTTGACGATGCTCTCCTGAGCGTTGTCCAGGTTCTGCAATGAGGTGGCAATCAGGTCATCGTAGGCCTCGTTACCGGCCGCATCCACTTTATCGATATTGTCCAGTCCGTATATCAGTTTTTCCATCGTACTGAATACGGATTGTTTCTCTGATGTTGTCAGGACAAAACTTGACTCATCCGCAACGCCATCGTTTATCTCGAACTGCATACCATTGAATTCGATGGGGTCTCCGGATTCGAAAACGCCGCTATCAAGCGGAGAATCTGTTTCCGGTGCATTCCTCGACCGGATTTCATAGCGAGGCTCAGGCGTATCACTGACAATATCGACCACCAGATCATTCTTGGTTCCGTCATAGAATGTATTGTATGCATCCTGGTCAACCACCACACCGGAGCTGATGGTGGCACCACTGGTGTCTCCCGGGGCGACTTTTGCACTGAAAGTGGGTTCAGCACTGTCCACGCTTTCGAAGATGCCTTTGCCATGATCACTGATAGGAACTGTCACACCATCGTCAATCTCCAGCACCCGCTGGCCCTCATCTCCCTGGTACGCCCAACTGCCGGACGCATCCTTCTCAAACGCCGCAGTGTTACCCTGAAAACCACTGAAGATGTATTCGCCAGAAGCGTCCCGTGTATTGGCAATATTGGCCAGCTGACCAAGCCGCTCTTTGATTTCCGAAGCGATGGACTGCCGGTCATTGGCCGACAGAGAGCCGTTACCCGCCTGAACCGTCAGTTCCCGCACGCGCTGGATAACATCCACGGAATCGCCCAGGGTGCTCTCTTCCTGTTGCAGTCGGTTCTCGGCAAGTCCGGCGTTGCGTTGGTAGGTTTCAATTCGGGACAGCTCCTGATCCAGCTTGAGGATCCGCGCCGCCGCGACAGGGTCATCTGAAGGCTTGTTCACACGCTTGCCGGTGGAAATCTGCTCCTGGGTCTGGTTGAGATTGCCATTCAGATCCTGCATCCGGTTAATGCCACCGGAGAATATCTGCTGTGATGAAATTCTGATCATGTCACATCACCTCGCACTGTTACCGGAAACTCTGCAACAGAGTATTGAATAAATCCTGGGCCACACTCATTACCTGAGCGGACGCATTGTAAGCGGCCTGATACTGAATCAGCCTGCCGGCTTCCTCATCCAGGTTGACGCCAGAGACCGACTCACGCTGATTGGTGGACTGCTCCAGCAGCGTTTCGCCGGCATCCTTGTCCAGCTGGCTCTGGCGGGTTTTCACGCCAATGTCTTCAACCAGGCCGGCGTAGCCTTCTGAAAAGCTCTGGCTGCCACTGTTGAGCGTATTCTTCGTTCCCAAAGCGGCCAGGAACTCCGCGTTACGGTTGTCCGACACGCCGTTGGTGTTGTAGTTGATGCTGAAGGAGTCGCCATCTCTCGGGTTACCGGATATTTCGAACTGGAAACCCTGATAATCAGGAGAGCGGGGGTCTTCTGTAAACAGCTTGTTTGAAACACCAGGCTCGAACCGGTTCACCGGCGGCGTAGCGCCCGGATCGGCTGGCACAACCGGGTCACCGGTATTGGCGTCGACAATGTCATAGAACATCTCGCCGCCACTCTCAAAGAATTCGACATCCAGCGGCGGATCCAACTGACCATCCTGACGGAAATTGGACAACAGCGAGTTGGTAGACGGGTTCCGCACATTGAGCATTTTGCCCTGATTAATAGTGGCATCACCGGCATTCCCGGCGGAGCCCTCTGCCCGCACCGGGCTGGCAAAGGCGAGGTCTTCCTCCCGATCCACTTCCAGATCAATATTGGCCGCCGCCTGGCGGCTGGGCTGGATCAGGAACTTGTCGCCGGCATTGAAGGTACCGCCTTCCACTCGGATATTGAAACCCGGCATGGAAATTTCAGACTGCACAGGATCCGGCAAACGGCCCTGATTGACGACCTCACCGGAAGCCCGGTCCACCAACTCGAAGTTGCGGCCATCGCCGCCAAACTCCAGAGACCAGCTTCCAGCCGGCAATTCCGAACTGTCGATGATCTCTACCGCGAGTTCTGCATTTCGTGGCGCATCATTATTGGTATTAGCGATCACCCGGCCCTGTTGTGCCGCTTCCGAGTTGATGTCGCTAAAGAACCGGCCCCCCAACTCACCCTCAAGATCCATACCGATTTCATGCTGATGGTTAACAGCGTCAGACAGCGCAATAGCAATCCTGCCAAGCTCATCGAACGCCGGCTGCAATCCCTCCGACTCGAAGCGGCGCAACCCACCCAGCTTGCCACCGTTGATCTGGTCATCAACATTGCGGGTCCGACCACCGTTGGTCAGAGTAAACTCAAGCGATGTAGGGTCTTCTGAATCATCCCGGGTGCCCAGTTGCGCGGCATTATCACCAACCACCAGAGACTGACCATTACGCAGGGAGACGTTAACCTGGCTTCCCTCGGCCTGAGTTACCCGAATATTAACCAGCTCCGACAACTCCCGCAGTTTCTCGTCCCGCTTGTCGAGCAACTCATTGGGCTCCCGCCCCTGGGCCAGCCCCGGCGATTCGGAGATGGCGTTGTTCAGCTCGGCAATGCTTTTGAGCAGCGTATTGGCATCTTTTACGCCCTGCTCCTTCTGTGTCTTGACCGATTCTCGCTGCTGGATAAACTCCTGATTGAGCGCCTCAAAACGGTTAACCACCTGCTGCGCCTCACTCAAAACGAGCTGCCTCTGCGGCAGTGAAGCCGGGTCCTCGGCCGCATTCTGCAGGCTGGCAAAGAAGTTGTTGAGGGCGTCGCTGAGGCCGGTGGACTCACCACCAATCAGGTTGTCCAGCCGCGACAGTTCGGAATTGAGGGTTCCCTGCTCACCGGCCAGGGTCGTGTCCTCCCGCACTTGCTGGGTGAGGAACTCATTGGCCAATCGGCGGATATCGGTAACATTGACGCCCGTGCCCACAGAGCCGGCGCCGGTGCGCTGGGCCGCCTGGGTTTCGAATTGCACTTCCTGGCGGCTATAGCCGGGGGTGTTGGCGTTGGTAATGTTGTTGCCGGTTGTGTTCAGCGCCGTCTGGTGCCCGAGAATGCCGGTCAGACCGGTATTGATCAGCCCTGCCATAACCGTTACTCCTCAGCCCCGCGGGAACCCATCGACAATGTTGTCATGGAGTCGTTGTTCATAATGCGGCGAATCTTGGCACCGTAATTCGGATCGGTGGCATAGCCGGCTTCCTGGAGCTTGTTGGCAAACTGATCGGGATCATCCGCAGCAGCCAGTACATCCCGGTACCGGGGATTGGACTCAAGGAATGACACGTAATCGCGGAAGCTCGTTTCATAATCCGGATACGCTCTGAAGGCCGCACGTTCATTCATTGGCACGCCTTCCCTGAACTCTGTAGTGGCAATATCCACGGAACCTCCCTGCCAGCGCTGATCTGCCTTGATACCGAACAGATTAAAGCTGGGCGAGCCACCGTCACCCTCGATCATGTGCTGGCCCCAACCGGTCTCCAGCGCAGCCTGGGCAATCATTAGCCGTGGGTTGATGCCGCTTTGTGCTGATGCTTTTTCAGCTATGGGCAGAAGTTCACGAACAAACTGCTCTGGCGACTCGAAGCGCTCTGGCAGGGTTCCCGTTGCTTCCGGCTTCGCCGAAGCTTCGGGCGCTTCAGCAACCCGGTTCACTCTGTCCACCTGCTCAGGCAGGCGTGATGACAGAACAGGGACATTACGATCGTAATCTGCCAGATCCGCCTTGTGAGCGGCCCTGGGTTTTCCTTCTTCGGTCATTCCCGGGACCTGCTTGCTCAACTGCCGTACCAGTGCCTCGGAAAGACCGGTACCCTGTTTCTGTGACAGTGTCAGGCTGAGCTGGCTGTCGAACATCTCACGGTAGAATTCTGACTGGCTGCTGTTCAGGTAATTACCTTCAGCGAAAACGTCTCCCGCCTTGCGCATGGATTTCACCATTTCCGATAGAAACAGGCCCTCGAACTGTTTTGCTACTTCGCGCAGCGCCGCTTCCTTATCAGTCCTGGCCTGGCTCTTCAGGGAGTTAAGACCGTCAAAATCGGTATAGACCTGGGCTTTCTGGAGACTGTAATCCTGCATCACGCCACCTATATAACAATCAGCTCGGCCCGCAGAGCGCCGGCTTGCTTGAGTGCTTCCAGAACAGCCATTACATCACCCGGTGCCGCACCTACCTGGTTCACCGCCTGCACAATCTCGTTCAGTGTGACGGCCGGCCCGAACTGGAACATTCTTGCCGGGTCTTCGGTAATCGCAATCTGGGAATCAGGCTCAGTCTCTGCGTCCGCATCGGTAAACGGGTTGGGCTGCTCGACTTCCGGATTCTCTTCGATAGTCACCGTGAGGTTGCCGTGGGTGACGGCAGCCGGACTCACCTTTACGTTTTTCCCAACCACGATGGTGCCGGTGCGGCTGTTAATGACCACCTTGGCAGCGTCTTCTGCGGGCTCCACATCGATGTTCTCCAGAATGGAGAGGAAGCTCACTCGCTGGGACGGATCGCGGGGTGCCTTGACCGATACCGCCGTTGCGTCATGAGCATAGGCCATATCCGGCCCCAACTGTTCATTGATGGCTTCCACCACCCGGCGCGCGGTGGTGAAATCCGGACGCATCAGGTTGAAGGTGATGGTATCGCCTTTGGTGAAGGGTGAGGTCACCTCTTGCTCGATAGTGGCACCGTTGGGTATGCGGCCGACACTGGGCACATTCACCGTGATACGTGATCCGTCCGCTCCCTCGGCGCCAAAACCGCCGACCACCAGGCTTCCCTGGGCCATGGCGTACACCTGGTCATCGGCACCTTTCATAGGAGTCATCAATAATGTGCCACCCCGAAGGCTGTCGGCATTACCGATGGACGAAACGGTAATATCAAGTTCCTGACCCGCCTTAGCGAAGGGTGGCAGGTTCGCAGTCACGGTTACTGCTGCGACATTGGCTAGATTGGGGTTTACCCCCTCCGGCAGCGTGATACCGAACTGATTCATCATGTTACGGAAGGTCTGGTTGGTAAACGGCGCCTTGTCGCCAGTGCCGTCCAGGCCAACCACCAGGCCATAGCCCACCAACTGGTTGCTGCGCACACCCTTGATACGGGCAAGATCCTTCAACCGGTCCGCCAGCACCGGCGCCGCCACTACAGACAGCGCAATTACCAGTATCCCGAACCTCAGCATTTTCATAGCGGGAACCACTCACTGTTGAAGAAGCGAGCCAGCCAACCCATCTGATTGGCCTGGTCAAAGTCACCGGTACCGCCGTAGGCGATGCGCGCATCAGCGATGCGATTGGACGCTACGGTGTTATCCGGAGAGATATCCTGGGGACGCACCAGCCCGGTCAGGCGGATGTACTCATCACCGTTGGTCAGGGACAGCCACTTCTCACCACGAATATGCAGAATCCCATTGGGCAGCACTTCTGTAACGGTGACGGTGATATTGCCGTTGAGGCTGTTACTCTGATCCGCTTCGGCCTGGCCCTGGAAATCACGTTCCAGATCAATGTCTGTGTCCACACCAAGGTTGTCCTTGCCCAGAATACGGGGGTCCAGCATGGAAATTTCATTGTCCTTGTTGATGCTGCTCTCTGCGTTCTTGCTGGCCTGAGTGGATTCCTCCAGGGTAACGGTCAGAATATCGCCGACGTTCAGCGCGACCGTGTCACCATAGAGGCTGTAGTTTCTTGATGACTGGTAGATGGCTCCGGATTCCGGGTCCCGCTGCATCATGGCCTCGGCTCGAACAGGAGAATAAGCGGGGTCATCCGGCATTGCCCGGGGGCGGCTCATGGCAGTGCAGCCCTGAAGCACAACCAGCGCCAGGACCACCGTCAGGGTGCCGGCGCCGTGTCGGGCTGGTCTTTTAGAGATAATGGGTGTCATGGTTGCCCCTCCTGCTCGCTGCTGCCGGTTAACCGATATTGTTCGTGATGAACTGCAGCATCTGGTCCGTTGCCGAGACCACTTTCGAGTTCATTTCATAGGCGCGCTGAGTGGTGATCATGTTCACCAGTTCTTCAACCACTTCCACGTTGGACGATTCAACCATGCCCTGTTCTATCGTACCCAATCCACCAATACCGGGCTCGCCTTCAGCCGGGTCGCCGCTGGCATTGGTGGCCTTGTAAAGGTTGTTACCAATAGCCTGGAGCCCCTGGGGGTTGGTGAAATCCACTAATGTGATCTCACCCAGGTTGATGGGTGCGGCCTGGTCGTCGGTCACCGCGGATACAGTGCCGTCCTTGCCGATGGTGACGTTGGTAGCGTTTTCAGGCACATTGATGTTGGGCTCGAGGGTGTAGCCATCCGGATTCACGATGTCGCCATCTGAATTCAACTGGAACTGGCCATCACGGGTATAGGCAATCTGCCCGTCTGGCAGCAGTATCTGCATGAAGCCACGACCATCCACCGCCATATCCAGGGGCTGCTCGGTTACTTCCAGGTTGCCCTGGGAGAACTGCTTGGCGGTACCAACGATTCGCACACCAGTACCCAGCTGAAGGCCGGACGGCAATTCCGAATTCTGCGTGCTCAAACCACCTGGCTGCCTGTCGATCTGGTACAGCAGGTCCTGAAACACCGCCCGGTCCCGCTTGAAGCCGGTGGTGTTCACGTTGGCCAGGTTGTTGGAAATGGTGGACATGTTGGTGTCCTGTGCGCTCAACCCGGTTTTGCTGACCCAAAGTGCTGGATGCATGTCGTGTACTCCTTGCCGGGGCTGCCTCAATGCGGCCGAACTTTGCCGCTTTCACGCCCACCCGGACGATGTTCAATAGGTTTATCAGAGGTTCTGCAACAGTCGTGCCGACGCCTCGGAATTCTCGTTAGCAGTGGTCATTACCTTTACCTGCATCTCGTACTGTCGCGAGAGCTGCAGGTTAGAGATCATTTCCTCAACAGCATTCACGTTAGAACTTTCAAGAAAACCGGAAGCCACACGCATATCTGCATCAGGTGGCTCCGGGCCATCCAGCGCCTCATTGGCTTTGCGGCGGATAAAACCGTCCTCTCCTTTCTCCAGCGCTTCAGGAGGCGGATTCACCAGTTTCAGACGATCCACCTCTACCAACTGGTCCGGGGGGCCGCCTACGGGAACCACGGAAATCGTGCCATCGGCGCCAATCTGCACATTATCGAATGGCGGCAACGCAACCGGCCCGCCATTACCCATGACCATTTCGCCGCTGGACAGGCGCACCATGCCGTTCACATCTATCTGCATGCTTCCGGAACGGGTAAAGACTTCCTCACCCTGCTGGTTCTGAACCGCCAGCCAGCCATCACCTTCAACGGCAACGTCCAGCTTGCGGCCGGTATCCTGCAATGCACCAGCGGAAAGATCGGTGCCAGGCCTTTCCGCCATGGCATAAGCACGGGTGGGATGGTGTTCACCGAATACCGGCATACTGCGCGCCTGGGCGAAATCCCGCTTGAAGCCGGTGGTGCTGACGTTCGCCAGGTTGTTGGCGTGGGCCTGCTGGGAAAGCATGTTCTGCTTGGCGCCGGACATGCCGATATAGAGGGACTTATCCATGGGAAAACTCCTGCCGGAATTTTGACTGTTACCAGTCTTTCCAGTGTTAAAGCAGGAGTTGTGCCATGTTCAGTTTTCAGGGTTAGCGGAGGTTGATAATCGTCTGGGTGACGGCATCGGAAGTTTCGATGGTTTTGGCGTTCGCCTGGTAATTGCGCTGGGCAATAATCAGGTTCACAAGCTCCTCGGACAGGTCCACATTGGACTCCTCAACAGAACTGGCGTTGATCGAGCCAAGGGTTCCTGTATCCGGCGCGCCGACGATTGGCTGACCGGACTCAAAGGTTTCTACCCAGGTGGTCTCACCCACCGGTGACAGCCCGTTGGTATTATTGAAGGAAGCCAGCGCCACCTGTCCCAGGGATTTGGATTGGCCGTTGGTGTAACGGGCAAACAACACACCCTCGTCAGAGACATCCAGACCGGATAGGCGGCCGGTTGCATAGCCGTTCTGTTGCTGGTCGTTTACTCCGAATTCGCTGCCATACTGGGTGGTATTACCCAGATCCAGTACAAACGCCGAGCTTGTAGGCGGATCCGGAATCGGGGTGGTGATATCTTCTCCTGCTGCTGGCGGGCCATCCGCCCCATTAGGCGTGCCGTCGGCATCCTTGGGTGTCCAATCATCGATCAGGATTTCCCCGTTGGGGTCGCCATTCACCGATTGCAGTTCACCGTCCTGATTGAAGCGGGCCTGATGGGGTGATTCGTCCGTTCCACCGACAAACTCATCATCAATCTGGGTGTAAACCGACCATTCACTGGTACCCACGCCATTACCCGGAGATGGCTGCTTCACATAGAACTGGGTCATATCGTGGGAGTTGCCCAGGCTGTCGTAGATAGTCGTGGACGTTGCGTGGTTGTAGGTACGCTGGTCCTGGGGATTGAATGCGTTTATCCGTTCCGGGGCGACATTAAAAGCCTCTGCAACCGCAGTTGACGTGGAGTCTACACCGGTAACACTGCGGTCCGTGTTAATTGCCACAACGCCTGGTGCCGATTCGCTAAAGTCAGGGTCCGTATCATTATCATTATCATACTCAGCCTGAAGCGTCTCGCCCGAATTGTGCGTAATATTCAGCGCGCCATCTTCATCAACGGAGGCGGATATCGCAGGATCAGATACTTGTCTGATCCTGGCTTCAAGCTCCTCAACTGTCGAGACACCATCCAGGTCTATTTCTCGTGGCGAAGTCTCGTTGCCAACAGTCAATCTAAAGGATGAAAAATCAGCATCTGACATATCGCCGACCGGAAGAGATGTGGCAGCCGACGCTGACACCCCGGACACGGACTGTAATTTGCCCACGATATCGCTAACTGCTTCGTCCGCGTCAATATCAACCGTGCTGGACTGACCTTCATACTCGAAAGTGAC
>JBHEPI010000150.1:0-9244 GCA_046260345.1 Marinobacter sp. | reverse complement strand
CATACGCCTTGGTTGCCTTGCGGTAGAGCTGCTCAGCCTTGTCGTAATCTTTCAACAGGCCATTATAGCGGGCAACCGGATTCTCCACTGTGCCCTCCCCGTTGGTGGTCCAGGTGGGTGCCAACAACTTTTCACGTACCGGGCTGTCGGTCGAGATAGCCCGGGCCAATTTGCGGGACAGGTCGTCGTGGGGTTTGTCCCAGCGGCGGCCCAGGGGCATGGTGATAGCACGCAGGGCCAGGGCAACCGGGCGGTTGGGCAGGTTCTGGAGAAATTCGTCCATGGCGTTTTCTGCCCGGTACAGCAGCAGTGCCAGGCTGTATTCCATCAGATCCCTTTCACCATCAACCGGCTGGGTTTCGTGCCAGTTTTTAAGCACCATGGACGCCAGATAGAGGTTGGCCAGCACGTCGCCGAGGCGGGCCGAGATCAGCTCGCGCATTTTCAGCTCGGAACCCAGGGTGGTCATGGCAGCGTCTGCGCACAGGCCAAAGGCGGCGCTGAAACGAGCCACGCCCTGGGCGTATTTGCGGGCGGCATGGTCGAACGGTACGTCTGCCTTGCCGATACCCAACGCCTGGGTGAAGGCGCGGGCAGCGTTACCGAAGATCAGGCCGGCGTGGCCGAAGAAAGCATCGTCGAAGGCCTCGATGTCATCCTTGTCTTTCGCCGCCAGCTCTTTC
Source organism: Marinobacter sp. (assembly GCA_046260345.1). Lineage (GTDB taxonomy): Bacteria > Pseudomonadota > Gammaproteobacteria > Pseudomonadales > Oleiphilaceae > Marinobacter. The sequence continues at coordinate 8,561 of JBHEPI010000150.1, read as the reverse complement.
AGCACATAGGGATGACAGCGGATTGCCCCCTGGCCGAAGATCATCAGGCTGCGGGTCATGATGTTGGCGCCTTCCACGGTTATGGACACTGCCGCACCGCTGAAGCCTATGCCCAGGTAGTTGCGGGGGCCAAGGGTGACGGTTTTACCGCCGTGAACGTCCATGGCATCGGTGAGTACTGCCCGCTGCATTTCGGTCAGGTGATACTTGAGAATGGCAGAGGGCACAGCGGGCTTCTCACCCTTGTCGATCATATTGGCGGTCTGGTTGACTGCGGACTGGGCAATGTAGGTCTGTGCCGCAATGCGAGCCAACGGCTCCTGCACACCTTCCATGTCTGCCACCGGGGTGTTGAACTGGCGGCGTATGCGGGTGAAGCCGCCGGCAGTGCCAGCGGAATAAGCCGCTGCACCAGCCGCGCCGGATGGCAGGGTGATACAGCGCCCTACCGAGAGGCACTCAACCAGCATGCGCCAGCCCTGGCCGGCCATTTCCTGGCCGCCGATGATGTAGTCCAGGGGAATGAAGACATCGGTGCCCTTGATGGGGCCATTCATGAACGGCGTGCCAATGGGGCAGTGACGACGGCCGATTTCCATGCCTTTGGTATTGCGGGGAATCAGCGCGCAGGTGATGCCGTAGTCCTTGGTGTCGCCCAGCAGGCCGTCGGGATCGAACATGCGGAAGGCCAGGCCGACCACGGTGGCAACCGGTGCCAGGGTGATCCACCGCTTCTCGAAGTTCAGGCGCAGGCCCAGAACTTCCTTGCCTTCGAACTCGCCCTTGCAGACGATAGCGGTGTCAGGCAATGACGTAGCATCAGAACCGGCGCGGGGGCCGGTCAGACCGAAACAGGGAATCTCCCGACCATCTGCCAGACGCGGCAGATAATGGTTTTTCTGCTCGTCGGTGCCGTATTTAACCAGCAACTCACCCGGGCCGAGCGAGTTGGGCACACCGACGGTGACCATCAGCATTTCATTGGCAGCCAGTTTCTGCAGCACCGCTGTCTGGGCCTTGGCCGAGAAGTGCAGGCCACCATACTCTTCAGGAATGATCATGCCGAAGAATTTTTCTTTCTTGAGGAAGTCCCACAATTCTTCAGGCAGGTCAGCACGCTCAACTGCCAGATCCCAGGCGTTACACATGGAAATTGCCTGGGTGCACTGATTGTCCACGAACGCCTGCTCTTTCTCGGACAGGCCGGTATTGCGGTTGATCAGCAGGCTGTGCCAATCGGGACGGCCGGTGAAAAGTTCACCGTCCCAACTGACAGTCCCTGCCTCAAGGGCCACTTTCTCAGTATCGGAAACCTTGGGTGCCACCTTTTTGAACATGGCAAACACCCTCGGGGTCAGCCAGCTCTGGCGAAAGCCGGGCAGGCCCGCAAACGCCGTAACAGCCGCGCCAACGAAAAGGACCAGTGCCAGCAGGCCCGACGCAAAAAACAGTGAAAGCACGCCTGTTACTACCATTACCCCGATGGCGGGCTTGGCGCCGGATTCCTTGCGCATTACGACAAGAAGCCCGGCGACAGCAACAAGAAACAGTATGAAAGTCATCATGGATACTCTCTGTCGTCCGTGGTTTTGAATGTCAGAAACTTCAATTTGTTACGTTCAACCTACCTGATAAGATGAAGCCTGACCAGCAACTGGTTCACCATCAGGCAGTTACAATCACCCGAATACCTTCCAGTGACAGACTGGCGTGGTTCAACGCCGTTTCAGCGGCCGCTAGCTGCTCCCTGAAAAAGTCGATTTCATCATCACGAATGGCCGGATTTACCTTCTTCATCGCCTCCAGGCGGCGGATCTCCGGGCCAAAAACCTCCCTGACCCGGGCCAGCGCCGATGTTTTCAGGGGTTCCAGATGGGGCTCGGCCAGGTTCTCAGCGTGATCCACCATGGTTTCAACCTGAGGCCGTATCTGGGGCACGATGGCCTGAGCGGTACGTCGCCGGATATTGGAACACATGTCGTTGAGCCTGTCGTGAGGCAATGTTGCCGAAAGGTCCCGCCCGTTCACATCCACCAGCAGACGCAAGGGCGAAACCGGCAGGTAACGCGACAATTGCAGCGATTCCGGGGCCGGACAGTGCACCGTGAACAGCGCCTCCAGCAACAGCGTACCAGGCGGCAGGGCCTTGACCGTCATACTGGCCAGGGCCGCCTTCCCCAGCCCGGAACTGGTGACCGACTCCATCACCCCGGTGACCAATGGGTGCTCCCAGCTCATGAACGCCATATCCTCGCGCTCAAGCGCCTGCTGACGACTCCAGGTAACGGTCAGCCCGTCTTCTGGCAATTCCGTTACATGCCCGGCCTGGTATTGCTCCCCCGGACGGAGGACATCTGCGTGTTCGGAGTGGTCTTCAACATCCACACCCAGGATGTCGCAGGCTTCGATCATATAGTCCCGTACCCGCGCTGATTCTTCCTCGGTTTCGATCTGGGCAATCAGTTCATTTGCCACCTCCGGCCGGCAGGAGTTGAGCTCGATCAAAGCATCCCGGCCGTTGCGCAGCAGCGTGCGCAGGCGTTCAGCCTCTGCCTTCGAGGCGTCCAGCAGTGCTGGCAGCTGATCACTGTCACCATCAATGGCGGCTTGCCATTGCGCATTGACATGATCATGGACCGCTACACCCACAGAACAGCTTTCACTGAAGGCATTCAGGCCTTCCTCAAACCAGCGGTACTGGGTTTCCTGGGCTGTTCCCTGCAGATAGGGAATATGTATGTCGATGGTCTCGGTCTGGCCGATCCGGTCAAGCCGGCCGATCCGCTGTTCCAGCAAATCCGGATTGGTGGGCAGGTCAAACAGGATCAGGTGATGGGCAAACTGGAAATTGCGGCCTTCACTGCCGATTTCCGAACAGATCAGTGCCTGGGCGCCCTGCTCGGTATCGGCGAAATAGGCAGCGGCACGGTCCCGCTCAATCAGGCTGAGATGTTCATGGAAAGCTGCACTGCGTATACCGGCCCTTAACTGCAGATAATGTTCCAGTGCCATAGCCGTCGAGGCATGGGCACAAATTACCACCACCTTGGCGGGCTTCAGTCCTGAGAGCGTCTTTTCCAGCCAGGCTACGCGGGGGTCGTCCGTCAGCCACTGTTCTTCGTCCACTGCCGTTTCCGGCGCCAGCCCGGCAATACCATGACAAACGTCACTGCCCCGATATAGCTCCGGACAGGGCAAGCCGACCGGCAGCGGATGACGCTCCGGGAAGCCCCTGATCTCGGCGCGGGTGTTGCGGAACAGCACACGTCCGGTGCCGTGGCGGTCCAGCAACGCTTCAATCACCGACTGCTCCGGCTCCCCTGAGGACACCAACGCATCCAGGTCATCACCCAGCCAGCTCCTGAGCGCCTCCCGATCCGCATCAGAAAGGGCGGCCACGCCCTGCTCACGGATACGGGAGACCACCTGATTGATCACCTCATACTGCTTTTCTTCTTCCCTGAACGTTTCCAGGTCATGAAACCGCGCCGGGTCCAGCAATCGCAGGCGCGCGAAGTGGCTGGCTACTCCCACCTGCTCAGGCGTTGCCGTCAGCAGCAGTAGCCCGCTACTGGCCGCCGAGAGCTGTTCAATCAGGCGATATTCAGGGCTGGCGTTTTCAGGGCTCCAGGCCAGGTGGTGCGCTTCATCCACCACCATCAGGTCCCACCCGGCGGCAATCGCATCGGCCCGGGCCTGTTCGCTGCTCATCAGGAAATCCAGGCTGCACAAGGCCAGCTGTTCGCTTGCAAACGGGTTTTCATCAGCGTCGTCCAGTTCGTCGTCTTCATCGGACAACCCGGAAAAGTCCTCCATGGCCTCGTAACGACCCTGATCAATGATCGAAAACCGCAGGTTGAAGCGGCGCAACATTTCCACCAGCCACTGGTGCATGAGAGAGTCCGGCACTACGATCAGCACGCGGCGGGCGCGATTGGTATGCAACTGGTAATGCAGAATCAGGCCGGCTTCAATGGTCTTGCCCAGCCCTACTTCGTCTGCCAGCAGAACCCGAGGAGCATAGCGCCTGGCCACTTCGTGGGCGATGTAGATCTGGTGTGGCAGATGCTGGGTACGTGCGCCGATCAGGCCCTGGGCCGACGAGGCCCGCAACCTGTCCAGATGCCGGGCTGTAGCCATTCGCAGGCGAAACGCGCCATTGCGGTCAAATTGCCCGGCAAACAGGCGTTGATGGGGCGCAGAGAAATCCACTGCACTGCTGAGCTTCACTTCCGAAATCTGAACCAGGTTCTCGCTGTCATCCTCGGCGTGGTACATCAGCACACCACCGATATCCTCCACCGCCCGGACCTCATAGCACACACCATCGAAGGTCTCTATTTGCTCGCCAAGCTGGTAGATGATTCGCGACAACGGCGCATTGTCGATAGCGTAGGTGCGCTCCTCTTCGGCTGCCGGAAATCCCAGCGTCACCCGGCGGCCGGAAATGTCCGTGACTATGCCGAGCCCAAGCGCGGTGTCGCTGTGGCTGACCCATCGCTGGCCGATTACAAATTCCGATGTATCCAAGAAACCTCCGACAGATTCAAATCACTTTGAGGGCATTATACGTCTTTGTTCGATGGCCCGTTTTCACGAACCCAGTAAGCGGTGGCGCCGCAAACCGCTGCAGGGACCACAATCAGGTTCAGTACCGGGACCATGGCGGCCAGCGCTACAGGTAACCCGAACCCCAGAGCTGACAGGCGGGTATCCCCCAACAGGCGGCGCAGGGCGGGAAAGCTCACCCGGTGATTGTCCGCCGGGTAGTCCACGTACTGCAGCGCCATCATCCAGCAATTGAAGACGAACCAGAGAACAGCTGCCACCAGGTTGACCACCGGGATAACACCAATAATGAACAGGCCGATGGCCCGGGGCAGGTAATAGACGATTTTCTGTACTTCACGCCAGAGGGCGCGGGGGATATCGCGGACAATCTGGCTCCAGCTGTCATCCGTGTTGACCTCCTGACCGGTCAGATGCTTTTCAGTCAGTTCTGCCAGATAGCCATAGAAGGGAGAACCAATCAGGTTTGCCACGATGACAAACCCGTAGGCCAGCATCAGCAGAATGACGGCACCATAAAGAATCCAGAACAGCCAGTCGAGGCTTTGTAACCAGGCCCAGTCAGGCAGCCAACCCATGGCGGCGGCGATCATTGCAGCGAAAATTTCAGCCAGGAAGTAGAACAGAAGGCCGAATAACAAAATATTAATAACAAGGGGAATGACAACGAACAACCTCAGCCCCGGCTGCCGTATGAGCCGGAACCCTTCTCCAAGGTAACCCAGACCGCGGAAAAAATTACCCTTCAACATACCTCGCAGCACCTCAGCTTCGATGACAGTAAGCGGGCGCAAAGCATATCATGTTGCAAACTCCACCACAGCCCGACGGTGTACATGGCATTTCTGACACAACGTATTCGGCTTCTGCTTGATTATCAGCCATTCTGGCGCGCAATTCTGGTGATTTCCGCAACAGCCATTGCCTACCTTGCAACCACAAGCGAACCCTATCCGGTGCCTTCAGCCTCCAACGACAAGCTGAATCACGTTCTGGCTTTCCTGCAGCTGACCGTTGTCACGCGTCTGGCCTGGCCCGGGCTCAGCCGACTCTGGATTGCTCCCGGTCTGCTCGCGTTCGGAGTAGCCATTGAAGTCGTTCAGGCCCAGTTACCCTACCGCACCTTTGCAGTTGCCGATATTTACGCGGACGCCGCAGGTATCGCCATTGGGCTGCTGCCGTGTCCGGATTTTATCAGGCTGCGCAAGACAAAAGGCAAGCAGGGGCAAGGTTCCGACCGGAACGGATAAAGCCCCCCCAAATCAGACGTGAGACATCCACCCGATCTCGTGTGAGATATTTCCTACAAGCGCGTAGGATCTTGCTGCGGCGTCACGTGCGTTTACCGGACAGGGATAGCGTTTAATATTTCAAGACACTGAAACTAAAGAACTTATTAATTCCAGATGGTGGCTGACATCCTGCAAGCGTGCACAATTCACACGTTTGTCAGATTTCGGTTGGTATAGTGGCCACATCAAGGATGACAGGGAAACGGAAGACGCACTGGATGCACCCCGGCAACTGGATGCAGGGAGAGGCAGGGATACAGGGACGCCTCGCTTAAGGGATAACTAATTGGATCGCCGGCTCGGACGCCGGCACCAGGGACTGGCAAGGGAAAATGGCAGCAGGATGATTGCCAAAAGCGCAAGGATGCGACACCTGTTCCGAAAGAGGGTAACTGAAAAGTTACCCTCTTTTTTTTGCTGCCCGATTATCCAGCCTGTCCATCCCCAGCCCGATAGATCCGCACTCGGTTGAACTCCTCAAACTCGTGCAGATCCGGCCATGTACGGGCCTCGACAACCGCCTGTTGCCGGTAGTTTTCATCGCCCAGATTCCTCATCCGGGAATCAGCCAGTAAAACCTGTGGCGCTGCCTCCCGGAAAACAGACAGCAGGGGCCGGTTTTCCGGGTCGTACAGCACATCCGCTGCCGTCACCACACCTACCGCACCCGGTCGTGCATTCCAGTCATCACACAGCGACACCTCTACCTCATTCAGCCCGGCATTGGCTGCAACAGCATCCAGCGCCGCCGGGTCGATATCGCAGGCGATAGCCTCCCGAGCGCCGGCCATAGCAGCTGCAATTGCAACAATCCCCGAACCCGAACCAAAATCCAGCACTGTCTGGCCCCTTACCAGGTGAGGGTTGGCCAGAATGTAGGCCGCAAGCACCTGACCGCTGGCCCAGCAGAATGACCAGTACGCCGGCTCGGCCACCACTGCCTGGGCTTCCTCATGACTGATCGGCCCTTCCAGCACCGAAGGGTCAAACAGGTACAGGGAAATTCCGGGACATCCGGCCGGTGCCGCAGCGGCCACCCGCCCACGGCTCAGTGTCTTTGAGAGGTGCTGGTTAAGAACGTCAGGGGTCATGATTACTCCGGAACTCTGAGCCGAGAAGGCCTGCATTGTATCGACCGCAAGGGCGGGCGGCATCCGCTGGGGAGCAAAAAACAAGCACATCCGTTATACTGCTGCCTCACTTTCAGCACGAACCGAAACCTGTCATGCCCTCCAGATCCGACACCAGCGACTACCTTGCCCTGTTCCTCAATGACGTGCCGCTGATGGACGTGCGGGCCCCGGTGGAGTTCAGCAAAGGCAGCTTTCCCGGCGCCATCAATGCCCCGCTGATGAACGACGACGAGCGCCACAGGGTGGGCATCTGCTACAAGGAAAAGGGACAGGATGCCGCCATCGAACTTGGCCACCAGCTGGTATCCGGAGACATCAAGGCACAGCGCCTCGAGGCCTGGCGACGCTTTGCCGCCCGCTATCCGGAAGGGTACCTGTTCTGCTTCCGCGGAGGACTGCGTTCGCGCCTGACCCAGCAATGGATACGCGAGGCAGGAATCGACTACCCACTGGTCAGCGGCGGCTACAAGGCAATGCGGCGCTTCCTGATAGACAGCCTGGAAGCACGGGTTGAATCGTCCGGGTTTATCATCCTCAGCGGCCGCACCGGCACTGGCAAAACCCGGGTCCTGCAACAACTGCCCAATCCGGTAGACCTTGAAGGCCTGGCCAATCACCGGGGCTCAAGCTTTGGGCGCCAGGTAACGCCTCAGCCATCACAGATCGATTTTGAAAACCACCTTGCCGTCGCCATGCTCAAGGCTCACCACCACATTGGTGGGCCGGTTCATCTGGAAGACGAAAGTCGGCTGGTAGGGCGCTGCGCTCTGCCGGAAAGCCTGAGGGAGCAAATGGCAGCCGCCCCCCTGATGGTGCTAGACCAGCCTATTGAGGAACGCATCCGGATCATTCGGGAGGATTATGTCGAACAGATGGCGGCGGACTACGCCTCCCGCGATGGCGAGGAGGCCGGCTGGCTCAACTTCCGCGACTACCTCCTCAGTGCCCTGGACCGGATCCGCAAACGTCTCGGTGGTGAGCGCCACAGCCAACTGCGATACCTGATGGAAGTCGCGCTGGACACCCAGCACCGGACCGGCGACGTAAGCGCTCACCACGAATGGATCTATTCACTGCTGAAGGACTACTACGACCCCATGTATGACTACCAGTTGAACCAGAAACAGGGGCGCATCGTTGTGCAGGGTGGGCCAGAAACGATTATCGGGTGGGCCAGTCGCTGAACGCTTACGTAGAGGGCCTTCAGGGTAACGGCTACGTGCAGTATACGGTTTTCATGCACCTCTGCTATAACACAACGGAGACTATGTTCGCGCTTTCCTCCCGTGTTCCCTGTCAGATTTCAGGAAACCAGTCATCAAAACCAACAAGGAGCAACTGAATGGACGACCTTCTGGGAACCAATGTTAATGCGTCAGAGCTCTGGGATCAGGCATTGACGCTGATCATGGCCTATGCTCCCAAGTTCGTGCTTGCCATTGTCACACTGGTCATCGGTCTGTGGCTGATTAACCGCTTCGTTGCAGTGCTCGACAAGAAGCTCGGGGCAAAAGACCCCACCCTGAACAAATTCCTCTGTGGCCTGATAAGCGCCATTTTCAAGGTC
>JBHEPI010000129.1:0-18136 GCA_046260345.1 Marinobacter sp. | reverse complement strand
AAAAGGTCCGCTTTCCAATGGAAGCAACTGCGGTATAGTTGAAATTGACCCGATCGAGGCAGGCAGCGGTTACGCTTGAGGGGAGCAGGTCAGTCGCTCTTCCCGCAGTCGGGCTGTTGTCACTCTAGTGGATATTTCCGGCTTGAACACGATCTGACCAACTAGCTGGGGCCCGAGCAGAGCCTCTGAATCCAGCGTGATGGTCGTACGCTCATTTCAACTTTTTCTCAAAGGTCTGTAGATCTTCTGCCCGCCAGCGAGTGGTCCCGGGAGCGAGTTTAACGGGTTGAGGGAATCTCCCTTCTTTTACCCAGCGCCAAATCGTCGCACGGGAAACCTTGTAGCGCATACTGACTTCGATGACGCTGTAAAACATGGCTATACCTCCTTATCGAGTGCCGGACTTTACCCCTCCCTCGTCAAGGGCAGGTTCAGAGTTCATGTGTGGGCGACGTGTGCACCGGTCTTTCGAAGAAGTAAAAGGTATAACTTGCTGAATTTCCGCTTAAATGGCCCGCCCGAGAGGATTCGAACCTCTGACTTCGCCTCCGGAGGGCGCCGCTACTATCCGATAGCAAGCGGTCTATATGGATCAAAATCTGCACGATCAATTACTTATCCTGAAATCTACGGGCTGGTAACTTACAAGAACTCCGTAAGGTATGGCTTGGTTTACCCCTCGACCGGTCGACCTTATGGGTTCAACAGAGGCATGTTACCTGTACAAGCCAACCCTATCACTGGAGCAGTTTGTCATAGCATCAGGCCAGTCTCGGGATGGCTGGCGTTTCTTCGAACCAGAACCCGGCCGTCCCGGACTGAAGCCAGCACTGGTCGTTGACCGAGTAGGACTTCATAGGGTGTCTGGCCCTGCTGTACAAGGCATCGTGCTGGAAGGCCTTCACCAATACCATACTCGCCCAAGTCCAGCGCAGCCGCTCCGTTTCCGGTGATCAGTTCAAGAGAATGTTCAATCCAATTCATTCCGAGCATATGGCAGGCATGCAAACCCACATCAAGGGTCCGCAGCATATTGCCGTTGCCCATGGGATACCATGGGTCGCGAATGGAATCCTGGCCGAAGGCGACCTTCAGGCCGGCATCAAGCAGCTCGGGAACACGGGTAATGCCCCGGCGCTTCGGGTTGCTGTCGAATCGGCCCTGCAAGTGCAGACTTTCAGTAGGCATGGAAAGGAATCGTAGTCCGGATTTTTTCAACAGTCGGAACAAGCGGCTGCAATAGGCGTCGTTGTAGGAGCCCATGGCGCAGGTATGGCTGGCAGATACCCGCGAGCCGTAATCCAGTTTTAGCGCCTCGGCGGCCAGAATTTCCAGGAACCGAGATTCCGGATCGTCAATTTCGTCACAATGCACATCCACCAGCAGATCGTGTTTATGGGCTAGGGCCATGAGCCAGCGAATCGACTCCGCGCCATAGTCCCGGGTATGCTCAAAGTGGGGTATACCGCCAACCACATCGGCGCCCAGCCGGATTGCCTCCTCCATCAGCTCTCGGCCGTTTTTGAACGACCATATGCCTTCCTGTGGAAAAGCTACAATCTGAAGATCTACAAATCCGGAGGTTTGCTCGCGAACTGTCAGCATGGCTTGAAGTGCGGTCAGGTACGGGTCGGTCACGTCCACGTGGGTGCGAACGTACTGGATGCCGTGAGCCGCAAAAAGCTTCAGGGTTTGAGTGGCCCGGCTAATGACATCGTCCGGGCTCAGCTTTGCCTTGCGTTCGGCCCAGCATTCAATGCCTTCAAACAGGGTGCCGCTCTTGTTCCAGCGGGGTTGACCCGCAGTCATGGCGGCGTCCAGATGGATGTGGGGCTCGACAAAAGCTGGTGTAACCAGGTTGCCTCCAGCATCCAGCTCATCCTCTGTTGCAATGGTGGATTCCGGTTGTGCGGAGATACCGGAGAAGCGGCCATTGTGCATTTTGAGCGTGAATAGTCCATTCTGGCCCTGCATGCGGGAATTCACTATGGCGTTCAGTTGATCAGTCATTTTGTTTCCTGAGGTGATTCGAGAACATTTTTGACTTTAATGACAGGTGAGCCGACAGCAGTGTTTTGAATTGGTCAGTCTGGCTGGCCTGATCTTGCAATGTGTCGACGAGTTGAGTCATTCGCTTGCGTACTGTGTTTCGGTGACAGCCTAATGCCGCTGCCATAGCGCTTTGATTGCCCAGGCAGGTCATCCATGCGTCCAGCAGCTCGGCTGAATCGACCAGAGCTTCGCGATCAAGCTGTTGGTCAGGCATGTGTTCAGACCAGATAATGGCCCTGCCAATGGCCTCTGTTACCTCCACCATGGGTAGCGAATACGGCTGCTCGAATAGCGGGATACCAAGTTTGTCAGCTAGCCGGCAAAGCGTGTTTGGTAACTGGCCGATGTAGGCGTCTCCGGTGAGTACAACCAATCCGGATACATTGCAGTCTTTGCCCTCATAAAGGCACTCCCCCAGGTTCTGAGGGCTGCGATGTCGACTTATGCCGGTGACAAAAACAAGTTCGCCACCTTTCACCCAGTTCCTGAAAGAGCGGTTTTCCGCCACATACGGCCAGCGTACAGCGTTTGCTATAGCGGTTTCACCACCTCGAAGCTTTATAGCGCCTAGGCCGGTGAGCAGGGGTATATCCCGGCATCGCAGCGTCACTCAAACAGCTCCCATGGCCTGGGCTCTGCGTTCACTGACTGCCTTGCTGACGGTCAGAATGATGCTGTAGCTCAGAGCGGCGACGAAGACACCCATGATCGGGGCGATCCATGGAGAAGTATATGCGGCTGCTGAGCCAATGGCATAAGCGGCGAGCCCAGGGAAGTTAAAGGCCGGCAAGGTAACCGATGTCAGATCCGGGTACCGGCGCTTATAGCCGACGAAGAAGCTGGCCATAATGACACCCCCGATCGGTGGAATAAACGTGCCCAGCAGAATCAGGAAGGGAATAAGCCACTCGTACATACCTAGAACTGCAAGAACGGTACCTATCGCCGCTCCGGCAATGGTTACGGCTTTACGCCGACGGGTGCGCACAAGGTTGCAGCCAGCAACGGCGAAGTTATAAACAGTGTTGTCCTGGGTGGTCCAGAGGTTGAGAAAGAGCATCAGAATGCCGAGTGTTGTCAGTCCCTGGGCGACCATGATGTCGACGATATCGGCTTGTTGATAGACCAGTGCACCGAAGGCACCGATAAGAGTCATTAGCCCGTTTCCGAGAAAAAAGGCGAGCAATGTTGCGATCACGGCCGTTTTCCCGGATTTGGCGAAGCGTGTCCAGTTAGTGGCCTGGGTGCCGCCACTCACAAAGGTGCCGAAGACCAGTGTAATAGCAGCAGCAACGGTCATTTCATCGGTCGGGGTGATCGCCAGCAAGCCGGACAATCCGCCGGCATCGGAGGTAGAGATTGTCATACTGACGGCGACCAGAATGATCATGGCCGGCACGGCCACGCGAGAAAGCCACTCCAGTCCTCGATACCCGATAAATGCGGTGACACAGAAAGCGAAACCGAACAGCACCATGAGCGGTGTGGTCATGGCTTCTGGCATGCCTGTCAGTTCCACCAGCAGGATAGCCATGGTGGCGGTGCCCCAGGCGTACCAGCCAATCTGGGTGAAACCAAGAATGATGTCGGAGAGCTTGCTGCCAATCTCTCCGAAGGTGAAACGACTCATTAAAGCGGTGTTAAGGCCGGTCTTCGCAGCGATGTAGCCGAGTCCTGCAGCATAGGCCCCCAATAGCAGGTTACCTATGGTCAGTACCATGATCATGGTGGAAAAATCGAAAGCGACTCCGATACTGCCACCGGCCCACATTGTGGCAGTGAAGAAAGTGAAGCCAAGAAGTACCAGTCCCATGGACCAGACGCTTTTGCGCTGATCCATGGGGACGGGGCTGAGGGGATAGTCCTGTTCTTTCGGGGTGGGTTCGGTCATGGCGATCTCTCCGTGTAGTGGGTAAATACGTAGGAGTTGGCAACGATTGTGCCATGGCCGTCTTTTCCGGCTTTGTTTGTCAACGGGGCGAAGCTCCTGTGTGCAAAGTGCACAACCAGGAATGTGATGACTGGCCAGGCTGGCCCGGTCTGCTTCGCACTGGTGCGTTTTTCGCTAAAGGTTGCTTTGATGGTGCGCCGATTATTGGCCGTAACTGGATAGGCCGGGCTGATCCAGATTGGTGGTATCCACAGCGTGCCCACGGTAGCTTCTAAACAGAATCTTAAAAAACCTGAGCAATTGGCCAGCTTTTTGCTGAATCTTCTTCTGGTAAACCACTAGAACGCGCAACGCAGAATGATCCAAACACTCAGGAGAGTATCCATGAAAGTGAAATCGAGCCTGGTACTTGCTGCCACACTCAGTATGTCTATGTCTGCCATGGCCGACGACCCGATGAAAGTCGGCTTTGTGTATGTAGGCCCCATCGGGGACCATGGATGGAGCTACCAGCACGACCTGGGTCGCCTTGCCCTTGAGGAGCACTTTGGCGACGAGGTAGACACCACCTATGTGGAGAACGTCAGCGAAGGCGCCGATGCGGAGCGCACCATCCGCCGCCTGGCCCAGGCCGGCAACGATGTGATCTTTACTACCTCCTTCGGCTTTATGAATCCCACCGCACGAGTGGCGGAGCAGTTCCCGGATACCACATTCCTGCATGCTACAGGCTATAAGCGCGCCGACAACCTGGGCACCTACCTGTCGGTAACCTATGAAGGGCGTTACGCTACGGGCGTGGCGGCCGGTCTGGTAACCGAGTCTGACACTCTGGGATATATTGCCTCCTTTCCGATTCCGGAAGTGATCCGTGATATCAATGCGGTCTATCTGGGGGCAAAGGAAGTGAACCCTGACATCGAACTTAAGGTGGTGTGGGCCAATACCTGGTTCGATCCCGCCAAGGAAGCTGATGCCGCCAACGCCCTGATGGATCAGGGGGCTGACGTTGTTGTCCAGCACACGGACAGTCCGGCACCGTTGATGGCGGCGGAAAAGCGCGACAACTGGGGTGTAGGCCAAGCTTCTGACATGCGCGAGTTTGGCGGCGATGCCCACCTGCTGTCCGTGGTCAATGACTGGGCGCCGTACTACATTGACACAGTGCAGGCGGTAATGGATGGTGACTGGAAGTCAGAAGACTACTGGGGTGGCATTTCTGAGGACGTGATCCAGATCGTTGGCATCAGCGACCGCCTGACGGACGAGCAGCGCTCGAAGGTGGAAGAGGTAGTTGAGTCTATCGACAGTGGTGAGTTCCATCCCTTCACCGGGCCTCTGAAGGACCAGGACGGCGAGCTGCGGGTGCCGGAAGGTGAGACCATGACCAAAGAAGAGCTGGCGGGCATGGACTGGTATGTGGAAGGTATGACGGCGAATCTGCCGGAATAAACGGGTAGGCAATACCGAAGGCCGGCGGGGATAAACTCCGCCGGCTTTTTTCGTTCAGGCGCCGGCCAACATTCGGGCAACGCCTTCCTGTACCTTGCTGGTCAGCTCCCGCTCATCCACTCCTGTGACACGGCCATCTTCCACAATGCGGCGCCCCTGCACGAAGCTGTCTCTTACATGCACCGGCTCGCCGCACATCAGTGGTGCCATCAGGGGCGAGTGGACGCCGGCAAAGCGGGGCTGGTCGATGTCGTAGAGGACCAGGTCTCCCTGCTTTCCCACGGCAAGGCTGCCGGTATCCTGCAGGCCCAGCAGCCTCGCGCCGCCGCGGGTACCCCAGTCTAGAACCTGTTCCAGGGTGGTGACATCTGGCCCGTGGGCTGCCCGGTGGATCAGCCATGCCAGATTCAGTTCCTGCAGCATAGAGCCTGACTCGGCAGAGGCGGAGCCGTCTACCGCCAGCGAGATCGGCACGCTAGCCTTTTGCATGTCAACCACTGGAGCGATGCCGCTGCCGAGGCGACAGTTGGATGTCGGACAGTGGGCAATGCCGGTGCCGGTGGCGGCGAGCCGCTCGATGGCGTGGTTATCGCTATGGACCAGATGGGCATACCATACATCCGGTCCCAGCCAGTCACAGGCTTCTGCGTAGTCGATGGCGCTCTGGCGGTATTTTTCCCAAGCCTGGATCTCGTCAAATTTCACCTCCAGCAGGTGGGAGTGCATTTTCAGGCCATGCTGGCGGGCCCAGGCGGCCTGCGCCTTCAGTCCTTCCGGTGTGCTGGAGTGGATCAGGCTGGTGGGGGCGACCACGAGTTTCTTCATGGCATCCGGGCCATTCTGGTGGTGTTTTTTTCGGGTATCATCAAGGCGGTCAATCACCTGGTCGATGGTTTCCGGCTTGATGCGATGTTCGATCATGCCTTCATGGGAGCCGGTCTCGGTGGCGCTGCCGCGACACAGCACCAGGCGGACGCCCAGTTCTTCCGCCGCCTGCCAGACTGACTCTTCCAGCTCCGGGCTGGTGGTGGCGTGGTAAAGGTAGTGATGGTCGGCGCAGGTAGTGGCACCGGAGCGGATCAGCTCGTACAGCCCCAGCCGGGCGGCGTGGTACATCAGCTCCGGGGTGACCTTGGGCCAGAAGCGGTAGGGCACACTGCTGAGCCATTCGCCCAGACCCTGGTTGAGGCCGGCGGGGACGCCTTTCATGATGGACTGGGCCAGGTGGTGGTGGGTGTTCACCAGCCCCGGCCAGATCACACAGCCGCTGGCGTCGATAACGGTTTCCGGCTCCGCTGGTGAGGGTGTCAGGCTGCGGCCCAGTTCGGTAATACGGCCATCCTGTAAGCGGATATCGGTGGCGTCCGGGGTTCGGTCGGCAAAAATGGCAACGGCGTTCTGGATCAGGTAGTTCAAGGCTCGCTCCTTGTCGTCATAAAGAGCAATGTCCCGGGGCAACAGCCCCTAACCGCTTCTACTCTTGTCAATGTGGTGTAATCGCCAGGATGATGCAAGATCGTTTCCACTTTGACCATATGGTCAGGTCTGGCTTTCGGCGGCCGGAGAGCCCCGGTTCGCACCCGAATAGTGCGCTGCTGTGGATTCCTGCTTCATGGTGGCGCCAACCTGGTGTCCGGGATGTAGCTAAGCTCCTGAATGTAATGGGTTGATTCGCTGGCACACTTGCTGCTTGAGTCAAGATGCGAGCCATCCCTTAGGATGGTCCGCCCAGTCTGAGTAGAAGCAGTCAGGCGTCTGCGTATTGCTGGCGTCGGGTCATTGCTCAGTCGTCGACCGGAAGTGCCTGCGGGCGGTTGGCGGCGCAGGCAGTTGACCACGCCCCTTCCATCCCGCCCTATGCACATTTCCGGCGCCAATTGATCCCTTTTGACCAAGATGCCCGGGAGGCACCGATGACCACTACTGCAGAAAAATACACCCTTAAGGAACTGAACCTGGAAACCACCTTTGGTGGCATGGGCAAGGAGATTGACCGAGACGTGCCGGTGATCGACCTGACCGACTTTGAAAACCGCCGGGACGAGATCACCGATCAGCTCTGGCAGGCCGCTACCGAGGTGGGTTTTTTCCAGTTGTCCAATCATGGTCTGGACCTGGCCCTGATCCGGGAGGCCTTCGGCCTGTCGGAAAACTTCTTCGCGCTGCCGGAGGCCGACAAACAGCGCTTCCCCCTGAAGAAGGGGCTCAATTCCGGCTGGGAGTTCAAGTCCCAGGTACGCCCGTCCACCGGTACAGCAGACGAAAAGGAATCCTTTCAGATCACCCTGCCACACATGGATGATCTGTGGCCAAACCAGACCCTGGTTCCCGAGTTCCAGCGGGTGATGCTGGATTTCGAATACCGGGCCTGGCAGCTGGGCACGAAGGTGCTGTCCTGTTTCGCCGACCGCCTGGGCTTTGAGCGGGACTTTTTCACCAGGGCCCATGATCGGGCACAACCAGGCTATCAGAGTACCCTACGACTGCTGCACTACCTTCCGCTGCCGGAAGACCATCAACCCGATGCATCCATCTGGCGGGCCGGCGCCCACACCGATTTCGACTGCCTGACCATGGTGTTCCAGCAGGAAGGTCAAGGCGGCCTGCAGGTCAGCCCTGGCAAGGACGCGGAAGGCAAGGGAGATAATCGGGAATGGTTCACCGTGACCCCGAAGGAAGATCGCATTACCTGCAACATCGGCGACATGCTGATGCGCTGGAGCGACGACCGTCTCAAGTCTACCCTGCACCGTGTGCGCATGCCCAGGGCGGATGAGTACAGCGGCCCCCGATACAGCCTGGCGTTTTTCTGCCAGGCCAACAAGGATGTGATCATCCACGGGCCGGAGCAAAAATATCCTCCCATCTCCGCCCGGGATTACTTGCTGCAGCGGATCCAGGCGAACTTTGATGCGGCGGAGAAGGCTGCGGAGGCCAGGGAGTAAGTCTCTGACCAAACAAGGGCCTCCCGCGGGAAGCCGTTATTGATTATGGCATTTGGGTCAGAATGCCGGGTCAGTACCCCGGGTGGCCCAGCCAGTCATGCGTCGCTCCACATAGGCGAACATTTCATACATTACCACCCCCATGATGGCGATCACCACCAGGCCGGCAAACACCAGGCCCATGTCCATGGTGGAGCTGGCAGAGATCATCAGGTAGCCGATGCCAACATTGGAGGCCACGGTTTCCGAGATCACCGAGCCCACAAAGGCCAAGGTGATGGCCACCTTCAGTGAGGCAAAGAAATACGGCATGGAGCGAGGCAATGCCACCTTTTTGAGGATGTCCAGCTTGCTTGCCCCCAGCGACTTCAGAACATCCTGCAGTTCCGGCTCGAGGGTGGCCAGGCCGGTGGCCATGTTCACCACCACCGGGAAGAACGAAATCAGAAAGGCGGTCAGGATAGCCGGTACCGTACCAATGCCGAACCACACCACCAGCACCGGCACGAAGGCCACCTTGGGAATACTGTTGAAGCCCACCATCAGCGGGTAGACCGCCTTGTAGATCAGCGGTGAAGATCCCACCAGAACGCCGAGAACCACGCCAAAAATCACTGCAATCACAAACCCGGTCACCGTGGTAAACAGGGTATGGGTAGCGTGTTTCATGATCTGGCCCTGGTACTCCTGCCATGACGCCCAGATATCCGTGGGCGCGGGAAACAGATAGGTGGGCACGCTGAAGGCGAAGCACACCAGTTCCCAAAGCAGTACCAGTGAGACCAGCAGAATCCAGGGGGAGGCCTTGATCAGCATGCGCTTGCGCTGGAGCAGGGTCATGAGTTCTCCTCCCGGATGCGGCCGATATGGTCCCGGAGCTCAAACACCAGCTCGGCAAACTCGTCGGTATAGGTCACGGCCAGGTCCCGGGGTCGGGGTAGGTCGACCGGTTTGCGCACCAGGATGCGGCCGGGGCCCTTGCTCATTACGTAAACGGTATCCGCCAGGAAGACCGCTTCCCGCAGGTCATGGGTGACCAGCACCACGGTGAATGGCTCCTCCTGCCACAGGTCCCGGACCATGCACCAGAGTTCTTCCCGGGTGAACGCATCCAGGGCGGCGAAAGGCTCATCCAGCATCAGTAGTGACGGCCGATGGATCAGCGCGCGGCAGATGGACGCCCGCTGCTGCATACCGCCGGAGAGTTCCCAAGGGAACTTGTCTTCGCAGCCGGCCAGGCCAACCCGGGCCAGCAGGGCCCGGCCCTGTTCCGCAAATTTTGCTTTCTCGGCACGAAAGCGGTGTCGGTAGTCCTGCACAATCTCCATAGGCAGCAGGATGTTGTCCAGGGTGGTTCGCCAGGGCAGCAGGTTGGAGGCCTGGAACGCCATACCCACACCTTTCTGGGGGCCGGCCACCTGTTTACCGCCCAGATAGACATATCCTTCGCTGGGGGGTGCCAGGCCGGTGACCAGTTTCATTAGAGTGGACTTGCCGCAGCCGGACGGACCGACCACAGCGACAAACTCATTCTTTCGCACGCTGAGGGAAATGTTTTCGATGGCCATGGGACCCTCTTCCCCATAACGCATGCTGACATTCTCGAATTCAACCAGATCCATCAGGAACTCCGGCAGTCAGTGACGGCCCGGGCGATCGCCCGGGCCTGACAGGTTAGTCGATCATCCGCGCTTCGCGGGGTGGCAGGTAGCTGCTGTCGAACAGAGCTTCCAGTTCCGGCGAAGGCTCCAGCTCGTAGGAGTCGATCATGTCCTCCAGGGCCCGGGCCATGCGCTCCTCGGTAACGGCACCCAGGCCTTCGGCACGGGTCTCGTCGGTGATCACATTGGTCTCCAGAGCCAGTTTCAGCCGTCGCAGTTCCAGGTCTTCCTTGATCAGGCCATCCCGCTGCTTGACGTACTCGATGGCTGCTTCCGGGTCGTCGATGGTTTCCTGCAGGGCTTTGTTGAAGGCTTTGAGGAACCCCCGGACCGCTTCCGGGTTCTCCTCCAGCAGTTCGTTGCGGGCGATGATGGTGTTGCCGTAGAACTCGACCCCATAGTCCGGGTATTTCAGCGCTACGATGTTGTCCGGGTCCACGCCCCGGGCTTCCAGGTTCAGCAGGCTGGTGAAGTAGAAGCCGGTAATACCGTCCAGCTCGCCCCGGGCCAGCAGGGTTTCACGGATGGCGGGCTCCACCGATTGCCATTCCACATCATCCACGGCCAGGCCGTTGTGGCGGGCGAACGACGGCCAGGCCTTGCGGCCGCCATCGAACACCGGCGCGCCCAGCGTCTTGCCCTTGAGGTCTTCTGGTTTCTCGATGCCGGACTCCTTCAGGGCAAAGACCGCTGCGGGCATTGCGTTATAGACCATGTAGACGCCGGTAACCTCAGTGTCCGGGTTCTTGGCAGTGGTTTCGGTGAGTGCGCTGTAGTCCGCAAAGCCCATGTCATAACCGTCACTGGCAACCCGTGTAACGGCGCCGGCGGAACCATTACCGGAATCGATGGTGACGTCCAGGCCCTCATCCTCGAAGTAGCCCTTTTCCAGTGCCATCAGGAAGGGCGCCGAAGGCCCTTCGAAACGCCAGTCCAGGGTGAAGCGGATTTCGGTATCAGCCTGGACCACCGAGGTCATGGCGGCCAGGGCACCTCCCAGCATGAAGGCGGCGGCCACCCGTTTGAGCAGACCCGGTTTGCGGTAATTGTCACTCATGGTACTTCCTCACTTTGTCGTTGAATCCCGTGTTTGGATGTTGTGCCAACAGGGCCTCAGCAATTGGCATACCAGTGTGGCGGCTATGGTCACAGAACACTGAAAAACCTGACCATCTGGTCTGTTTGTGAAATTTAAGGCGGTTGGCCTGGCCGCCAGGGTGCACGGAATTGAGGCCAGGGTGGTGCCCTGCGTGCCATTTCGGTGCGAGGGGTGGCAAGGTCTTTATCGTTGCCTTGGCGGCAACCATCCTGTTCCACACCATCTGGCCACACTTACTGAGCACTCAACCAATGCCCCAACTGCTCCCGCTCCTCCTCAGTCATCCCTGAACTGTTCCCCAGCGGCATATAGTGTGTATCCACTGCCGCCTGCTGTACCTGCTCCCGGTGGTCGGTTAGCAGGGACAGGTCATCGAGTGCAATGCCGGCGGGTGCCGCCTGATAGGCGGGGTCTTCCGGTTCCCGGGCATGGCAGGCAACGCAGTGGCGTTCCACGATATCGGTGACCTGTTCGTCGGTGACGCTGGCGGTCTGCCCGCTGTCTCCTGCTGCCGTTGAGGACCTGGGGGCCGGGGCCACGGCCCAGATCAGCATCGCCGTCAGCATGGCGGAGATCACCAGTATTGAGGGCTTGTTGATGTCCCGGTGCCGCAGGTTGAAATAGTGCCTTGCGAAGGCGGTGATAAAGCCAATAGCCGCCAGGATGGCCCAGCCCTGGGGGTGGCCATACAATAGCGGGTAATGGTTGCTGATCATGATGAAGATGACCGGCAGGGTCAGGTAGTTGTTGTGGGTGGAGCGCAGCTTGGCGAGGGTCGCCAACCTTGCCACCCGCTGGTCCGGTTCCTGCCCCTCGCGGACGGTTTTTACCAGGGCACGCTGGGAGGGGATGATGCCCAGGAACACGTTGGCCACCATGATGGTGCCGATGACCGCCCCTACATGGATGTAGGCGCCCCGGCCAGAGAATACCTGGAACAGCCCCCAGTCGACGATAAGCAGTACGGCGAACAGCACCAGGGCAAAGGTCTTGCCCCTGTCTGCCAGCGGGCTGCGGATCAGTCCTTCGTAGAGGGCCAATACGACGGCGATGGTCCCCAGGCCGATGGCGACCGCAACACCTGTGCTCAGGTTGGCCTTGGCGGGGTCCACCAGGTAGCCGGGCGAGCCCAGGTAGTAAACGAGTATCAGCAGCGCCATGCCGCTGAGCCAGGTACTGTACGCCTCCCACTTGAACCAGTGCAGTTCCTTTGGCATCTGCTCCGGCCCCAGCCGGTACTTGGCGATCTCGTAGAAGCCGCCGCCATGGATGGCCCACAGGTCGCCCTTGATGCCTTTCTTCTGCTTCCACTCCGGCGGTTCCCGCAGGTGGTTATCCAGCCAGATGAAGTAGAACGAGGCGCCGATCCAGGCCACGCCGGCAATCACATGAAACCAGCGGAGGATCAGGCCAAGCCATTCGCTGAGGTATGCTTCCATGAATCAGGCTCCTTGAGTGGGGGACAGGGATGTCGGGGAGGTGGCTGTATGGCTGTCGGCTCTCCAATAGCGGATCTTGCCGGCCACCGCGGTGGCGACAATGGCCCGGTCATCCCCAAGGATCATCAGGTTGAACAGGGTCTCTGCCAGGGTGTGGCTGTGAGCCTGTTTCATGTTCAGTGCCGGTGACGCGCTCTGGTCGAGCACCACGAAGTCGGCATGGCTGCCGGGCTGGAAACTGCCGGTCTGGTCCGCCTGATTCAACACCCGGGCGTTGCCCAGGGTGGCCAGGTAGAAGGCCTGCCAGGGCGTCAAGGCCTGGCCCCGCAGGCGGCAGACCTTGTAGGCCTCGGCCATGGTGGCCAGCATGGAAAGGCTGGTGCCGCCGCCCACATCGGAGGCCAGGCCAACGGTTACGCCGGCCTCCCGCGCGCTGCGAAAGTCGAACAGGCCGCTGCCCAGGAAAGTGTTGGAGGTGGGGCAGAAGGCAATGCGGCTGCCGGTCTCGGCCAGCCGTTGGCGATCCCGGTCATCAATATGGATGCCGTGGGCCAGTACCGTGTGATCCCCCAGCAGGCCGTAGTGGTCGTAAACGTCCAGGTAGCTGTGGCGGTCCGGGAAGAGTTCGCTGATCCACTGGATCTCGCCGGTGTTCTCAGCCCAGTGGGTCTGCACCATGACATCCGGGTGATCGGCGACGAGTTTACCAGCCAGGGTCAGTTGCTCCGGGCTGGAGGTCGCTGCAAAACGCGGGGTGATAGCGTAGCGCTGGCGGCCGTTGCCGTGCCACTTCTGCAACAGGACCAGGCTGTCGTCGTAGCTGCCCTGGGTGGTGTCGATGAGGTTGTCCGGGGCGTGGCGGTCCATCATTACCTTGCCGGCGGTTAGGCCCATGCCTCGGCTTTCGGCGGCTTCAAAAAGAGCATCTACCGAGGCGGGGTGGGAGGTGCAGAACACCAGGCCGGAGGTGGTGCCATGGGCCAGCAGCAGGTCGGTGAACCGTTGCGCCTCGGCCCGGGCCCAGTCGCCATCGCTGAAGCGGGCCTCGTGGGGGAATGTGTAGGTCTCCAGCCAGTCCAATAGCTGGGCGCCGTAGCTGGCCATCACCCCCAGCTGTGGCATGTGCACATGGGTGTCGATAAACCCGGGCAGGATCAGGCCACCGGGCCAGTCGGTGACCGGAGTGCCTGCGGGCAACTGTGGCAAAAGGTCTTCCGCCGGGCCGGCGGTGAGCACTCGCCCGTCCTGCAACACCAGTAGGCCATCGTCGAAGGTTGCCAGGGTATCGGCGCGAGGCTCCGGCTCATTGCCGGGGTCATCCAGGAAGTGGAGCAGGGCGCCCCGATGGGCCTCGCAGCCGGCCGGGAACGCGGTATCGGTTGTTCTGTTCATCAACTTCCCCGGTAGGTCGAGTAGCCCCATTGGTTCAGCAACAGCGGAACGTGGTAGTGCGCCTGCGGGTCTGACACCCGGAAGTCCAGGGTCACCTCGGGGTAGAAGGTTTCCAGGTTGCGGGCCTCGAACCAGGCACCCGTGTCGAAGTGCAACCGGTAATGGCCCGGCTCGATGGTGCTGTCAAACCAGGACATCAGGCGGCCGTCGTCGTCGGTGATGCCGTCGGCGATGGGTATGGCCCGGTCGTCGACAACCTGTTCGAGGCTAACTGCAACGCCGGTGGCGGGCTTGCCGCTGCCCAGATCCAGAGTGTGGGTGGTAATGGGACTCTTGTCGGTCATACCAGTTTCTCCAGTCTTATCTCGGTGATCTTCGCCTGCTCCCGGGCGGCGTTGCGGATTTCCTGTTCACGGGTGTTGGGCAGGCGCTGTTCCAGCAGTTCGAGCATCTCCCCGGCGGACTTGCCGGTGGCGCAGACGATGAAGATGAAGCCGAACTTTTCCTGATAGGCGTCGTTGTCGGCCTTCAGGCGTTGCAGTACCGCTTCCGGCGCCTGACGGGCACCGGCCTGTTCACCGCTGGCCAGGGCTTTGGTACTGGCGTATTTGCGGCGCAGGCTGTCCACATCGCCGATTTTCGGATGGGCTTCGAAGGCCTGCAGCCAGTCGCTTTCGGTGAGCGTGGGCCACAGCAGGCGACTCTGCGCCAGCATGGCGTCACGGCTGGCGTAGGGGCGGTTGTCCACCATGCCTTGCACCCAGGGGGCGGCGGCGCAGCAGTCCCGGAATCGGGCCTCGGCCTGTTCCCGGGGCAGCGTGTTGAGTTCGTCCAGGGTCATTCGGGCATGTCTCCGGTTTCAGGGTTCTGGATCAGGCCTTTCAGTGTCTTCCAGGGCAGGCCCCGGCGGACAGCAGGCTGGTCCGCGCCGGCGGCCAGGCTGAGCAGTTCGGCGCTGATGGACACCGCCACTTCCATTGGGCGTTTGCCGGGGATGTCACCACGGCCCACGGGGCAGCGGATCGAGGCGATCTGGCCAGCACCGAATCCCCGATGTTCCAGCCGCTGGCGGAAGCGCTCCGCCTTGGTGTCAGAGCCGATCAGGCCGATGCCCGCGCAGTCCGACGCCGTCAGCAGAGTTCGGCAAAGGTCGAAATCCAACTGGTGGTTGTGGGTCAGGATCAGCACCTGTCTGCCGGCGCACAGTGCCGGGGCATCCCCCACCGGGTCGTCGGTGTGGTGAATGCGGACGTTGGTGGGCACCTCGGCGGGAAACTGGTCGGCCCGCTCATCCACCCAGGTGACGCGCCAGGGCAGATCCCCGAGGATGGTCACCAGCGCCCGGGCCACGTGACCGGCGCCGAAGACGACCAACTCCTGTTCGCAGCCCGGGTGTGCCTCGATCAGCACCGACACGCTGCCGCCGCAGCACTGGCCCAGGCTTGCACCCAGGGGAAAGTGGGCCAGCTCGCTGGTGTAATCCTGTTTTGCCAGTCGCTCCCGGGCCTGCTGGCTGATGCGGTATTCCAGGTGGCCACCGCCGATGGTGTCGTAGCTGTGTTCGCCGGTGACCACCATCTTGCTGGCGGGCTCCCGGGGAACCGAGCCGGTGACGCCCAGCACGGTGACCAGCACGTAAGGCTCGCCCCGGTCCTCGCAGTGGGCTACGGCTTTGTACCAGTTAAGTCGGCGTTCCATCAGGCGGTCTCCCTCTGCTGGGCCAGCCACTGCTGGCTGGCGGTTACCGCGCCCAGCACCTTTTCTGGCGTGGCGGGGGTGTCCAGGGGCGGGCTGAAACGGTAGTCGGTGACGCTGGCCACGGCATCCCGCAGGGCACTCCATACCGCAATGCCCAGCATCAGGGGCGGTTCACCCACGGCCTTGGAATGGAACACGGTGGCTTCCCGGTTGGGACTCTCCGGCAGCAGCGCCACCCGAAGGTCCGGCGGGCAGTCGGACACGGCCGGGATCTTGTAGGTGGCCGGGCCGGTGGTCAGCAGCCGGCCGTCGTCGCTATAGACCAGCTCCTCGGTGGTGAGCCAGCCCATGCCCTGCACGAAGCCACCCTCGATCTGGCCGATGTCGATCTCCGGATTCAGGGAGCGGCCCACGTCGTGGAGGATGTCGGTGCGCACCACCCGGTATTCCCCGGTGAGAGTGTCCACCACCACCTCGGAACAGGCAGCGCCATTGGCGTAGTAGAGGAACGGACGGCCGGTGCCGGTTTCAGGGTCATAGTGGATCTTGGGGGTGGCGTAGAAGCCGGAAGACCAGAGGGGCACCCTATTCATATAGGCGGTCTGGATGAAAGTTTCCCAGGGCACGGCCTCTCCGCCAATCATCACCTGGTTGTCGGAGAAGAACACCTGTTCTGACGGGGTGGACCAGTGATTCGCTGCGAAGGCCACCAACTCGTCGAGGATCTTCTCGCAGGCGTCCAGCGCCGCCATGCCGTTGAGATCGGAGCCGGAAGATGCCGCTGTAGGCGAGGTGTTGGCCACCTTGTCGGTGCGGGTGGCGGAGACCTTGACCCGTTCCAGATTCACCTGGAAGGCGGAGGCCACCACCTGGGCCACCTTGATGTACAGGCCCTGGCCCATTTCGGTGCCGCCGTGGTTTACCACGATGCTGCCGTCGGTGTAGATGTGCACCAGCGCGCCGGCCTGGTTCAGGTGCTTGGCGGTAAAGGAGATGCCGAATTTCACCGGGGTCAGTGCCAGGCCCCGTTTGAGCACCGGACTGGACCGGTTGAAGGCGGTGATTTCCGCCCGGCGCTGGCGGTAATCAGAGCTGGCCTCCAGGGTCTCCATCAGCTCCGCCAGTACATGCTGTTCCACCGTCTGGCCATAGTGGGTGGTGTCCCGTCCGGGGCGGTAGAGGTTGAGCTTGCGGATATCCAGCGGGTCCCGGCCCAGGTGGTGGGCGATGTCGTCCATGGCCTGCTCGATAATCATCATGCCCTGGGGGCCGCCAAAGCCCCGGAAGGCGGTGTTGGAAACCGTATGGGTCTTGCAGCGGTGCCCCACCACCCGGGCCTGGTCCAGGTAGTAGGCGTTGTCGGCGTGGAACATGGCCCTGTCGACAATAGCGTCGGACAGGTCCGGAGAATAGCCGCAGCGACCGGCCACCATGATATCGGCGCCCTGGATCACGCCTTCAGCGTCAAAGCCGATGTCGTAGGTGTTGTAAAAGTCGTGACGTTTGCCGGTCTGCACCATGTCGTCGGAGCGAGACAGCCGGTATTTGACGGGCCGCCAGGTGGTATGGGCCAGCAGGGCGGCGATACAGGCCAGGGGGGCCGCCTGGGTTTCCTTACCGCCAAAGCCACCGCCCATGCGCCGGACTTCCGCCTGCACCTCATGGATGGGTAGGCCCAGTACTTCCGCCACCAGCTTCTGCACTTCCGAGGGGTGCTGGCTGGAGGTGTGTACGAACATGCCGCCGTCCTCGGTGGGCTCCACCAGACAGGCCTGACCTTCCAGATAGAAGTGCTCCTGGCCGCCGACGTGTTGCTCACCCTGCAGGCGATGCGGCGCTTTCGCCAGGGCCCGGTCCGGTTCGCCCCGTTGCTGGGTGCGGGTGGGTCGCACGAACAACTGCCGTTCCAGCGCCTGGTCCACGGTCACTACCGCATCCAGTGGCTCGTACTCCACCTTTGCCAGTCGCGCCGCCTTGCGGGCCGCTTCGTGACTGGTGGCGGCCACGGCGAAGATGGGCTGGCCGATGTGTTCGACGATGTCATCGGCCAGTACCATGTCGCCGGGGAATACCGGGCCGATATCCAGGTGGCCGGGGACGTCTTGCGCGGTGAGCACGGCAACCACGCCGGGGTATTGTCGAACCGCCTCCAGGTCTATGGACAGGATGCGGGCGTGGGCCTGCTCACTGTGGCCGACGGCTGCGTGGAGCAAGGCCTCCGGCATGGGCAAGTCGTCTATATAGCGGGCCTGACCACTGACATGCTTCCAGGCGCTGTCGTGATGGGCGCTATGGCCGGCCAGGCCCCGTGCGCTGTGGGTTGGCGTCGGGGTGTTCAGGGGTAGTTTACGCATAGTCGGTCACCATCAGGGGATCGCTGGGGTGGGCGGTAGAAGACTGCAGTGCTCTGCGCAGCAGGTTGCCGGCTACCTGCTGGCGGTAGCCGGCGGTGGCGCGCACATCGCTCAGTGGCTTGAAGTCGTCAGCCAGGGCGGATATCGCGGCGG
>JBHEPI010000117.1:0-9265 GCA_046260345.1 Marinobacter sp. | reverse complement strand
CGCCGACACGGAACCGGTTACGGCCATCCCGGAAATCGCCGGCAAATTCACGGTTCCACAGGCCTTCGGTCAGCATCACGTGGGCGATCGCCAGGGCAAAAGCGCCGTCGGTGCCTGGTTTGATCATCAGGGCACGGTCCGAGGCCGCCATGGTGGTGCTCATGCGCACATCCACCGTGGTCACCCGGGTTTTCGGGCTCTTGGTGCGGATGCGACCCCACACCTGCATGTTGTTGTTATAGGGGCGGAAGGCTTCCAGGAAGCCGGCGCCAAAGTTGAGGATGTAGTTGGTGTGGTCGTAATCGTAGGCGTTGTACGACTGGTTGCCGTCGGTCATCTCCTTGGCAATCATACTGCCGTCGGAACAGATGGAGCTGTGGCCGATGGCGATGTTCGGTGATCCGTAAAGCTGACCAAACGTGCCCTGCAGGCCGGCATCGGAAGCCCCCCAGCCGCGCCCGTAAAGAACGGCAAAGCGGTGGGATTCGTTCTTCTTCCGCAGGTTGTTCAGGCGCTCAGCGACCAGGTCGAGTGCTTCGTCCCAGCTGATGGGGACAAAATCCGGGTCCACATCCCGGCCCTTTTCTGGATTGGTGCGGCGCATGGGGCCCTTGAACCGGTCCGGATCGTAGAGCAGATACGTGCCCAGATGGCCTTTCGGGCACAGCCGACCGTTTGAAATCGGGTGATCAATAGTGCCGTAGATGCCGTGCACCCGGCCATTGGTGGTGTACACGTCAATGCCACACCGCGCAGGGCATTGGTGGCAGATGCTCTTGGTAATTTTGGTGTCCTTGCTGCCCCAGGGCCGGGCATCCGGGTTCTGTTTTGCCAAGACTTCCCGGGGTTTCAGGCTGGTCAGGGTCAGTCCGCTGCCGGCCAGCACGCCGGTCGCACCGCTGACCTGCAGGAACCGCCGTCGGTTCAGGCCAAAGGGTTGTTCGCTCATCTCTCACCTCATCACGGCACTTGCGGCCGGTTGTTTTTGTAACTTCTGCCTGTTCCTTACCGGAACAGCGGCATCAGATCGTTTTTCATCAGTGCCTGGTCCCGCTGGCAGGCGGGGCACAAGGGCAGTTGGCTCCAGTCGTCGTCGCTTTCGGAGCCGTCATTAATCTGTTGGAATTCATGGCCACATTCGCTGCATTCCCGTTGTTCCGCCTGGCGAAGAATTCCCCGGAACGGAGTCTGCGGCTCCTCCAGGCCGATGGCCTGGTTCGGGCACACGCTTTCGCATTTGCCGCAACCCAGACAGTCGTGGGAATTGAACATCAGGCCGCCGCTGGCGTCGGCCTGCAATGCACCGGACGGGCAAAGCTGGCTGCATAGGCCGCTGGCATCGCAACGGCCAGTGTCCACGAACACGCTCGGGTGCAGTCGTTGTCGATCGGCTGCCAACGCTTCCTGCCGCCAGCGTTTACGGGGTGCCGGGCCGGCATCGGCAGCGTCGACTTCAAGCGGTGCCGGGTTGGCGGCACGACGAAACAGGGCGCGTCTGCTCAGCGTTGCCGGTGGCGCCATCAAGGCTTCGGTGTCGCAGGCGGGTAGGCATTCATGGCAATTGGTGCAGGCATCCGAGACGGTCAACCAGGGCCCCTTATCGCTGGTCACCACGGCCAGCGCCTGCTCGGGACAGGCGTCACGGCACTGGTTGCAGTCAATGTTCCAGGGGGCGGGCAACAGGCAGCGGGATGACAACCAGGACAGGGTGATGCCCTGGGTGGTTGTCAGGCGTGTCGGCTGGCAGCTGGTTGTTGTAGAGATGGTGCTACCCATGGTGTCTGGCCATTGTGAACTCTGATCAAATTTAAAGCAGGTTCACATTGCAGGCCAGAGGTCGCGGGGCATAGTTCTGTTTTAATTGACGCGGGTCAAATCACGAACTCATTGTCACATGGATCGCTGGTTGACCCGTTTTGATACCTCCTCGGTACTTTCCACCCGCTCGGAATAGCGGTCCGTCAGGTAATCGCTGCGGTCCCGGGTCAGCAGCGTGAATTTCATCAATTCCTCCATCACATCCACGATGCGGTTGTAATAGGGCGACGGCAGCATCCGGTCGTTATCGTCGAATTCGGTAAAAGCCTTGGGCACCGAAGACTGGTTCGGAATCGTCACCATCCGCATCCAGCGTCCCAGCACCCGCAACTGGTTCACGGCATTGAACGACTGGGAGCCGCCGCACACCTGCATCACCGCCAGTGTCTTGCCCTGTGTCGGGCGCATGCCGCCAATGGACAGGGGAATCCAGTCGATCTGGGTTTTCATGATGCCGGTCATGGCGCCGTGGCGCTCCGGGGAACACCACACCATGCCCTCACTCCATTGCGCAAGTTCCCGCAGTTCCTGAACCTTCGGGTGAGAAGCGTCCTCCGCATCCGCCAGAGGCAGGCCACGAGGACTAAAGATGCGGGGCTCGGCGCCCATTGCCTCGAGCAACCGGGCGGCCTCTTCGACCGCCAGCCGGCTGAACGACCGTTCCCGCAGCGATCCGTACAGCAGCAGGATGCGGGGCTTGTGGGCTGAGGGTAGGGGGGCAAACAGCTGTTCAGCGGTTGGAACGTGGAAGCACGCGTATTCTATGTTGGGTAGCTCCTGCTGCTCGTCTCGGATCTGTTCGGTCTGGGAATCTTTAGTCACTCAGGTCTCCTGGGTTTCAGTGGTTGCATTCGAGCTCAGGGTTTTGTTGTCAGCCCGGCGCATTCCGCTGCTTGGGATCTTTCCTGAAATTGCCGATAAAAGCGTGGGGGTCCGACTGCTCCCGATGCCGGAAGGTGGCTTCAGCCCACCACAGCAGCTGGGCACTGCCGCGGCGGAAATAGCTTTGCCAGCTCGCCTCGTCCTGCCCTGAACGGAAGGCTCCGGTTTCGGTCAGGGCGTCGGCCGCTTCAGGGATCTGGATCATGGCGGACACCGGCAGACAACCGAGTTCAGAAAGAAACCCCCGCATGGTGACCGCTGCCCGGGCGCCGCCCCATTGCCCGGCCGAGTAGGTGACAATCAGGCTGGGCTTGTAGGCAAACAGGGAACTGCCGAAATGGTTGAGCATGTGCGCAAGGGCCGGGCTCATGGAATGGTTGTATTCCGGGCTGACCATGACGTAGCCATCGGCCGCCTGAATCTTTTTGGCCAGTTCGTCGAGCTGTTCAGGGACCTTGCTCTGCGGGTAGGCGAAGTGCGGTTTGAACACCGGGTCAAAGGTCCAGTCCAGTGGGTCGATGATTTCCACGTCGTGATCGGGGAATGTCTCTGCGAAATGTTGTTCAAGGGCTTTCGCCACACGCAGGCCCAGGCGGGCAGGCTTGGGTGGCGTGCTGTCGCGTGTCGAGCCCAGGAATATCAGAAATTTCATGGTTTCTCCTTGATAAAAGCAGTCATAGCGCCGCTGTTTTGTTCAGAGACTGCCGCAGTGCGTTGGAAAAGGATAGCTGCACAGAAGACGAATGGCTTGCGGGAAAGATACCTCTGCGTTGAACCCGCAAAAGAACATCCGCCATCTGTTTACTATCATATCTGCGTGGTTTAATATCTTAAACTATGAATATACTAAATATAATATATATGGAGTACCGAATATGAAGCGTCGCGTTTTGTTCGTCTGTACTGCCAACAGCGCCCGCTCCCTGATGGCAGAAGCCCTGCTCAGGCACATGGCCGGTGACCGGTTTGAAGTCGCGAGCGCCGGCACCGAGCCAACCCAGCCACACCCCATGGCATTGCAGGTTTTACAGGAGTCAAATGTTGCCGTGGAGGGCTTGCAAAGTAAAAACCTGTCAGACCTCCAGGACGAAAACTGGGATTACGTGATTACCTTGTGCGAAAAAGCGTCCAAAGAGTGCGGCACCGTATGTGAGCCGGCTCAGCAGATTGCCTGGGACTTCCCCGATCCCGTGTCGAGCGGTCGGCACGCAACCTTCGCACTTACGCTCAAGCAGTTGAAGGAACGTATCGGCCTCTTCACTCTCGTGCACCAGAAAGAGACGGGCATGAAGCCACTGGATTACAACCCGGTCGACGTGTTCCGGGCGCTCGGAGACGAGATTCGGCTGGCCATTCTTTTGCTGATCCGTGACCAGAAAAAACTGTGCGTATACGAGCTGACAACGGCCCTGGACTCATCGCAACCGAAGGTCAGCCGCCACCTGGCCACCCTGAAAGAGGCGGGCTTACTGGAAACAGATCGTCAGGGCCAATGGGTCTACTATTACCTTCATCCCCAGTTGCCCCAGTGGTTGATTCGGGTGCTGGATGAGACTTCGGACAGTAATACAAAGATGATAAAAGACGAAAAAGAGCGGCTGAAGGCGATGCCGGATCGTCCGGTTGTAAGGTTTCTCTGACGGTGGCGGAGTTAGAGCTGTCGAAATACTTTCGAATTAAATGGAGCAGATCATGAGCAAGATCAAGGTAGGTATTAACGGATTCGGCCGTATAGGTCGCCTGGCGCTGCGCGCTGCCTGGGGCTGGCCGGACATGGAGTTTGTCGCTATTAACGACCCCGGTGCCGACGCCGCCACCCTGGCGCACTTGCTGAATTTCGACAGTGTCCATGGCCGCTGGAGCCACGAGGCGGGTGCCGACGGAGACGACATGGTCATCGAAGGCCAACGCATCCATGTCACCCGCAACAAGGCCCTCGGCGATACCGACTGGTCCGGTTGTGATCTGGTGATTGAAGCCAGCGGCGTCAACAAGACTGTGAAGGTCCTTCAGGGCTACCTGGATCAGGGCGTGAAGCGTGTGGTTGTCACCGCACCGGTCAAAGAAGCGGGTGCGAAGAACATCACCATGGGTGTCAACGAAGACGTGTTCGACCCGGCCAACGACCGTATCGTGACCGCGGCTTCCTGCACCACCAACTGCCTGGCACCGGTAGTGAAAGTCATCCATGAAAAGCTGGGTATCAAGCATGGGTCCATCACCACCATCCACAGCCTGACCAACACCCAGACCATCCTCGACGCACCTCACAAGGATCTGCGCCGGGCACGGGCCTGCGGCAGTTCGCTGATCCCCACCACCACCGGTTCCGCCACGGCGATCATCGAGATCTTCCCGGAATTGAAAGGCCGGCTGGATGGCCATGCGGTGCGGGTTCCGCTGACCAATGCGTCTTTGACCGATTGCGTATTCGAGGTGGAAACGCCTACGGATCGCGATACCGTAAACCAACTTCTGAAAGAAGCGGCTGACGGCGAGCTCAAAGGCATTATGGGTTACGAGGAACGCCCGCTGGTGTCCATCGACTACAAGACCGACCCACGCTCCTCCATCGTCGATGCCCTGTCCACCCTGGTGGTCAACGGCACACAGGTAAAAATCTACGCCTGGTACGACAACGAATGGGGCTACGCCAACCGCACCGTGGAACTGGCTCGCAAGGTAGGGTCTGCCTGATATGACTGCTGCCATCCGCCAGTACCTGGTCATTACCGGCAACTACTGGGCCTTTACCCTCACGGACGGTGCCCTGCGGATGCTGGTGGTATTGCATTTCCACCAGCTTGGTTACTCGCCACTGGAAATCGCCCTGCTGTTCATTTTCTACGAGTTCTTCGGGGTGGTGACCAACCTGGTGGGTGGCTACCTGGGAGCTCGCTGGGGTTTGAACCGCACCATGAACATCGGGCTGTTCCTGCAGATAGCCGCACTGGCCATGCTGGCGGTACCGGCGGCAATGCTGACCGTGCCCTGGGTGATGGCGGCCCAGGCCCTGTCGGGTATTGCCAAGGATCTCAACAAGATGTCCGCCAAGAGCGGCATCAAGTTGCTGGTGCCGGATGAGCAGCAGGGGACGCTGTATAAGTGGGTCGCCATCCTGACCGGCTCCAAGAACACCCTCAAAGGGGTAGGCTTCTTCCTGGGCGGCGTTTTGCTGATGACGGCCGGGTTCACGGGAGCAGTGGTTGCCATGGCGGTCGCCCTCGGCCTGGTGTGGCTGGCCAGTCTGTTCCTGCTGGGGCAGGACCTGGGCAAGAGCAAGGCAAAGCCCAAGTTCAGTGAGATTCTCTCCAAGAGCCGGGCCATCAATGTGCTCTCAGCCGCCCGGATGTTTCTGTTTGGTGCCCGGGATGTGTGGTTCGTGGTGGCCCTGCCGGTGTACATGGCCACGGTGTTCGGCTGGGATCACTGGCAGGTGGGTGGCTTTATGGCCAGCTGGATCATCGGTTATGGCTTTATCCAGACGGTTGCGCCACGTATCACCGGCCATTCACAGGGCAGACAGGGCGCAGTGCTTTGGGCCGCTGCCCTGGCGTTGATCCCGGCGGTTATTGCCGGGGGATTGATGGCGGGTTGGTCCCCTCAGCCGGTGGTGATCGGCGGCCTGCTGTTGTTCGGCGTGCTGTTTGCGGTCAACTCTTCCCTGCACAGCTATCTGATTGTCAGCTACGCCCGGGGCGATGGTGTATCGCTGGATGTGGGCTTCTATTACATGTCCAACGCCGCCGGCCGCCTGCTGGGCACCATCCTGTCCGGCTGGGTGTACCAGGCCTATGGGCTGGAAGCCTGCTTATGGATCTCGGCAGGGCTGGTGGCAACGGCATCCGGTCTATCAATGATGTTGCCCCACAAACGCCCAGCCGTTGCCTGATCCAGCTGTTACATCAGGCAACAACCGTATCAGGGCGAGGGCACCACCAATACTGGTCGCCCGGCATCCCGGCAGACTTTTTCAGCGGTGCTTCCGAGCAGTGCCTCGGTATGGCGGCCGTTACCGTGCTTGCCCATTATAATCAGGGTATAGTCGTCACGGGCCTCCTCAATAATCGACGCGGAAGGTATTCCCTCGGTGATCAGAATTTCACCTTCTTTCCCGGATGCAGAGAGCTGCTTTTTGAGAGCTTCCAGATGGTCCCTTGCGGCTTCCTCGGAAAGGTCCTCTCCGGCGACGGTCAACAGGTTTACCTGTCCGGCTCTTTCTGACAATGCAATGGCGACTCTTTCCGCCGCAACGGCTTCCCGGGACAGGTCCGTGGCCAGCAGCACCTTGTCGAGATTCTGCCGGCAAACTGCTTCGCAGACATCAACCGTCTGCTGGGCAGATTTCTCGATGCGTTCGATGAGTACCGGTAATTGTGCGTTCTGCAACACCTCGGTAGCGAAACTGCCCAGGAACAGCTTATGCAGAAAATTATGGCTTCGTGAGCCTACCAGCATCAGGTCGGCTCCCAGCTCTACGGCTAGTGCAGCAAAGTCCTTGGAGGGTTGGGAGCTGTCGCGCACCAGGGTTTCCACGGTCAGGCCGGATTTGCGCAAAGGTTCGGCTTTTTCCTCCAGTTCTTTCAGGTAGTCGGCTTCGTGGCCGTAACTGGAAATACTGGTGTAACCGACGGGCAGAATGTGTGCTAGCACCAGGGTCTCTGTGCCCCAGCGCTTGAGTTCCGGCAGGCATGACAGCAGCGCATTTTCCGCCGGTGAGAAATCCACACCCACCAGTACCTTGTTGAATGTTATCTCGGACATATCAGTTTACTCCTCGGTTCATTCGGGCGGTCTCAGGCCGGGAAATAGTCCCGGGTGCGGTTGGCAATTTTTACCAGCATCAGCATCACGGGTACCTCGACCAGCACTCCAACTACCGCAGCCAGGGCCGCACCGGATTGCAGGCCAAACAGGGCGATGGCAGAGGCGACGGCCAGTTCGAAGAAGTTACTGGCGCCAATCATGCCGGCGGGCGCGGCGATGCTGTGACGCACCTTCAACAATTTGGCCGCGCCATAGGCGATGAAGAAAATCAGGAAGGTCTGGATGATGAGCGGCACCGCAATCAGCGCGATGTGCAAGGGGTTCTCCAAAATGACCTCGCCCTGGAAGGCGAACAGCAGCACCAGCGTAACGATCAGTGCCGCCGGGGTGATCGGGCCGATTCGCTTCATGAATACTTCGTCAAACCAGCGCTGGCCGTGGCGAGCAATCATCTTGCGACGAGTCAGATAACCGGCGGTCAGGGGAATCACGATGTAGAGCACCACCGACAGGATAACGGTATCCCACGGCACCTGGATGTTGGATACCCCAAGCAGGAACACCACGATGGGCGCAAAAGCAAACAGCATGATCAGGTCATTAACTGAAACCTGTACCAACGTGTAGGCGGCATCGCCTTTGGTCAGGTAGCTCCAGACAAACACCATCGCGGTGCAGGGCGCCGCACCCAGCAATATGGCGCCAGCCAGATACTCACTGGCCAGTTGTGGGGCGATCAACGGCTCGAACACCACCATGAAAAAGAACCAGGCAATGGCAAACATAGTGAAGGGTTTGATCAGCCAGTTCACGATGGTGGTGATGGCCAGGCCTTTCGGCTCTTTTGTCACGTTCACAATGGCGCTGAAATCAATCTGTGCCATCATCGGGAAAATCATCGCCCAGATCAGAATGGCAATGGGGATGGAGACCTGCGCATATTCGAAGCGCGATAGCGCATCCGGCACTGACGGGGCGAACTGACCCAGGGCGATGCCGGCGATGATGGCCAGAGCAACCCATACTGATAGGTATCGCTCAAAAAGGCCCATGCCGCCTGCCCCTTCTTCGGGTGTGGTTGTTTCAGTGTTACTCGTCATTGGTGTCCTCTCAGGTGGATTTATGACTTTAAAGGTTCAATATCCTGAATATATAACATTGGTCTTATAAGACCTGACCTTTTACCAGCGCCCGCAATCTCGCGGCCCCGACCGGGTCGTCAGCCAGCATCGGAACAACCGAGTATCGGGAACTCAGGGATTCTTCGACCCGCGCAATTTCCGGTGCTTCGGTTGCGGCCCGGGCAACCAGCAGTGGGTGGCTGGTCTCAGTGGCCGCCAGGCTGGCGTTGACCACCCAGGCATAGGGTGTGATTTCCGCTCTTTTCAGGTCGTCCTGCAGGCGGGCGGCTTCCAGCACCGGTGTGGTTTCCGGCAGGGTCACGATCAGCACTTTGGTTTGCGCCGGATCCTGCAGGCGCATCATTGGTGTCACCATGCGCGCACTGGTCTCCCCGGCATGGCGCATGATATCGCGATGGTACGAGCCGGTGGCGTCCAGCAGCAACAGTGTATGCCCGGTTGGCGCGGTATCCATGATCACAAATTTACGCCTGGCTTCCCGTATGATTTTGGAAAAGGCCTGGAACACCGCGATTTCCTCGGTGCAGGGTGAACGCAGATCTTCCTCCAGCATCTTGCGGCCCTCGGCGTCCAGGCTGGCGCCGCGGGTTGCCATGATATGGTCGTGGTAAACCCGGGTTTCCACCTCGGGGTCAATGCGGCTGACGGTCAGGTTG
>JBHEPI010000072.1:0-6735 GCA_046260345.1 Marinobacter sp. | reverse complement strand
ATGGAGAAGATTCGTGAGGCTGCTGAAGCCCATCAGTCAGCATTCAGAACAAACCTAGAAAGTTCGGTAAAAACATGAACCTACATTCAATTATAACAGGCCAGGCCAGATTACAAAGCTGTAAGAGATATCGTACAGATCACAGAGCGAATGTCCGATTCTTTGCAAACCGACCCCACGTAGAATGGTCATCGTCAAGGATGAGAAGCTGGCATGGAATAGCTGGCTCAGGGAAGATAACTCCACGGATCGGGGTTGCCCAGGGAACAGGGCTTACACGGAAGACGCGCACAGGATGGTGCGCCGCCTGAAGGACCAGGCATGGGGTCAGCCACGGGCTCGGGATCACATGGAATGTGTTCCGGTCCGTGCACTTCCCCACCTCCCAGACTCCTTTTCTTCCGTTACAACCAGCTCCGCCGCTTTTACGTCCTGACAAATAATCAGAAACGTAAATTCAATCTCAGGAGCCAAGCAAAATGAAACGTACACCTTTAACGGCCATGATGGTTCTACTGTTCAGCCTGTTCGCCAGTTTCGCACACGCAGAACCGGCCACCGTCGATATCAACACCGCAGACATCGAGACCCTGGCCAGCCTCAACGGCATTGGTGAAAGCAAGGCTGAAGCCATTGTGGCCTATCGTGATACCAATGGCCCCTTCCAGTCCAGCGATGACCTGACCAACGTCAAGGGCATTGGTGAAGCCACCCTTGCCAAGAATGCCGAACGCCTGACGGCCAAGTAAACCTGCAGGGCAGCGGCTCCCGGCCGCTGCCCACCCCCTTCCCATAAAGTCGTCTGGTAACAACCGGACTGTCACCCTATTATTGAGTGTTACATCCGATAATTCCGAGTGGCGGCTCTATGGTTGATCCCATCAAGATGTACCCGGCGAAACCTTCCAAAGTCTACTTCTACGCCACCTGCCTGGTGGACATGTTCTATCCGGATGCTGGCATGGCCGGCGTGCAGTTGCTGGAGCGGGAAGGCATTGAGGTGATCTACCCGGAAGACCAGACCTGCTGCGGCCAGCCCGCCTATACCTCTGGCTATCACGACGAAGCCCGTGCCGTTGCAAAGGCCCAGCTGGGCCTGTTCCGGGAAGACTGGCCCATTGTGGTGCCTTCCGGTTCCTGCGGCGGCATGATGCGCAAGCACTATCCCGCCCTGTTCAAGGATACCGGTGACGACGTGAAAGCCGCGGAGATCGCCGGGCGTGTGTGGGAGCTGACGGATTTCCTTCTCAACGTATGCCACATCAGACTTGAAGATCTGGGTGAACCCACCACCGTGGCCATGCACACCTCCTGCTCCGCCCGTCGGGAAATGGGTGTAGCGGAAGTGGGGCCGAAGCTGCTGGGGCAACTGAAGAACGTCAACCTGGTGGAACAGGTGCGGGCCGAGGAATGCTGTGGTTTTGGCGGTACTTTTGCCGTGCGCCACCCGGAAATTTCCGGCGCCATGGTCAGCGAGAAAGTGGACACCCTGGTGAATACCGGCGCACAGGATTTTGTCACCACCGATTGCGGCTGCCTGATGAACATCGCCGGTTATGCCGAGAAAAACCAAAAGCCCATGAACGGCCAGCACATTCTGAGCTTCCTCTGGGAACGCACCGGCGGGAACGGGAGCAAACCATGAGTGAAACAGCACAGCCGACCGCGCCTCAGTCTGCGCACGATATCGACGTAAAGGAATTCCACCCGCGAGCGCGGGCGGCCATCCATAACCCGCAGATTCGCCAGAACTTCCGCAAGGCGATGGACGGCTTGATGACCAAGCGCAAGTCCGCGTTCGAGGGCTGGGACCTGGAAACCCTGCGGGACCTGGGCGCCAACATTCGCCTACGGGCACTGGCCAACCTGCCGGATTTGCTGGAACAACTGGAACAGAAGCTGACCGAAAATGGCATCAAGGTGCACTGGGCCAGCGACGGCGACGAAGCCTGCGAGATCGTGCGGGATATCTGCGTGGCCCGTGACGCCAAAACCGTGATCAAGGGCAAGTCCATGGTCTCGGAGGAAATGGAGCTGAATCATTACCTCGGAGAACAGGGTATCGAGGCCCTGGAATCGGATCTGGGTGAGTACATTGTGCAACTGGCGGATGAAACGCCCTCTCACATCATCATGCCGGCTATACACAAGAACACCGGCGAGATTTCCCAGCTGTTGCACGACAAGACCGGCACCGATCTCTCCAACGATGTGGAATACCTGACTGCCAACGCCCGCCTGCAGCTGCGTGAGAAGTTCATGAACGCCGATGTGGGTGTATCCGGTGTGAATTTCGCCGTGGCCGAAACCGGCACTCTGTGCCTGGTGGAAAACGAGGGCAACGGCCGCATGACCACCACGGTGCCGCCCTGCCACATTGCGGTGACCGGCATCGAGAAGGTGGTGCCCAACCTGGAAGACGTCACCGCCCTGATGGCGCTGCTGACCCGTTCCGCCACCGGCCAGCATATTACTACCTATTTCAATATGATCTCCGGGCCCCGCAAAACGGATGAACTGGACGGGCCGGAAGAAGTCCATGTGGTGCTGGTGGATAATGGCCGCTCCACCATTTATCAGGACGACGAACTGCTGGACACCCTGCGCTGCATCCGCTGCGGAGCCTGTATGAATCACTGCCCGGTGTATACCCGTGTGGGCGGCCATGCCTATGGCACCACCTACCCGGGCCCGATCGGGAAAATCCTGATGCCCCACATGGTGGGTCTGGATGAAGGGCGGCACCTGCCCAGTGCTTCAAGCCTTTGCGGCGCCTGTGGCGAAGTCTGCCCGGTGAAGATTCCCATACCGGACCTGCTGGTGCGCCTGCGCCAGGAAGCCGTGGATGGCGACAAGCTGCACCCTGCCAAGGTTCGTGGCCACGGCGCAAAACGCGGCACCATGGAAGCCATGATCTGGAAGGGATGGAGCTGGATGCATGCACGCCCCGGCCTGTACCGGATGGGCACCAGCCTGGGCGCCCGCTTCCGCAAGCTGCAACCGGGCAAGCTCGGGGGCTGGACCCAGTACCGCACGGCGCCGAAACTGGCAGCCAAAACTCTCCATGAACGTATGAAGGAGCGCAGCCAGTGAGTTCCCGGGACAAAATCCTCCAGCGCCTGCGCAATCGTACCGGAGGCGAACTGACCGCTCCGGAATGTGACTTTTCCGTGCTCAAGCGGCCGGACTGGACCTCCGCTGAAAAACTCGACATGTTCGAGCGGACCATTGAATCCGTTCACGGTGAGGTGCACCGCACCACCGAGGCGGGCTGGATTGACCGCCTGGCGGAAATCCTGCAAACCCGTGGCGCCCAGACTTTACTGATTGCGAAAGAGCATGAAATCGGCAAGGCCCTGAAGACCGCCACAAAGAACCGTGAGGACTTGCCGCAACTGCTGGTTTATGACGAGCCGGTGGAGGGCTGGCAGGAATCCCTGTTCTCGGAGGTGGATGCCGGCATTACCTCTACCCGTGGCGGTATCGCCGAAACCGGGTCGCTGATTGTGTGGCCGTCAGTGGACGAACCACGGCTGATGAGCCTGGTGCCGCCCATCCATATTGCGGTACTGAAAGCCAGTGAGCTTTACACCACCTTCCATGAAGCCATGCAGTCCCAGAACTGGGCCGCTGGCATGCCAACCAATGCGCTGTTAATCTCCGGGCCATCGAAGACCGCCGACATCGAGCAAACCCTCGCTTACGGTGTTCATGGTCCCAAGGAACTCATCGTACTGGTTATTGAATGATCCGAGGCGTATTACTGATCGCCCTGGCTGCCCTGCTCTGGGCGACCACGGGTATTGTCGCAAAATTCCTGTTCACCGGTACCGAGCTACAGGCGGTCACTCTGGCTTTTCTGCGCCTGGCCGTCGCCCTGCCGTTTTTCTTTATGCTGATGCTTCGGGAGCAGCATGCTTCCTCCCGAAGCGCCACACCAACCATTAAGCTCAACCGTAAGGTGCTGATTCCGCTTCTGGCCCTGGGATGCTTCCAGGCGGTGTACCAGGGCAGTTATTTGTTGGCAGTGGACATGACCGGCGCCGGTATCGCCACGCTGATCGCCCTGTGCCTGGCCCCGGTACTGGTGGCCATTCTGGCGGCGCCATTGCTGGGCGAGAAACCCGGGTTGGTGACAGTGCTCGCCCTGGTTGCTGCCATAGTCGGCACCGCCATGCTGGTGATCAGTGACATGGACAGCGCTGGCAAGCTGCGCCTGGGCGGCATCCTGATGGCGGTTCTGGCAGCCTTCGTGTACGCCGGTTTCACCCTGACCAGCCGCCATGCCTCCACCGGCACGCCGGTATTCACCACCGCCTTTATCTGTTTTTTTACCGCTGCACTGATTCTGCTGCCGGTGGTGGCCGTCAGCACCGGTTTTGAGGGCCTGCAAAGCTTTGAGTTCAGGCACTGGCTGATGGTGGCCTACATCGGCATCGTACCCACGTGCCTGGGGTATCTGAGTTTCTTTACCGGCATGAAGACCACGCCGGCAACGCTTTCCAGCATTATCGTTACCCTGGAGCCGCTGTTTGTGGCCTTGCTGGCCTGGATGATACTGGGGGAGGAGCTCGGGGTTATCGGTTTGGTGGGGGCACTGATTCTGACAGCGGCTGTTGTCGTGGCGTCACAGAGCAGTGCCGGGAAAAAACCCGGCACTGCCTGAGAGTCTGTCAGGCTTCTTCCCGACGCTGCTTTTCCAGCATGTTCGGCTGCAGGATTTCGATCCAGTAGCCGTCCGGGTCCTTGATAAAGGCCAGGCCTTTCATTTTGCCGTCGTCCGGCTTTTTGACGAATTCCACGCCCAGCTTTTCAAGCCTGTCGCAGGCGGCGTAAACGTCCGGCACAGCAACACCAATATGGCCGAAGCCCTGGGGTTCGTCGTTGCCGTTGTGGTAGCTGAAATCGTCATCGTTCTCGGTGCCCCAGTTGTGGGTCAGTTCCAGCATGGCTTCGCGGCCAAAGATGAAGGTGGTGCGGTGGGCATCGTCGTTGGGCACCATGTTGGCCTGGCGGTCATCCAGATAGGCCAGGAAGTAGAGGGTGAATTTCATTTCAGGGAAGTCGAGTTTTCTGACAAGGCGCATGCCCATTACCCGGGTGTAGAAGTCCATGGAGCGCTCGGGCTCTTTGATGCGCATCATGGTCTGGTTGAAGACGTAGCCTTCGGTTTCCGGTACTGGGGCTTCGTGCAGGCCCGGGGCTTGTTCGAAGTGCTTGGGCATGGGGTGCTCCCTTTTTATGCATTCAGGATTCGACCATTATACATGCTTACGTTGCGGGGGGATTTCAAGGGTAGAACCTCTACACCAACTGGTGTTCTTCGCCTTCGTAATAGGCTTCCACCCTCGGATTCATCACCTTTTTCCACAGTGGGGGGATCATGGCCAGGACCACCATGGCGGCGTAGCCGGCGGGTAATTGCGGGGCGATGTCATGGTGCCGGAGGACCTGGTAGCGGCGTTTGGCCCAGGCGTGGTGGTCGCTGTGGCGCTGAAGGTGGAACAGGAACACGTTGGTGAGGAAGTAGTTGGAGTTCCAGCTGTGTTCCGGGCCGGTGCGTTCGTAGCGGCCGTTGTCGAGTCTGCGACGGTGGAGGCCGTAGTGTTCGAGGTAGTTGACGATTTCCAGCAGGTTGAGGGCGATGAAGCTCTGGCCCAGGAAGAAGGCGGCGCCGAGCCAGCCGAAGGCGATGGTGAAGGCGGCCAGTGCAAGGGCGGTGATGCTGTACCACCAGATGAGTTCGTTGCGCCAGCCGAAGGCTTTGTGGTCTTTTTTCTGCAGGCGTTTGGCTTCCAGTTTCCAGGCGTTGATGAAGTTGCGGGCGTAGGCCCGGGGCAGGAAGTTGTAGAGGGACTGGTTGTAGCGCGAGGATGAGGCGTCTTCCGGGGTGGAGACGTGTACGTGGTGCCCGCGCAGATGTTCAACCTTGAAGCCGGCGTAACACACCAGCGACAGCAGCAAGCCGCCGGCCCAGGTTTCCAGTTTGCCGTCTTTGTGGATGAGTTCGTGGGCGACGTTGATGCCCAGGCCACCAACAATCCCGACGGAGAATACCCAGCCAATGCCACCGGCCACGTTAAAGGTTCCCGAGGCCAGCACGAACATGCTCCACACCAGTAACACCGCAAACAGAGCCACCCAACTCAGGGTGATGAACTTGTAGAAGACTTCGGTGTTCATCCGGGGCGTGTCTGTTTCCTCGTCCGGGTTGAGGGCGTCTTTGCCCAGCAGCAGGTCGAGAATGGGGATGATGCCGAATACCACCACCGGAACGCCCCAGGCGAACAGGTTCACCCACCCGGTGGCCTGACCGGCGGCAAGCAATACTGGCGGCAGTGCCAGAGGCACCATGGCAATCAGATAGCTGTATTTCTTGAGTGTCAGCAGCACCTTGCGGCGCGTGGCTTCGGTGCCCAGTGTCAATGGTTTGGTACTCACGGGTCTTCCCTAACTGGCTGTTGCATTGGATCTTGGTGATCGCTTTTTGTTGTATGCATTATTGTCCTACAATATTGCAGTCGTCAACACGTGATCGATATTTTTGGATCAATATCAGGTCTCGCCGGCAGTAACTTCCTGACAATCCAAGATTAAATGGCTGTGATAAACTCTTTATGCATTCCCCTGTTCAGAGAGCCTTTATGGATTTTCAGGTTCCCAATACCCTTGCCGAGCAAATCGCCAATTACCTGGCCCAGCGCATCATGACCGGCCAGATCCGCCCTGGTGAGC
>JBHEPI010000070.1:0-20038 GCA_046260345.1 Marinobacter sp. | reverse complement strand
GGTTGCGTCGGTAGTTCATCATACGTCCTTGTATGGTTTGGTGGTGTTATGGGTTTTGGCAGTTATTTTCAGCTTTTGTCGGATTACGGCTTCGCCTAATCCGACCTACGCGGGAACCATCGGCCTGGGGAGTCGTAGGTCGGATTAGCCAAAGGCGTAATCCGACAAATACCTCCACCCCGGACCAGCCCCCAAAACCCGCAGGCCAGGAGCATGCCAACAAAAATCAGCGATTAGAGCCGAAGCGCTCCGTCGACCTCCAGCATCCGCCCGGACATGTAGTCGTTTTCGAAGATGAATACCGCTGCAGAGGCTATTTCCTCCGGCTTGCCCATGCGTTTCAGGGGAATGCTGGCGGCCATTCTCTCCAGTGCTTCCGGCTTCATGGAGGCGGTCATCTCGGTTTCGATAAAGCCCGGAGCAATACCCATGCAGCGGATGCCGTAGCGGGCGAGTTCCTTGGCCCAGACTGGAACGAGGGCAGACACGCCTGCCTTGGCGGCAGAGTAGTTGCTCTGGCCCATGTTGCCGGCGCGGGCGATGGAGGCGATATTGATGATTACCCCCTGGTTGCCATTCCGGATCATCTGTGTGGCAGCCTCGCGGCCGCACAGAAAGACGCCGGTCAGGTTTACGTCAATCACCGCCTGCCACTGGGACAACTCCATGCGCTTCTCCACCTGGCCTTCTTTCGCTTTCACCAATAAACCATCCCGCAGAATGCCGGCATTGTTGACCAGGCCGTCGAGCTGGCCGAAGTCTTTCGCGATTGCTTCAAAGGTCTTCTCGACATCTTCTTCCCTGGCCACGTTGCAGATGTAAGTTGTGGCACTTCCTCCGACTTCAGCGCACGCAGCGGCGGCTTCATCCAGTTTTTCCGGTATCAGATCAATCAGCGCCAGGCGGGCGCCTTTGGCGGCAAGATATTCTGCCATGGCACGGCCCAGGCCCTGGCCGCCACCGGTAATTGCAATCACGGAATCTTGAAGTTTCATGTTTTGCCCTAAGGTAATGAATGAACACGCGAGGCGAGTATACCAGAGCTTTTTACCGCCGCCGCAACCAGACACAGCGCATCCCGGGAGGCTCTTTTGGGCGTTTTTCTGTTTTTATTCATCGTCATGCCGATTGTGGAGATGACGGTTCTGATCAAGGTGGGAACCCTCATCGGCGCCCTGAATACCGTCGGCCTGGTGTTGCTGACGGCGGTCATTGGTGCCGCCCTGCTGCGGCAGCAGGGGCTTGCAACCCTGCTGAGGGCCAATCAGCGGCTCAATAGCGGCGAACTGCCGGCAAAGGAAGTGGCAGAGGGGCTGATTCTGGCGGTGGGTGGTGCCTTGCTGCTGACGCCGGGGTTTGTTACCGACACTGTCGGTTTTCTGTGCCTCATTCCCGGCTCCCGCCACTGGCTTGCAGCCCAGGCGCTGAAGCGCATGGTGGTGGCCGGCCAGGGCAGCCGTTTCACGTTTACCGCCGGCCAGCGCGGGCCGTTCGACGGGCAGGGGCCTTTTGGCGGGCGTGAGAGCCCGTTTGGCCGTCAGAGCCCCTTCGACCGGAACGACGACATCATTGAGGGGGAGTACCGGGATGAAACCGAACGCGATCA
Organism: Marinobacter sp.; assembly: GCA_046260345.1. Lineage (GTDB taxonomy): Bacteria > Pseudomonadota > Gammaproteobacteria > Pseudomonadales > Oleiphilaceae > Marinobacter. The sequence continues at coordinate 18,432 of JBHEPI010000070.1, read as the reverse complement.
TCAGCGCCTGGATAGCGATGATGACGATTCTTCGAAAAAAAGCTGAAAATTTTTTCCGACAACTATTGAAAACGAATGCGCCACCCCCACATAGGTTTCACAAGTTCGCTGCGGGCTAATAACCGCTGTAAAACAGTTGGTTAAAGGCTCCGGCTTTTAACGCAACCATCATTGCCAAACCTAACCTGACATTGGAGATATCGAGCAATGAAAATTCGTCCGCTACATGACCGTGTTGTCGTGCGCCGTAAGGAAGAAGAAGAGAAAACCGCTGGTGGCATCGTGCTGCCAGGCAATGCCAAGGAGAAGCCGTCCCAGGGTGAGGTGATCGCCGTAGGTAACGGCCGTATTCTCGACAATGGCGAAACCCGTGCACTGGCGGTCAAGGTGGGTGACACCGTGGTCTTTGGCCAGTATGCCGGTAATACCGTAAAGGTTGACGGTGAAGACCTGCTTATCATGAGCGAAAACGACATTTTCGGCGTTCTCGAGTAAAGCTCGGTTACGCAGCAATCCGATTGAACAATCAATTTGGGTTTAACGAACAGGAATAGAAGACATGGCAGCAAAAGACGTTAGATTCGGTGACAGTGCCCGTAAACGTATGGTTCAGGGCGTTAACGTTCTGGCAGACGCAGTTAAAGTAACCCTCGGCCCCAAAGGCCGCAATGTGGTTCTGGACAAGTCCTTCGGCGCGCCGACCGTGACCAAGGACGGCGTATCCGTCGCCAAGGAAATCGAACTGAAAGACAAGTTCGAGAACATGGGTGCCCAGATGGTCAAGGAAGTAGCTTCCCAGACCAACGACACGGCCGGTGACGGCACTACTACAGCGACCGTGCTGGCCCAGGCGATCGTAAAGGAAGGCATCAAGGCGGTAACCGCCGGCATGAACCCGATGGACCTGAAGCGTGGCATCGACAAAGCTACTATCGCCGCCGTTCAGGCCATCCGTGACCTGTCCAAGCCCTGCGACGATAACCGCAACATCGCCCAGGTAGGCACCATCTCCGCCAACGGCGACGAGACCATCGGCAAGCTCATTGCAGACGCGATGGAGAAAGTTGGTAAGGAAGGCGTCATTACCGTTGAAGAAGGCCGTGGCCTGGAAGACGAGCTGGACGTGGTTGAAGGCATGCAGTTCGACCGTGGCTTCCTGTCTCCGTACTTCATCAACAACCAGGAAAACATGTCCACCGAGCTGGATGACCCGTACATCCTGCTGGTCGACAAGAAGATCTCCAACATTCGCGAACTGCTGCCGGTGCTGGAATCTGTCGCCAAGGCTGGCAAGCCGCTGATGATCATTGCCGAAGACATCGAAGGCGAAGCGCTGGCGACACTGGTTGTGAACAACATGCGCGGTATCGTGAAGGTAGCGGCCGTGAAGGCGCCTGGCTTCGGCGACCGTCGCAAGGAAATGCTGCAGGATATCGCTATCCTGAGCGGTGGTACCGTGATTTCCGAAGAAGTTGGCCTGACGCTGGAGAACACCACTCTGGACGATCTGGGCACCGCCAAGCGCGTGAACATCACCAAGGAAAACACCACCATCATTGATGGCGCCGGTGCCGAAGGTGATATTGAAGCCCGCGTTGATCAGGTTCGCAGGCAGATCGAAGACAGCTCTTCCGATTATGACAAGGAAAAGCTGCAGGAGCGCGTGGCCAAGCTGGCTGGCGGTGTAGCCGTTATCAAGGTTGGCGCTGGTTCTGAAGTGGAAATGAAAGAGAAGAAAGCCCGCGTTGAAGACGCCCTGCACTCCACCCGCGCAGCGGTTGAAGAGGGTGTTGTACCGGGTGGTGGTGTTACCCTGATCCGTGCCATGGCCGCACTGGACTCGGTAGAAACCATCAACGAAGAGCAGAAGGCTGGTGTTAACATCCTGCGCCGTGCCATGGAATCCCCGCTGCGCCAGATCGTGACCAACGCCGGTGGCGAAGCCTCCGTGGTTGTGAACAAGATCCTGGAAGGCGAAGGTTCCTACGGCTACAACGCCTCTACCGAAGAGTTCGGTGACATGCTGGAGATGGGTATCCTGGACCCGGCCAAAGTCACCCGCTCTGCGCTGCAGGCAGCCGCTTCCGTAGCGTCTCTGATCATCACCACCGAGGCGATGGTTGCGGACGAGCCGGAAGAAGAAGGCGCCGGTGGCGGTATGCCGGACATGGGTGGTATGGGTGGAATGGGAGGCATGGGCGGCATGATGTGATGCCGGCCTGACTCTTTAAACCCGGAAAACCCCGCGTTGGTTCACACTGACGCGGGGTTTTTTGTTTTTTGTCATGAACTTGCGAAAGGGCTTTGCTAGACTCGGCAACCGGCCATTTATCTTTGTGAAACTCTATGAGCGAAGCCCCCACAAAAGCCTTCCTCAGACCCGGCAAAGTGTTCCTGTTGACACTTGCCGGTGTGCTGATTTACCTGGTTGCGCTGGTGGCTCTCGTTCCTGCCGGTTGGTTATGGCACCAGGCCTCCGCTCATATTCAACTGCCACCGGAAGTGCAGGTCAGACAGGTATCCGGTAAGGCCTGGACAGGCACCGCCGGCGCTGTAGTAGCGGGCTATCCGGTTCGCCTGGAATGGCAGTTGGGCGCCCCGTCCTTTTCCGGCCTGTCATTACCGGTCAGGTTTTCTCTGGCGTCGTCACAATCCTCGATTGATGGTCGTATCAGCCTCGATTGGCAGGGTGCGGGTTCTCTGGATGCGAAGGGTAGGCTTACCGTTGCCGAGTTCGAGGATCTGATCCGGCGCAGTGGTGGCGCCTTGATCGACGGCAATGTCACCATCGATCGGCTGGTGGTGTCCTGGCAGGAGGGGCGTATCACAGGAGCCGACGGAGTAGGCCGCTGGGCCGGTGGTGAGGTTACCTGGCCGATGGGCGATACGGTGGGGCGTGCGGATTTCCCGCCGATGCGGGCCGCGCTCGACAGCACCTCTGACGGTGTTGCACTGGTGGTCGAGGAGCAGGGTGGCGACGGCCCTGCGGCCGATGCGGAAATTCGCTGGAATGGCATGATGGATCTACGGGTTTACAAACGAATGGTGGACCTGGCCGATCAACCATGGAGCGACTCGGCCGGGCCTGATGACGTGGTGTTCCGGGTCAGACAACCGCTGATTCCCGGAGGTGCGCTGTGATCGCTGCGGCGTCAATCCCTGGCGGCCAGAGGCTGCCGCGCCTGCTGGCCAATCTGTTGCTGGTGGGTCTGGTGGTTTATCTTGCCTGGATACTGGCGCAGACTACGTGGCTGATTGCCTGGGATGACCGGCCAGTGGCCGTTGCGTCGTCGGCTGATAGCGGCGCCATGGACGCGGCTTCCAGGCGCCTGCAACCCATGGCTGCGCATCAGTTCTTCGGCAGGGCCGCAGGGCAGGAGAGAGTGGCCGAGGTGGTTCGCCGTTCGGCACCGGAAACCCGGCTTGATCTGAGGCTTGAAGGGGTGCTGGTAGCAGAGCGCCCGGAAGACTCCGGTGCTATAGTGGCGGGAAGCAATGGCGTAACAGAGCACTACCGCGTGGGGGATGTATTGCCCGGCAACGCGGAACTGTCGGAAGTGGAACCCGGCCGTATTCTTATCCGTCGCAACGGGCAGTATGAAAGCCTGACATTTGATGAAGAGTCATCAGCCAGTATGGTTGAAGAGGCAGAAGACGAACAGGTCGCTTCCTCACCCGACCAGTTCCTGAATGACGCCAGGGAACAGCTTGACTCCCAGGGTGTAGCCGCTCTTGCGCCTTACGGCCTGAGCCCGGCGGGCGATGATGGCGGCTCGGGCTATGTTTACGATGGCTCCAATGCCATGCTCAACGCCGTTAACCTCAGGTCCGGCGATGTGATTACAGCCGTCAATGGCCAACGCCTGGGTGACCTTGAGCAGGACATGACGCTCTTCGAGAATTGGCGGTCGGAGCCGCAACTGGAAATTGAAATTGAACGGGACGGATCCATTCTGACCGTCAACTATGCCATACCCGAACAGTGGCGCTGAACGGAACAATCGATACAGGATAATAACGCCAGATGCTTAACCACAGATCCAATCTATTCCGGGCTTTTGTTGTGGCCCTGTTGCTGCCCCTGATGTCTGCCGCTTATGGCCAGGACGATGAAACCTGGCGACTCAACCTTAAGGATGCTGACATCCGTGCTTTCGTGACCCAGGTGGCGGATATCACCGGCTACAGCTTCGTGGTAGATCCGAGGGTCAAGGGAAAAGTGACGGTTCTGTCCAGTGCTCCGATGAACAAGGACGAGATTTACGACCTGTTTCTGGCGGTGTTGCAGGTACACGGCTTTACGGCCATACCCGGGGAGGAAGTGATCAAGGTGGTGCAGCAGGTGGATGCCAAACAATCTGCCGAATCGCTGGAGCGCTTCCGGGAAACGCCGTCGGAGCAACTGATCACCCGTGTTATCCAGATTGATAATGCCAACGCTCTTGAACTGGTTCCCATCCTCCGTCCGCTGGTTGCCAAGTATGGCCACCTTGCCGGCGTGGCTGCCGCTAACGCTCTGATTATCAGCGATCATTCGTCCAATATTCGCCGCATTGAGCAGATCGTCAGGGAGCTGGACAGCCCCTCCAAGTATGAAGTGGAGGTGATCCAGCTGGAGGAGGCCTGGGTTGGCGATATGGTTGAGTTGTTGCAGGAACTGGCACCGGATGAGTTGGGTGATGGTGGCGGTGAGAATGCCGCTCGCAAATACAGTGTGACCGCAGATGAACGCAGCAACCGGCTGATTCTTCGTGGTGATGAAACCTTCCGCGACAAGATGCGTGCCCTGATTACCAAGCTTGATCAGCCCTCGGCCACCGGTGGCACCACCAAGGTTATCCGTCTCAGCCATGCGGATGCTGAAAACCTGACTGAGCTGCTTAAAGGCGTAATGGGTGAGCTTGCCAAGGAGGGCTCCGGGGGAAGTGGCAGTTCCGGAGGGGGCTCGGGAAGCGGAAATAAAACCGGCTTTTCGGTATTCGCCGATGAGGGCCTGAATGCACTTGTTGTTCGTGGCGAGCCCTCGATGATGCAGGAGGCCGAAATGATCGTTGAGGCTCTGGATGTGCGCCGTGCCCAGGTGATGATTGAGGCGGCGATCGTCGAGATCAGCGATGAAATGGGGCAGGACCTGGGTGTGCAGCTTGCGGTAGGCGATGAGTCGGGTGGTTCGACACCCATTGCCGGGAGCAACTTTAATAATGTGGGCCGAAGCCTCGGGGATGTCCTTGGCGCTATTCTGTCTGATTCGATTATCGAACCGGCGACTGGCGGTGTCACCATCGGTGCCGGCGAGCGAAACGAGGGTGGTGTTTCCTGGGGTGTGCTGTTGCAGGCGCTGTCAACCTCCGCGGCGGCGAATCTGCTGTCGACGCCCAGCATCATTACGCTGGACAATCAGGAATCCGAGATTATCGTGGGCCAGAACGTGCCTTTCCGGACGGGGCAGTCCACGGTAACGGGTGACGGCGCGACCAATCCCTTTACCACCATTGAGCGCCGCGATATTGGTCTGACACTCAAGGTTACGCCGACTATAAGCTCCGACGGGCTTGTGCGTCTGGTTGTCGAGCAGACCACCGAGAACATTGGTGACAGCGTGGAATCGGCTTCGGATATCATCACCAACAAGCGCGAGATCAAGACCACGGTGCTGGCTGACGACGGAGAAACCATCGTCCTCGGTGGCCTGACAACGGATGACCTCCAGGTGAACAAGAGCAAGGTGCCGCTTCTGGGGGATATTCCGGTTCTGGGCCGGTTGTTCTCGTCAGAGTCGGAGCGCCGGGTAAAGCGTAATCTGCTGGTGTTCCTGCGCCCGACCATCATGCTTGGCAAAGCTGAATCCGTGGCTGCCACGGATGAAAAGTTCAAGAGTCTTTGGGATATCAACCTGAGTGTGCGCAAGAAGCTGGGGCTTCCGGACCCGGAAAACCCGCCGACCAAAGACTCTCTGTTCCAGCAACGGATTGACTGACCACTGGTGGTTGCACAGAAGCTCAGGCCTGAAGTGGCGGCATCGGGCAGTCCAGCTGATCCGCCACCAGGCGGATCAGCTCATATTCGGTGGTTTTAACCTGCCCGTCGGCAAGCACGCAGTGGCCACAAGCATCAATAATGCCCGGCTTGAGCAGTGGTGACAGGGCGTTCAGTGTCTTCAGGGCCTGCCACAGACGCGTTACTGACACCTCCGTAAGCAACTCCGGCTTTTCCTGTCCCGTTGTAAATCCGGCCATGGCCTGGTCAAAAAGTGTCTGCCTGTTGCGGCCATCGTCTGCGCCCGCTCTTGCCATCAGGCTGAATACCACCTGCAACTGTGCCGTCACCGGCCGGTAGCTGCGGTAGCGCACCGGTACCACCCGCGCGGAGTCAGCGGCCAGGTGTCGGCGCAGGAACGTATGCAGGGCCAGCTCAAAGAGGCTCAGGCGGTTGTCGGCCCTGATCAGTGTTTCGGTGCTGGCCATCAGCAGGCTGCGTTCGTCCGGGTCCAGTTTGCGCAGCGCAGGCATGGCCAGTTCCAGCGCCGGGAATCGCACACCCGGGCCCATTGATGCCAGTGCCGGTAGCAGCTTGCCCAGCAGTTCCGGATTGGGAGCAAGGATTGAACCGGCTTCGATCAGCTCCAGGTTATGCTGTCGTGTTTGTGCGGGCAGTTGGTAAACCAGAAGTGCGTAGCACAGCTGGATGGCGCCGGCACGGGTGTATAGCAGGTTGCGGAAGGTGGACGGCAGGCTGTTCAGAAGGGTTACCGCGTAGTCTTCGCTGCGCTGGTTAACCGTGCCCACCGTATCGGACATCTTCTGCGGAGACTGGCTGGCCAGTGGTGAGGTACTGCCTGTGCTTCCGCTGCCAAAGCCGGCTGCAGATTCCGGGAGGGGAGATCGGGAAGGCGTTGAGCCAGCGGACCTCAGCGTTGCCTCCGGCTCGGTATCCCGCAGGCGGCTACGAAGCCGCGCGAACATGCCCGGCTGTATGGCCTCGATGCGCTCCTGAACCGGCGGATGGGACGCCAGCAAGGCGGTAAATTTCATCCGCGTGCTTTCGCCAAAACACATGTGGTTCATGTCGCTGGCATGGCTGGTTGTTTCCAGATAGCCCCCTTTGAGGCCGATCTTGAAGAGGGCGCCGGCAATGCCTTCGGGATTGCGGGTAAACTGCACCGAGGAGGCGTCTGCCAGCATCTCCCGTTGCCGGGAAACCGCAGACTGTATCAGCCGCCCGAAAAACACGCCGACATAGCCTATGACCAGCAGTGCCAGCCCAACGAGCCCGAAAACTGCCTGGCCGCGCCTGTCCCGGGATGCTCTGGTGGACAGGCCGGTGCGGTAGAAAGATATGCGCAGCAGGAAGGCGCCGATCTGCCCGATCATGAGAATGCCGGCCAGAATTGCGATCAGGCGGACGTTGAGGCGCATGTCGCCATTGAGAACGTGGCTGAATTCGTGGGCGACCACGCCCTGAAGCTCGTCACGGCTTAACTGGGTGAGGGCACCATGGGTTACCACCATAACGGCTTCACCGGGCGTATAGCCGGCCACAAACGCGTTAATGCCGGTCTCGTGGTCCATCACGTAAAGATCCGGCACGCTCACGCCGCTGGCGATCGCCATTTCTTCGACAATGTTGCGCAATTTGCGTTCGTCTGCGTCTCTGGTGTCCGGGTCGATGGCCCGGGCTCCGACCATTTTTGCCACCCGATCCCCGCCACCGGCCAGGTCGGCCCAGCGGATCAGTGAGCCAATCCCGATAAGACCAACCACCGCCAGCGCGGTGTACAGGCCATGACGGCTGATCAGCCAGTCTGCAAAAGCCAGGCCGGTGGTTTCGCTGCGGGTCACCAGATAGCCCACGAGGCAGATACAAAGCGTGATAAGGGTCACCGCTGCCAGAAACAGGATGACCAGTACCCCTGTGTTCCGGCGCGCGCTGGCCTGGCGCTGGAAAAATCCCTGGTGTGCCATGGCAGTAGGCCTCAGAAGGCGACTTTCGGTGCCTGGCGGGCCTCAGGGGATTCCAGTTCCAGCTGGGAAGACGGCTTGAAGGCGAACAGTCCGGCCACGATGTTGTTGGGGAACTGTTCGCGGAAGATGTTGTAGCTCATGACGCCGTCATTGTAGGCCTGGCGTGCGAATGACACGCGGTTCTCGGTGCTGGAGAGCTCTTCCATCAGTTGCTGGATGGTTTCATTGGCTTTCAGTTCCGGGTAGTTCTCCGCTACGGCATAAAAATTGGCAAGGGCTTTGGACAGCATGTTCTCGGCACTGCCCAGGCGCTGGATCTTGCCGCCATCGGCCGGGTCGCCGGCGGCATCTTTCTGGGCACTGACGGCATTGTTGCGGGCTTGCATCACCTCGGTGAGGGTGTTGCGCTCATGGGAGAGATAGGCCTTGGCGGATTCCACCAGGTTGGGGATCAGGTCATGGCGGCGCTGCAACTGAACATCGATCTGGGCAAAGCCGTTCTTGAACTGGTTACGCAGGGAAACCAGACGGTTGTAGATAAAAACGATATAGACAACGACGACCGCAATAACGATCAGGCCGATCAGCGTGGTTTCCATGGCGACTCCTGGCATGCTGGGGGATCAGGTTGGGTGTTCACTGCTCAGGCATTATTCTCCAAGATTTTATCGTGAAAGCTGGCGACGAACTTCTCAAAATCGCGGGGTCTGAGTGGTTTGCTGAAGAAATATCCCTGCGCAAGCTGGCATCCCCTTTGAGCAAGGTAGTATTCCTGTTCTGCCGTTTCGACACCTTCCGCCACAACGGTCAGGTTAAGGCTCTTGCCAAGGTCGATGATGGTGTTGGCAATCCGGGTATCTTCTTCGTTGATCAGCAGGTCGCGGATGAACTGTTTGTCGATCTTCAGGTGCTGTACCGGCATGCGCTTGAGGTAGGTCAGCGACGAATAGCCGGTTCCAAAATCATCCACGGCGATGCTGATACCGGCCCTGTGGAGGCGTTTCAGTTTTTCCACGGCCTCTTCCAGGTTGGTCATGAAACTGGTCTCTGTCACTTCCAGTTCAAGCCGGCCAGCGGGAATGTTGTGCCGCTTCAGGGTGTCCAGGATGTCGTCCACGATGGAATCCTGGCGCAGCTGCACGGCTGACAGGTTGATGGCAATCCGCAGTGGCATTCCATCACTGGCCCAGCGGGCTGCCTGCCAGCAGGCCTGGTCAAGCACCCATTGGCCGATCTTTACGATGCTGCCATTCATCTCGGCAACAGGGATAAAATCGTCTGGAGGTATGAGACCTTTTTTCGGATGCTCCCAGCGGATCAACGCTTCTGCACCGATAATACGACGGGTTTCCAGGTTAATCTGGGGTTGGTAGACCAGATGGAACTGGTGATTGTTCAGGGCTGCAGAGAGGTCTTTCTCAAGCTGTTTGCGCTCACGGATCTCCTGGTCAACGCTGGCAACGTAGAACTGGAAGTAGTTGTGTCCGCTTTCCTTGGCCAGTGCCATGGTCTGCTCGGCGCTTTGCAGTAAGCGGTCGCCCTTTTCTGCATCGCCCGGGAACAGGGCAATACCCAGGGTTGTTGTCATGGTGACAGTCTGGTCTTCAAAAATCATCGGGCTGCTCAGGGAGGCCAGAATCCGGTCGGCGGTGTTTGCTGCCTGGAACCCGTCCCTCAGCCTCTTTTCCACGATCACAAACTGGTCGCTGCCCAGCCGGGCGATGGTAAAGCGGGTGCCCCCCAGCATCTGGGTAAGGCGGTCAGCCACTGTCTGAAGGATCAGGTCACCGGTGCGGAAGCCAAACTGCTCGTTGATGGACTTGAAATCGTCAATGCCACAGCAGATCAGGGACAGCACGGACCGGTTTTCCCGGGCTTCTTCGATGTCCGTCTGGAGGAGCTTCATAAACGTATCCCGGCTTGGCAGGCCGGTGAGCTGGTCGTACCTGGCAAGCCGGCTAACCCGGTCCTCTGCTTCCCGGTGTCGGGTCTGGCTGTCACCAATGGCCACCAGCAGCTTGTTGGTGGCATTCACCCAGAGCCCCAGTTCGTCTTTCTGATGGCCCTGGGGAAGATGGATGAGGTTATCGTCCGGGTGCTCCGGGTTTACCTGTTTCACCGACTGAACAATGCGTAACAGCGGGCGGGTAAGCAGCAGGTGGAAAACAACAAACAGAACCATCCCGAGAATCACCGCAATGGCAATGCCGGAGCCGAAGGTGAACGAGGCACGCTCAAGCCAGGTGCGGGCGGCCGGGCCGGTGTCATAATGCAGCTCAAGGTAGCCGTACACATTCCTGCCACCGGCGTTGCCGCTGCGGGAGAGTTCCTGTCGGTAGTTACGCTCGGCGCCGAAAATCGGGTCGGTAATGGGTCGGAAGGTGCTCTCCTTAAGCGGGCGGTTACGGCGGCCGAGAGCTTCACCGTCAGGGTGGGTAATGCGTGCCAGACGAATGGCTTCCTGGGCGAACAGACCGTCAACCACCTGTTGGGCCAGGTCGGCATCGATACTGAAAACGGCTTGGGTAGAGGCGTCCACAACCAGTGCCATGGTCTGTTTTGCCTGCTCATCGAGTGAGGCAGATACGCGCCTCGCATCCAGGATAACCTGAATGGTGCTGACCACAATTCCGCTGATTAGCGCAACAGCCAGTACCCATCGCAGTACTCGGTATCCCAGGCGATGTTCTACCTCAAAGGAATTTTGCATGAAGGCCTGTGTGAATTATTTCAACTGAATGAGACCCGGCACCATGGTTCTGTGGCGAGGGTACTCCCGGTCTTTTGTTATGTTACAAGTATGGATCAGTTTTCAGTTACTGCATTCAGTATCGGCAATTTTTCCAGATATTTCAGGGTTCAGGTGTATCATTTTGTAATGCAGGACCGCTGACCGGATACAAAAACGCCCGCAAATTTGCGGGCGTTCTGGTGCAGGTGTTACTGCACGGCTTCCGGAGCGTTGTTACGCCAGGTTGTCGTTAACGAAATCCCAGTTAACGAGTTTCCAGAACGCTTCCAGGTAGTTCGGGCGGGAGTTGCGGTAATCGATGTAATACGCATGCTCCCAGACATCAACTGTCAGTACCGGCTTGTCTGCTGTGGTCAGCGGAGTTTCGGCGTTGCTGGTATTAACGATGGCTACGCTGCCATCGGCCTTCTTTACCAGCCAGGTCCAGCCTGAACCAAAGTTGTTGGCGGCTTTGTCGTTAAACTCTTTCTTGAAATCTTCAAAGGAGCCAAAGGCTTTCTCGATGGCATCCTTGGCAGCACCGGTAGGCTCACCACCACCGTTCGGGCTCAGGCAGTGCCAGTAGAAGGTATGGTTCCAGACCTGAGCTGCGTTGTTGAACAGCGGGCCACTGGCGCTCTTGATGATGTCTTCAAGCGACTTGTTGGCGTTGTCTGTACCTTCGATCAGGCCGTTGAGCTTGGTAACGTAGGTGTTATGGTGCTTACCATAATGATACTCAAGGGTTTCCTGAGAGATGTGCGGTTCCAGTGCGTTTTTTTCATACGGCAGTGCGGGAAGTTCAAATGCCATGAGGTCGTTCTCCCTGGTTCTCTCTGTTTATGTGTGTGTAACCCATAAATATAGGGGCGGTTTGAGCTAAATCAACCCCTTGCCGTTAGCGTGCTGTCAAAGTCCGGACAGCCGGGCAAAAACTGGGCGCAGTTTTTTGCCCGCCATACCAATTCTTCGTAGCTGTCCGCCAGAACGGTCACATGTCCAAGTTTCCGCCCCGGGCGCTCGCCTTTATTGTAGAGGTTTAGATGAGCGTAAGGCAGTTCAAGGATTCGTTCAATGTCACCATGCTCGGCAATAATATTGATCATGCAGCTCACGCCCCGTGGCTCCGTGCTTCCGAGCGGGTGGCCGCTGACTGCGCGAATATGATTCTCGAACTGGCTGGTCATCGAGCCTTCAATGCTCCAGTGGCCTGAGTTGTGAACCCTCGGGGCCATCTCGTTAGCCACCAGACCCTCGGCGGTTTCAAACAGCTCAAGCGCCAGCACGCCGACGTAATCCAGCTCGTTCAACAGCGCCTTGATGTAGCGCTCGGCGTCTTCCTGAACGTGTTTTTCAAGCTTCGGTGCGGGTGCAATGGAATAGCGCAGGATGCCTTCATGGTGGGTGTTTTCCGCCATGGGGTAGAAGGCGAGTTCGCCGTCTTCGGCGCGTACCGCGATGACGGAAACCTCGCGGCGGAAGTCGACAAACTTTTCCACGATCAGGCGAGGGTGCCCGATGGACTGCCACGCGGCTGCGGCTTCTTCCGGTGAGCGCAGAACCGCCTGCCCCTTGCCGTCATAACCCTCGGTGTTGGATTTCGCGACAACCGGACAGCCCAGCTCTTCAGCGGCAGCCTGCAGGGATTCTGCGCTGTCTGCTATTTTCCATTCGGGTGTCGGGATGCCGAGTTCTCCGAACAACGTTTTTTCAGCTTCGCGGTTCTGGCAGACCTGGAGGGCGCGGGGGCAGGGGTGAACCGGTTTTTCCCTGGCGATTCGCTCCGCCACGTTCACCGGCAAATGTTCAAATTCGTAGGTGACACGGTCTACGCGAGAGATAAAATCGTTCAGGTAACTGCCATCCCTATCAATGATGACTTCGCCCAGACCTGCACTGGGACTGCCCGACATATCATAGAAAACAAACGTCTTGGCCAGTGGGTACCCCGCCAGCGCCAACATGCGCCCAAGCTGACCAGCCCCTAAAACACCAATTCTCATCTGTTGTCTCCTGCCAAATTATAGGCATCTGAAAAAGTTCGGGGAGTGGGTGGGGAACGTTTTCCAAAACTGTGCGGAGCCATGGATGGCGGAGCCCAAGCGTACATGGACGTATTTACAGCGTGTTTTGGAAAACGTTCCCCACCCGCTCCTGCACCCGGGCCGATTACATATTATTGGTCACTGGGATCAGGATTATCCAGAATCGTCTGCGTCTGGTTCGCGCGGAATTCATCGACCGCCTTACGGACATCGTCGCTGAAAGTTCCGATAATCTGGGCCGCTAAAAGACCTGCATTAGTGGCACCCGCTTTACCAATAGCCAGAGTGCCGACTGCAATACCGCCGGGCATCTGTACGATGGACAATAAAGAATCGAGACCGTTGAGCGCTTTGGATTGCACAGGAACACCGAGGACCGGCAGTGACGTTTGTGAAGCAACCATGCCAGGCAGATGGGCGGCACCGCCGGCGCCTGCGATGATGACCTTCAGGCCGCGGTCGGCGGCGGTTTTGGCGTAATCAAACAGCAGGTCTGGTGTACGGTGGGCAGAGACAACCTTTGTCTCGTAAGGCACGCCCAGCTTGTCCAGCATCCCGGCGGCATGTTCCATGGTGGGCCAGTCTGACTTTGAGCCCATGATGAGTCCTACAAGCGGCTGCATATGCAACAGTCCTGATGTGTGAGAAAGCCGGCCATTGTATGTAAGGCCCTGTGGCCATGCAAACAGACGATGGTTTGGCGTCGCCCGGGTGTACCTTTCCCGGCCTTCATTTTGCTGTGTCGCCAGGTACGGGTATTATCAGGCCTTATTACCCTTACCGTCCATATCCTGGAGCTGTTATGGAACCGATCCGTCCGGATGATGATGAAGTGCGCGCTGGCACCAAGCGTGAAGAAGGTCTTTCTGCCCAGCGGGAACCGCAAGCTGGCAAGAAGGCGACTGCAGCGGGCGCCAAAAAGCCCGAACCGCCCGCGCAGGCTGGTACCGGCGGAGGTGGCAGCCGGAAACAGGAAGGCAAGTCCTCCGGTGGCGGTGGTTCGGGCCGGGGGGTAATGTTGGGTATTGGTCTGCTGATTGTCGCAGGCGCTGCCGGGGCCGGCTGGTACCAGCAGGAACAGCGGATCCAGACGCTGGAGGGTCAGCTGGAAGAGGCAGATTACTGGGCGCGGCAGAGCAAGCTTGCCCTGGCGAGGTTTGAAGGGGAGCTCTCCGAGACCGGGGAGAGTCTGCAGGAAAAGGGACAGTCCATCGAAGACCGGTTGTCCGATCAGGATGAGCGCCTCGATACTGCGGACAGCGAAATCCGCAAGCTCTGGGGGGTGGCCAACGACCGCAACCGCAAGCGACTGGATGATCATCAGTCAACGCTGGAGTCTTTGCAGGCAGATGTTGAAAGTGGCAAGAGCGACCGGGAAGAGCTGACGACATCGCTGAATGAGCTGGAGGCGGATCTCGCGTCCCGGATGGAAGAAGTCGCATCCGACCTTGAAAAGCAGGTCACGGAGGTTCGTGAAGCCGGCCAGAAGAATGCCTCCAGGCTTACTGAGCTTGATGAATCCCTCGACGGTGTCGACAAACTGGTTGAGCGACAGTTGGTGCGCTTTGAGCGTGAGCAGAAGCTGACCATTGATGGGCTCGAAAGCCGGATTGCCGCCCTGGAAAATGCAACAGAGGAGTTGTCCGGTGGTGATCAGTTGGAGGCGGTTCGTGGTGATCTGTCCGAGCTTGTGGAGAGAGTTGAGGCGATCGATTCGTCCCGATCCCAGTTAACGTCGCGGCTGGTGCGGCTGTCCGAGGAGGTCAGTGATCTGCGCTCGCAGATATCAGGGCAGTAGCATGCCCTGATATTTGCCCGCACTGCTGTGGCCGGGCCTTTGGTGCTGTGTAACAGTTTGTATTCATCCCTTGCGGTAGCTCTCAGTTCCGCAAGCAGGCAGTTGTTATGATCGGGGCAACTCGCGAAAGGATGAAGAGTGAATAACAATGAAAACCCGATTTCTTTTTCCCGGTCTTTCCCGTTTTGTGGCAGCGGTGTTAACGGTTTTTGTGCTGGTTTCCGGCTCAGGCTGCACGGTGTACCAGTCCATCGGCAAGAGCGTGGGCTCGTTCCTGCATCCGGTATCCGGGCATGATTTTGTCCATATCGATAACGATCAGTGGGATCGCAGCCATGCGGTTCTGTATTTCTATCGCACCCACTCAGAGTGGGCGGCTGATGAAATAGAAGCCCCGAGCGTCTATATCGACGACAACCACTACTTCAATATCCGTAATGACAGCTTTACCTGGCTTGAGGTTGCCCCCGGCGAACGTCACATCGCCATCCGTCGGCCATTGTTGGGGCTCGAGGGGCTGAACTCCTTCAGCCTCAGCCTGATTGCTGATGCCAGCCTGAAGGTAGAGCCGGGCAAGATCTATTACCTGCGTTATAACGAACTGGACGAGCCCGAGAACATCCACCCTGAACTGGCCGAAGATCACCCACTGACATCGGGTGATTTGCAGTTGGTCACGCGGGAGTATGCCATGCAGGCTGATGAAATCGTCTCTACGCGTTTTCTCAACAGCGACCTGCTGGCGCCGAACCACGCAGCTGTGTCGATTGTAGAGGTGAATGAGGACGGCGATTACGAACGCAACCTGGCGTTGCTCGAAGAGGAGCGTGAGGCGGAAATCGAGCGTCTGAAGGCAGAAGGGAAATATGAAGAGGCGCCCTGGTACTGGCCCTTTGGTGGTGGCCCGAAAGAGTCGCTGGAGAGTGACCGCAAGCTGAGAGAGCTTGAGCAGGATTACGCGGCACTTGAGCAGGAACGCAAACGCCGGGAAGAAGCGGAGGCCGGTGACGGTTGGTGGATATTCTGAGGCGCAAAGCGTGGCCTCCGGTGAATTGTTGTTTTCCGTTACTGTTACTAGACTGAAGGACGTCAGACAAAACAGGGTCGCGGAAACATGGCGCTGAAGGATTCATTGCAACACACATTTCGCAGGCTTTCGGAAGACCTCGGAAAGCGGCTCGAACATCTGAACTGTTCGCTGGCGGAGCGCGCCCTGCCGGAAGATCGCAAGCCCCGGGTCAGTGAGATTTCGCTCCATCGAAAGGCTCGGCAGGCAGGCCAGAAAAGCGCCAGGCTCAAAGTAGTTGAAGGTGCTAAAAAGGCCGCTGGTGATAAACAGGCCTGATCAGAAAATACACATTTCATAAGAGCTTGTGGGTTTGTTCAGAAAAATCCCGGAAAAAATTTGACACCGTCAGACAAATGCTTAAAATGCGCGTCTCACTTGGTCGAGACAGCAACGCTGACTCACCAGTGCGCTGTGAAAGTGGGCGGTTAGCTCAGCTGGGAGAGCATCGCCCTTACAAGGCGAGGGTCACTGGTTCGATCCCAGTACCGCCCACCACTTTTCAGCATCACCGGGCCACCCCGTCCGGTTATAGATCCCTGAGGCCGCCCAGGCCCGGATTGATGCGGAGCGGTAGTTCAGCTGGTTAGAATACCGGCCTGTCACGCCGGGGGTCGCGGGTTCGAGTCCCGTCCGCTCCGCCATTTTTTGTTGTCCAGATCCCGGGTGGTTAGCTCAGCTGGGAGAGCATCGCCCTTACAAGGCGAGGGTCACTGGTTCGATCCCAGTACCACCCACCATTTTTATTTCCCCCGAATGTTTTTTTGGCACCTGACGTTTTGGGATGTCGGATTACGCCTGCGGCTAATCCGACCTACGGGTGTGTGGGTTTTATGTAGGTCGGATTAGGCGAAGCCGTAATCCGACATCACCAATCCGACCTACACCTTTCGACAAATTCCCTATTTACCAATCAACGACTGCCCGCAAACCCTTACTACGTTGCCGTTCACCCCGTTCGATGCCGGGTTGCAATACCACGCGATGGCTTCGGCCACGTCTACCGGTAAACCACCCTGTGACAGGCTGTTCATGCGCCGGCCGGCTTCGCGGATGGTGATGGGCATGGCGGCGGTCATCTGGGTTTCGATAAAGCCGGGGGCGACGGCGTTGATGGTTACGCCGTTCTTCACCTGTTTTGCCATGGCTTCGACATAGCCGATCACACCGCCTTTGGCGGTGGAGTAATTGGTCTGGCCGAAATTGCCGGCAATGCCGCTGATGGAGGAGATGCACACAATGCGGCCGTTCTCCCGCAGCAGTTCCCGGTGAATCAGTTCTTCATCGATCAGCTCTTCGGCCGTCAGGTTCACAGCGATGGTCATGTCCCAGAAGTGGTCCGGCATATTGCCCAGGGTCTTGTCACGGGTGATGCCGGCATTATGGATAACCAGGTCAATGCCGCCGAAGTGCTCTTTCACGAAATCTGCTATCTGTTGTGGTGCTTTATCATCGGTAATATCGCAGGCAAGGGCCTTGCCTTTGAGCGGGCTCATGACTTTTTGCAGGTCTTCCATCGCCGGCGGAATGTCCAGGCCGATCACCGTGGCGCCGTCCCGGGTCAGGGTTTCGGCAATGGAGGCGCCTATACCTCGTGAGGCACCGGTTACCAGAGCGACTTTTCCACTGAGCGGAGCCACAGGGTTGGTGGCGGGCGCTTCTGTGCTCTTGCCGATACGGGCAACCTGGCCGGACACATAGGCTGACCGGGCCGACAGGAAGAAGCGCACACTGGAGTCCAGTTGCTTTTCCGCGCCGGGAGAAATCCACAGCAGGTTGGCGGTGGCGCCTTTCTTGCCGACTTCCTTGCCAACACTGCGTACGAAACCTTCCAGGGCACGGTGTGCGGCTGCTTTGGCCGGCTGCCGGCAGGTGGCGGGGTCCTGCCCGATCACCAGCACACGGCCATTGCCTGCCAGCTTGCGGATGGTAGGGTGAAAGAAGTCGTAAACGGCTCTCAGGTCAGTGGTGTCTTTCATGCCGCTGGCATCGAATACCAGCGCCGAGAATTTGCGTTCGATGTCGGTATTCAGTGGCAGTGGCTCGGCTTTGTTGCCGCCTTTGGCGGAATCGGTCAGAGTATTGACAGCACTGGCATAAAAGAGGGTCGCCGGGCTGGCGCCCAGCAGGCTGGCAACAGCGCCAATGGCTTTACTGCCATTGGCAGCGCCGATCAGCACATCGCCTTCGATAAATGGCTGATCCGCGCGCTTGCGGCGTTTCAGGGGGACAGGGGAGGGCAGCCCGAGCGTCTGGGCGGTGGTTCTGCCCACCGGAGTGTTGACGAATTTAAGATAAATATCAGACATGGCATTTTCCTTTTGCAAAACGAATATCGGCGTACAGGTTAAAGAATCGGGCCGTATTTGGATTGACTCAACGCTCCCCCGTTACTGTCAGGGATGCCAATGAGCCACGGCCCCCCGGCGCTAAACTGCAACGCAATGAATACACCCGATCAGACAGGACACCATCATGGCACAGGCACCGAAAAGCACCCAAAAGAAAACCACGGCACCGAAAAAGACCGCGGCGGCTACCACTGGCGTTCGCCGGGTCGCCGTGATTGGCGGTAACCGGGTACCCTTCGCCCGTTCCAACACGGCTTACAGCAAAGTCAGTAATCAGGAGCTGCTGACCGCCGCCCTGCGGGGCCTGGTCGATCGCTTTGGCCTGCAGGGGCAGCGTATGGGCGAGGTGGTTGCCGGCGCCGTTATAAAGCACTCAAGGGACTTCAACCTGACCCGTGAGTCTGCCCTGAGCAGTGGCCTGGCGCCTGAAACCCCGGCCTACGATATTCAGCAGGCCTGCGGAACCGGCCTGGAGGCGGC
>JBHEPI010000068.1:0-5130 GCA_046260345.1 Marinobacter sp. | reverse complement strand
AAGGTTGACCATTTTCGGCTCGGCGCTGGAATGCTGCCGGCCGGAGTCCGGATAGGCGAACTGGTTCTCGTGCATGTAAAGAATGGTCGGGGTTCGTGCCAGGTGGGGATGAAACCCCTTCAGGGACGCCAGATCCACCATAGAAGTGACAATCAGCAGATCGTAGTGCGCCTTTAACGCCGGCTCCTGCAGCCAGGTCAGGGCGTTACCGCGAATTCGCCAGCGGAAGAACCGGGGCGGTAATGCCAGCACGTCCCAGTGAAAGTCAGGCTGACTGCCTACGAGCTGTTCACGCCAGCGCTTGTGGCTGCCGGCGTCGTAGGCGGATAGAAGCAGGATGTGTGGTTGATGGCTCGATGGCATCGGCGCATTCTGCCATCATTCCCGGTTCGACAGCCAGACACTTTGGTA
Organism: Marinobacter sp.; assembly: GCA_046260345.1. Classification (GTDB taxonomy): domain Bacteria; phylum Pseudomonadota; class Gammaproteobacteria; order Pseudomonadales; family Oleiphilaceae; genus Marinobacter. Next base: position 4,719 of record JBHEPI010000068.1, on the reverse strand, counting down.
GGGCTTGAGGGTCAGGCAGCCGGACAGGTCATCAATCTTCATCCCGGAAATCAGGTCCTGCCACTGGTCGGTGCCGATCAGGTTGATATCGCCCAGGGATACCTGCTGAACCTCGTCAGTGACGTTGTGAATGCAGAAGATGGACTGGTCGCGGCGCATACTCTGGCGCCAGAAGCCGAACAGCTGAAGCCCCAGGTGCAGGGTGAACTGGGTGGCGTTGGGGTGGAAAGCCGGTTGCCTGCGACGAAGGCTGATCAGCCGCTTCATCTCGGTGAACACCTTGTGATGGTGGCTCAGCGGGTCTGCCAGTTCGGCCTCAAGCGTTTCCAGATTCCATTGCCCGCGATTGATCGAGCGCAGCCGGCCGGTATTCTCGACCCGGTCGTGATCGTTTTCAGTGCCCAGCAGGCTGTGGATATAGAATGCGGGAATTCCCTCCAGCGCCAGCATGATAGTGTGGGCACAGATGAAGCGATGCAGTTGCCAGTGATCCGCCCCTTTCTCTGCCGTGCCTTTGAGAGCATCAAACAGCGCTACGTTCATTTCATAGGGCTGGTCTTTGCCATCCGGTGTGCGCCGGTAGGACACCTTGCCGCCGAAGGATTCCATGGTATTGATCAGCCGCTGCTTTTCCTCGTCCGTCAGCAATCCATCCGTGGGGCGCAGCCCTACCCCGTCGTGGGAAGCGATAAAGTTCAGGTAAGTGGTACCCATCTGGGCCGGCGGCATGCTCATCAGCCAGGTTTTCAGGTGCCGGCAGTTGCCGGTAACCAGAGTGTTGATCAGCAGTGGCGGCAGTGAGAAGTTATAGATTACATGGGCTTCGTTGGCGTTGCCAAAGTAGGTCAGGTTCTCCCGATTGGGGACGTTGGTCTCAGTGATCACCACGCCCTGCGGTGTGTGATGCTCAATGAGCACCCGCAGAATCTTGATCAGTTCGTGGGTTTGCCGCAGGTGAATCGACGGCGTGCCCACTTCCTTCCACAAAAACGCCACCGCATCCAGCCGGAAAATGGTCACGCCCCGCTCCAGGTAATAGCGGATAATGCCCACGAATTCGTTCAGCACCCGGGGGTTGGCAAAATTCAGGTCCACCTGGTCTTCACTGAAGGTGCACCACACGTAACGCTCGCCATCGTCCGTCTGCACTGCGTTAAGCAGGGGCGATGTGCGGGGCCGGACGACTGCACTCAGATCGTCCGTGGGCCTGGCCTCGAAGAAGTAGTCCTTGCCGGGATCAACCCGCTTCCTGAAATTTTCGAACCAGCGGCTGCGGGCAGACATGTGGTTGATCACCAGGTCTGCCATCAGTTTATAGCCGCCGGCAATGCGTTCGATATCCTCCCAATCGCCATGGGACTCGTTGACTGCCAGGTAGTCCATCACCGAGAAACCGTCGTCCGAGCTGTAGGGGAAAAACGGAAGAATGTGCACCGCCGAAACCGTGTCCTTCAGGCAGTCCTCCAGAAACTGGTACAGGGTCTGCAAAGGCTTTTCATTCTCCCTTTGCACCGTGTCTGCGTAGGAAATCAGCATCACGTCGGCCTCATCCCAGTTATTCTGGTGGGCGGGTGGCGCCGACGTGTCCGGTTGCAGGCCCATGGTGGTCAGCAGCTGATCGGCCAGGCACTCCGTATCAACCTCCGGATAAACCACGTCCAGCATGGTGGCGAGCTTGTGATGCAGGGTGTTGCTCATGGTTGCTGCTCCGGCCCGATGTCCACTAGCGATACTCCTGGTTGTCCAGTTCCACGGCGTCCATCAGTTGTTCCTTGATATCCGGAATCGCGCTGGTGACTCGGTTCCAGCTGGGAATAAAGGGCGTATCCATCGGGTTGTCGAGGAAGTAGGCTCCGGCCAGCATCACGTTCTGGGCGAACAGTTCCACGGCTTTCTCTTCCTTGTGGCGGTCGTAGCTCAGACCGTTGATGATGGCATCGCTCTGGTAGGTTTCCACGAAATCCAGAGCAATACGGAAATAGGTGGCCTTGATGGTGCGGAATTTTTCATTGGAGAAGATTTCGCCGTTAGTGGCCAGCTTGCGGAACAGGGCCTTGCTGATGTCCGTGCTCATTTTCGACAGGCCGCGGCTGGCGTCTTCCGGCGACAGCTCCTGGTGCTTGTGGTCATAGGTATCAGCGATATCCACCTGGCACAGGCGATTGGTGGCGTAGTTGCGCTTCATCTCCGACAACACACCCACTTCCAGTCCCCAGTCGCTGGGGATGCGCAGGTCTTCAACAACATCTGTCCGGAAGGAGAACTCCCCGGCCAGGGGGTAGCGGTAGCTGTCCAGATAATCCAGGAAATCGTTGGGGCCGCACACTTTTTTCAATGCGCGGATCAGCGGCGTCACCAGCAGGCGGCTGACCCGGCCATTCATTTTTCCATCCGCCACGCGGGCGTAATAGCCTTTGCAGAACATGTAGTTGAAATTGGGGTTGGCTACCGGATAGATCAGCCGTGCCACCAGATCCCGGGAATAGGTCAGTATGTCACAGTCGTGCAGGGCCACCGATTTGCTCATGCCGGAGGCAAGCACATAGCCGAAGCAGTACCAGACGTTTCTGCCCTTGCCCATTTCTGTGGGTGCCAGGCTCTGCTCCCGCAGCTTCAGGTCCAGCGCCTGTAACCGGGGCCCGTCGTTCCAGAGTACCCGCACGTGCTGGGGCAGTTCCGAGAAATACTCCAGGGCGTGCCGGTATTCCTGCTCGTTAGCCCGGTCCAGACCAATGACGATCTGCTCCAGGTACGGCACTTTGGCCAGTTCCGTCACAATGTTCTTCAGCGCCGGGCCTTCCAGTTCCGAATACAGGGAAGGCAGTACCAGCGACATGGGCCGGGCTTTGCGAAAGCTCATCAATTCCGCTTCCAGCTCTTCCACTGGCCGACGGCAGAGATTGTGAAGGGTGGTTATGATGCCGTTCTGATAAAAGTCGCCCATGGCGGAGCTCCTGTGGTTTCAGTAACCGTACTCAATCAGCAGATTCAGTACACATTCATTCCAGCCTGCAGGGCCCTCCTTGATGGAGCGTATTGCCCTGCTCTGGGAAGGCAGCGATATGCTGTCTGACTGCACGCCTCTGATAATGACCGCAATATCCGCTTCTTCCAGCATGTGTTGATCATTGGGGCTATCACCCAGCGCGATGGCGACGATTTTCTCGGCGGCGTAATGCCACTTGTATTTATCCAGCAAAAACCGGACCCCATCGGCTTTATCGAAGGTTCCCATGGCGTGAAGAAAGCGCCCGCCCTGTACCAGGCGGCAGTTCTGTGCGGCGAGTTTCTGCCTGAAAGCCTCCAGGGCTTCTTCGTCCCCCTCCCACAAAAGCGGCTCGGTGCCGGCCCGGTCCTTCGCCAGCCCCGCCACTGACTCAGTCAGGCCGGCGCGGCGGGCCAGCTCTGACTCACTCATGTCGCTGAAACCGCGGAACTGAAAGCCCTCGTCTCGCAGCTGTGCGAGTATCGCGAGAACGTCTTCCCGGGATGCCCCAAAAGTCTCCACCTGCTCCGGGCCCGGTCCAAAACAGTTCGCGGGGATGATCACGGCTGCACCATTTTCAACGATATAGGGCGCGTTATTGCCCAACTCCTCCCTTAGCGCCCGGATCTCACCGGCGGTTTTGCTGGAGTTGAGTACCACCGGTATCTCCGCTGCCGCCAGCCGTGCCAGAGCAGGCCTGGCGGCGGTCCAGTCGTAGTTATGATGGTTCAGCAGGGTGCCGTCCAGGTCAGAAAAGATAATCAGGCGGGGTCTGGGCATGGCGTTATCCTCTACTGGCGCTGTCGTATCAGCGGTTCACTGAAGCGGTGGTCTTCTTCCACGTTAATCACACAGTCCGCTCGAGCCGGCATTTCAGCCAGGCTGGCGCGGGTGATTCGCTCGTAGTGCATAATGAAGCGGGCGACCTCGTCATCGCTCATGATGCGCAATGGCTGTGCATCACTCTTGCCGCCTTTGCCCTTTTCTGGTGCGTCACGGGATTGCCCCCGGAGTTTTTGCTCCTGCAAGGTGCGCCATTCAAGGACGCACTCCATCGACGGTGCCTTGAGCATGATCAGGCTGTCGATCTGGCTGAAAAAATGGCCATAGTCGCCCTGCAGGCAGCGGTTGACGTATCGGCGCCAGATTCCTTCCGGGTCTTCAGACTCCTCAAGGGCGTTGATCGGCGTCATCAGCTCCGTTTCATCGGCTGCGGGTTCTGCGCCCATGCACCAGCCTTCGATCAGGATAATATCTGCCCTGCCCCTGAATACCGGCCACTGGTCTTGCGGGCGGCGGTCATCCCGGGATTTGTCGAAGGCTGGAATGGGGGTTTCGGAATCCGGGCCGGCCGCTTTCAATTGGTCTATCACCTGCTCGCCCAGGCTCAGATCGTGGGTGCCGGGCACGCCCCGTGTGATAAACAGGGGGTGGACGTCTTGCGCCAGTTGCTCCCGTTCCGCTCGGGTGAGGTAGAGGTCGTCGAGGGAGAAGTTCGCCGTGGGTAGGCGATAGTGGGCGGTCAGCAGATCCCTTAAAAACAGCGTGAGGGTGGATTTTCCGGTGCCCTGGGCGCCGTGGATGCCGATAACGACAGGTTCACTGCGGGCCTGTCTGAGGCTGTGGAGGTGCTGGGCCAGGGGGAGGATAGTCTTTTTGACGGTGTCGGCGTAGGAATCGGGGAGTGATTCCTGTTTTATCAGGGTCTGGATGGTGGTGGTCAGTTCGGGTGC
>JBHEPI010000050.1:0-2704 GCA_046260345.1 Marinobacter sp. | reverse complement strand
GTTTTCTTGAACATGGGTGTGGAACCTTTTCCTGTTGTTGTGTCGTTATGTTCGGCAGCTGACGGGGCCGGTCTGATCCGGTAAACCCTTTGTCAGTGGCCTGTTCTGCTTATTCTGTTGTCTGAATTTCTGGCCAGCGCTCTGTGCCAAGTTTTCTGTAACTCTGACTATAACGTCAGTTAAGCAACAGTTGATCGCTCTAAAGTGTGATTCTGACCATTGGGAGCCCACCCGCACAGTCGGAGTTCGGCTTCATTGAAAAATAGTTGCCCCTGAGACGTTTGTCGAGTCCCTCAGGGCGCCTGTTCCGAGCTTAGCTGAAGTTTGAGAAGTCGGGGTTTCTTTTTTCGATGAAGGCCGTGATGGCTTCGGCATTTTCTGGGGATTTCAGGCGTTCGGCAAACAATTTGCCTTCGGCCAGCATGGTCGCTCTCAATTCTTCGCCGCTCGCCCTGTTCAGCAACTCCCGGGTGGCCCGGATAGCGGCCGGTGGCTGGGCGGCCATTCGTGCGCAGGTGTCCAGTGCGGAGGTTTCCGTTTGTGCCGGCTCACACACCCGGTTGATCAGGCCCATGCCCAGGGCATCATCCGCGGTGAAGGCACCGCCCAGCATCAGCAACTCTGCGGCACGTACGCGGCCAAGCCAGGAAGGCAGCAGCAGGCTGGAGCCGCCTTCGGGGCAGAGGCCGAGATTGGCGAAGGGCATCTGGAAGCGGGTGTTGTTGCCGGCGAACACCATGTCACAGTGCAGCAGCATGGTGGTGCCGATGCCCACCGCCGGGCCGTTGACGGCTGCAACGATGGGTTTGTTGGAGGAGGCCAGCAGGAACAGGAAGCGGCCCACGGGGGTGTCTTCAAATTCTCCCGGCAGGCCGGCGGCGAAATCGCCCAGGTCGTTGCCGGCAGTAAAGCAGTCCTCGCTGCCTGTATAAAGGAGGCAGCGAATGTCGCTGTCATCCCGGGCCTGTTCGATAGCATCGCCGAGGGCGGTGTACATATCGTGGGTGAGGGCGTTCTTCCGGTCGAGGCGATTTATGCGAACGGTGAGGATGTGGTTTTTCTTTTCGGTGAGTACGAGGTCGGTCATCGGGTTTCCTTCTGTCTGATCCCTCGTTTCGGGATTTTCTGGTAAACTTCGCGCTTCTATTTTCTCGACTTTAACAAACCCGACCGATAAATCAGACCTGATGAGACGCCTATGACCACCATAATCCGCCAGGACGACCTGATCGAGAGCGTAGCGGACGCGCTGCAGTTCATTTCCTACTACCACCCGAAAGATTTTATCCAGGCAGTGTACGAGGCCTATCAGAGGGAAGAGTCCCAGGCGGCCAAGGATGCCATGGCGCAGATTCTGATCAACTCCCGCATGTGCGCCCAGGGCAAGCGGCCATTGTGCCAGGACACCGGCATTGTAACGGTGTTTGTCACTGTCGGTATGGATGTGCAGTGGGATGCCGATATGGCGCTGGACGATATCATCAATGAAGGCGTTCGCCGGGCCTATATGCACCCGGATAACGTGCTGCGTGCCTCTATCCTCGCCGACCCGGACGGCAAGCGCACCAATACCAAGGACAACACGCCTGCCATTATCCACTACAAGATTGTGCCGGGTAATACCGTCGATGTGCATGTAGCCGCCAAAGGCGGTGGCTCCGAAGCCAAGTCCAAATTCGCCATGCTGAACCCGTCGGATTCGGTGGTGGACTGGGTGCTGAAAATGGTGCCGCAGATGGGCGCTGGCTGGTGCCCGCCGGGCATGCTGGGCATCGGTATTGGCGGTACCGCCGAGAAGGCCATGGAACTGGCGAAGGAGTCCCTGCTGGACCCGATTGATATTCATGATTTGCAGGCCCGTGGTGCCTCTAACCGTGCCGAGGAGCTGCGCCTTGAGCTGTTCGAGAAAGTGAACGATCTGGGCATTGGCGCCCAGGGCCTGGGTGGCCTGACCACGGTGCTGGATGTGAAGGTTAAGGATTATCCTACCCACGCGGCCAACAAGCCGGTGGCGATTATCCCCAACTGTGCCGCCACCCGCCACGCCCATTTTGTGCTGGACGGCTCCGGCCCGTCACTGCAAACCCCGCCGAGCCTGGACGACTGGCCGGAAATTACCTGGGAAGTGGGTGACAGCGTTCGCCGCGTGAACCTGGATACCGTGACCCCGGAAGACGTGAAAGACTGGAAGCCGGGTGAAACCGTGCTGCTGTCCGGCAAGATGCTGACCGGCCGTGATGCGGCCCATAAAAAGATGGTGGACATGATCGAGCGCGGCGAAGAGCTGCCGGTGGATCTGAAAGGCCGCTTCATCTATTACGTGGGCCCGGTAGACCCCGTGCGCGAGGAAGTGGTTGGCCCGGCTGGCCCCACCACGGCCACCCGCATGGACAAGTTCACCCGCACCATGCTGGAGAAAACCGGCCTCACCGGCATGATCGGCAAGGCCGAGCGTGGTCAGGTGGCCATTGATGCTATTCGTGAGTTTGGTGCTGTCTACCTGATGGCGGTGGGTGGTTCGGCCTACCTGGTGTCCAAGGCCATCAAGCACGCGGAAGTGGTGGCCTTCCCGGAACTGGGTATGGAAGCGATCTACGAGTTTGAGGTGGAAGACATGCCGGTAACGGTGGCGGTGGATTCAAAGGGCACGTCGGTTCACCAGACTGGGCCCGTGGAGTGGCACGACAAGATTATCGCCGCGAAA
>JBHEPI010000029.1:0-15453 GCA_046260345.1 Marinobacter sp. | reverse complement strand
CAGCTGGACGCCTACCGCAACCTGGCGGAACGGGTCTACGGCACGGTGATCTATGGCAGCTCCACAGTGAACGACTTCGTGCTGCAGAACGATATGTTCCGCACCTATGTGGACAGCTACATTCGTGGCGCCAAAATGGTGGCCGTGAATGAACACAGTGACGGCGTGGTGGAAACGGTGATGGAACTGAAACTGGAACCGAGATTCAGGGCCTGTGTTTCCCGGGTATCTGACCGTGAAGTTCAGGACCTGTGCCCGATTCCCATGCCAAGGGGTAACGACAGCACCGGTGATGTTCAGAGCCGCGGCGTGGACTCCCTTTACTACCTTGATTGAGAGATCCAATCTTCATGAAGCTGGTGATTTCGGTTTTTACAGCGCTGTTGTTTGCGGCCCATGTCCAGGCTGTCGTGCTGGAGGGTGTCGGGCATGCCACCATCCACAACAACGACCTGGATAGCGCCCGTCAGGAAGCCAAAAAGGCCGCATTGCGGGATGTATCGCTGCAGTATGAGGCGAAGATCAGCAGCCGTGACACCATGGAGGATGGTGTGGTGACCGAGTCCCGTCTGCAGGTGGCTTCGTCATCGAGAGCCAGGTCGGTGAAAGTGGTAGACGAGTATCGCCGCGACAATCTGCTGAGGGTCACCGTGCGGGCCGATATGTCTGAAAGCGGAAGTTGCAGCGCTGGTGAGGCAAGTGGGCTGAAGAAGCGTGTGGCTGTGACCGGATTTCCCATGGTGTATCCGGACCAGGCCCGTATTGGTCGCATTGATGACGCCGGCGAAATCTTGCCGCAATTGTTGCAGGCTGATCTGAGGGGAAGTGGTGATCTCCAGGTGTTCGGTGCCACGACCCAGCGTCTGTTCAGTGACCTTCTGAACGCGCCGACACAACAGAAATTCAACAACCGCCTGACCAATGTCATTGACGTGGCGCGGGAGTTGGGTGTGCAGTTTGTGGTTGCCGGGGTGATCCGTGATGTCGGTGTGTCGGACCCTGATGCCTGGGGCAGTTCCGTTATCGACCGTATGCAGCGGGGCATAGGTGCGGTAAACCAGAACCGGCGGTTTGTGGCGGACCTTATGATTTATGATGGATTCAGCGGTGCGCCGGTTTATCAGGAGCGTTTCGCCACGGAAGCGCGATGGGATGCCGGCCCGGGTTCCTCGGACGGGTTCGGGTCTGCAGGGTTTCAGGAAACCAGTTATGGCCGCGCTGTCAGCGGGCTGATGGCGGATATGGCGTCTGCGGTGAATAATGCCCTGGCATGCCAGCCGTTCATTACCCGGGTTACCCGTGTAGACGGTCGCAAGGTGACGCTGGATTCCGGGGCCACGGCCGGGTTAAGGCCAGGTGATGAACTGAAACTCTACCGCAGTGCCAGCTTCTTTGACTCGCCGGGCGCTACTCCGGAACTGCAAGACAGCCGCACAACCATGACGGTGAACAACGTCCATCCTGAATTCAGTAACGGCGAGATGTCTGTGTCCGGCGGGCAGATCAATATTCAGCGGGATGACGTGGCCATCGTCTGGTAGACATACTGGCCACTGCTTTCAGGCGGCTGCGGTTTCGGCTGCGATATCGCGGATCTTGCCAACCATGGCCCGAAGGCCATTGCCCCGGGTGGGGGAGATGTGGCGGAACAGGTCCAGCTGCTCGAACAGCTCATCGATATCCGTTGCCAGCAGGTCTCTTGGCGCCTTGCCATTCAGTGCCACCAGAATAATGGCAGCGAGGCCGCGAACAATGATGGCGTCCGAGTCGATCAGCAGGTACAGCTTGCCGCTTTCCTCATCATAGTGATGAATCAGCCAGACCTGGCTCTGGCAACCGTGCACGTAGTTCTCTTCGGTGCGCTCGTCATCCGGGAAAGCCGGCAGTTGCTTGCCCAGGTCGATAATAAACGCGTAACGCTCTTCCCAGTCATCCAGGAATTCGAAGCCGTCGAGCACATCTTCCAGGGTGGTGTCTTTCCCGAGCGGGTTGTTGATGAATTCCTGTGCAGAGGCAGTCATTTACAGCATCCCCAGTTCAAGCTTGGCTTCGTCGGTGAGCATGTCGTTGTTCCATGGCGGGTCGAAGGTCAGATCAACCGTCACTTTGTCCACATTGGGCACGTGCTCAAGCTTGGTCTTGACGTCTTCGGTGATCACCGGGCCCATGCCACAACCGGCAGCGGTGAGGGTCATCAGGACGTAGACATGGTTGCCGTCTTCGGTGCCGTTCTCGATCTTGCACTCATAAATCAGGCCCAGGTCCACCACGTTCACCGGAATTTCCGGGTCGTAGCAGTTCTGCATGGCTTCCCAGACCTGGTTTTCGTTCACGGTGCCGTCTTCGGGGGTGTCGAAGCTGCTTTCCAGGGGCTTTTTACCCAGAGCGTCGGCATTGTGGCCTTCAATGCGAGCAAGGTTGCCGTTTACCGCAACAGTAAAGCTGCCGCCCAGTGACTGCGTGATGGTCACAAAGGTATCCGACGGAATCATGATTTCCGTGCCGGTGGGCACCAGGCGTGCCTCTACTTCGCGTTTGGTCAGGACCACTTCCCGTTCTTGCATGCCTTCTGGGGCCTCGTTCGTTCTGTCTTTTGTCGGATTACGGCTTCGCCTAATCCGACCTACAAAGCTATTTTTGCCACGAAAACCACGAAAGAACACGAAATAATGAACAGAGACACTGCAGTAGCACAGCTTTTAATTTTCGTGTTTTTTCGTGGATTTAGTGGCTAATCAGGTCTTTAAGCCACAGTGAAACTTTCACCACAGCCACACTCGGCCGTAGCATTCGGATTCCGGAACTGGAACAGGGAGTTAACCCCCTCCGTGACAAAATCAATCTCGATACCGTTCACCAGCGGCAGGTGCTCTTCTTTGACGAACAGGTCCACACCGTCAATGTGAAACACTTTGTCGTCCGAGCCGACTTCTTCCACCCACTGGGTCTCATACTTGAAGCCGGAGCATCCGCTTTTTTTGATCGCCAGGCGAATACCTTTCGCCTCGGGCTTCTTGTCCAGTTGTTTGCGTACGTGTTTCACCGCGGTCGGCGTCATGGTGACGGCTACGGTTGGTGTGTAGACTTCGGCTGTCATGTTTCCACCTCCATCAGGCAAACAGGCGCTGGATTTTCTGCAGGGCAGTGAATAATTGTTCCACTTCTTCCAGTGTATTGTAAAACGCAAAGGATGCCCGGGCTGTGCCGGGAACCCCGTAAAAGTCCATCAGTGGCATGGCGCAATGGTGGCCGGTGCGGATCGCGATGCCCTGCTGGTCCAGCAATGTGCCTATATCACTGGGGTGCAGGCCAGCAATTTTAAAGGACATAACAGGTACTTTGTTGCTGGCGGTGCCGATAATTTCCATGCCGGGAACCGTTTCCACCAATTCGTTGGCGCGGGTAAGCAGTGCGGCTTCCGCAGATTCCATGCCGGTGCGGTCCAGGCTGTCCAGATAATCAATCGCTGCACCCAGTCCGACTGCCTCGGCTATAGCCGGAGTACCTGCCTCGAACTTGTAGGGCAGGGTGTTCCAGGTGGTGCGCTCGAACGACACCCGTTCGATCATTTCGCCGCCACCCTGATACGGCGGCATTTCCTCCAGTAGCTGAGCCTTGCCGTAGAGCACCCCGATACCGGTGGGGCCAAACAGTTTGTGGGCGGAGAACATGTAAAAGTCGCAGCCGAGGGCCTGCACGTCCGGCTTGTAGTGGGGCACTGCCTGGGCGCCGTCGATCACGGTGATGACGCCGCGGGCCTTGGCCTGTTCGATCAGCGGGGCGATCGGGTTAATGGTACCCAGCACGTTGGAGACGTGAGTCAGCGCCAGTATCCGGGTGCGGGCGCCCAGCAAGCTGTTGAACGAATCCAGATCCAGTTCACCTTGTGGTGTGACCTGCACCGGAAGCACCCTGGCACCGGTACGCTCGGCAATCATCTGCCAGGGCACGATGTTGGCGTGGTGCTCCATATGGCTGACAAGGATTTCATCGCCCGGTTTCAGGCGCCCCGCCAGGCCGTTGGCCACCAGATTTATCGCTTCGGTGGTACCCCGGGTCCAGATGATCTCGCGGGTACTGTCGGCATTCAGGAAGGCACGGACTTTCTCACGAGCTCCCTCGAACGCACTGGTGGCGCGGTCACCCAGGGTGTGGGCACCCCGGTGCACGTTGGAGTGCATCTCCCGGTAGTACCGATCCATGGCATCCAGCACGGCAACGGGCTTCTGGGCAGAAGCGCCGTTGTCCAGATACACGAGGGGCTTGCCGTTGATCTGCTGATCAAGAATCGGAAAGTCCCTGCGGACGGCTTCGGCGTCAAATGCCGCCTTGCCAGCCTTGTTAGCCACGGAAAGGTCTGTCATAACCGGTCAGGCCTCCTGAAATGTCTGGTCAAAAAAATCATTCAGCCGCAGCTGTGCAGCATCTTTGACTGCCTGAACCGGAATCTGTTCAACGAGTTCGTTAATGAACGCCATAGTCAGAAGGGTATTGGCCTCACGGCGACCGATGCCCCGGGATACCAGGTAAAACAGTGATATCTTATCGAGCTGGCCAATGGTGGCGCCGTGGGCACACTTGACGTCGTCCGCGTAGATTTCCAGCTCCGGCTTGGTGTCTATCTCGGCGCCGGTGGAGAGCAACAGGTTCTTGTTGTTCATGTTCGCGTTCGACTTCTGGGCATCCTGGTGAATATGGATGCGGCCATTGAAGACGGCATGGGACTCATCCGCTGCAATATTGCGATAGGTTTCCTCGCTGTTGCAGTGGGCAGCCACATGTTCAATAGAGGTGTGGTTGTCGTAGTGCTGCTTGCCCTGGGTAACCACCACGCCGTTCAGCTTGCACTCGCCACCTTCGCCTTCCAGACGAACCATCAGATCGTGACGGCGCAGAGGTCCTCCGAAGCCGACACAATGACTTTCAAAGCGGGAGCTGGCTGCCTGGCGGACACCGGTGGCACCGATGTGCTGGACGTTTTCACCTTCCATGACCAGACGAACGTTGGTGACGTTGGCGCCGTCTGCCAGCATGAACTCGGTGACTGAGTCGACCATCACTGGTTCATCCCCGCTGGAGAGGTATTCTTCCACCAGGGTAATCTGGCTGTGGCGTGCCGCATCTACATAGATGCGAGGATAGGCGGAGCCTGAAGCCGTGCCGGTCACTTCATGGACGATGAACAGCGGCTGGTCGAGCACAGCTTCCTTGTCGAGACGAATATACAGGCCGTCTTCGAAGCGAGCTGAGTTCAGTCTCGCCATCTGCACTGCACGACTGTCCAGAGTGTTGTCCAGGCGCTCAGCCAGGGCAGCGGCATCATTGTCGTCAAGATCACCAAAACGCTGAATCAGGATGCCGTCGATGTCTGGGAAATCCGATGCCTCCGGAACCATGACACCGTTACGGAAGACCACCCGGTAACCGGGCAGTGACAGGCTCAGGCCATCTTTGCCGGTTGCGGGCAGTGTGTTGGCCAGCCCGTCCGTCAGCTTCAGGTGCCGGCTGGAATACTTCCAGTTTTCGGTTTTCCGGGTAGGCAGTGGCATATCCACCAGTGCCGTGCCCCGTTGTTTGCGCAGTTCAAGCAGCGGCGCCGGCAGTGACTGTCCGCCCGGCTCGAGGAAGGCGCTGGAAAGCGTTGGTGCTGGTTTCATTCCGCGACCTCCTTAGCTGGCTGCACTGGGAGTGGTTTCTTCGTCTTTAACGCCGAGCCATCCATAACCACGCTCTTCAAGCTCCAGCGCCAGCTCGCGCCCGCCGGATTTGACGATTTTGCCGCCGGCAAGAACGTGCACGTAGTCCGGCACGATGTGATTCAGCAGGCGCTGGTAGTGAGTCACCATCAGAATGGCGCGGTCTTCCGCACGGAGGGCGTTCACACCCTTGGAAACCACCTGCAGGGCATCGATATCAAGCCCTGAGTCGGTTTCGTCCAGAATTGCCAGCTTGGGCTGTAGCAGAAGCGCCTGCATGATTTCGTTACGCTTCTTCTCACCGCCTGAGAAACCTTCGTTAACACCGCGCTTGAGGAAGGCGGGGTCAAGATCAACCTGTTTTGAAACTTCCTTCGCCAGCTTCATGAACTCAGCCGCGTTCATCTCCGGCTCGCCACGGTGTGTGCGCATGGCGTTAACGGCAGTGCGCAGGAACTGAAGGTTGCTGACACCGGGAATCTCAACCGGATACTGGAATGCCAGGAAAATGCCTTCGCGGGCCCGCTCCTCGGTTTCCAGATCCAGCAGGTTATCACCGTTCAGGGTGATTTCCCCTTCGGTTACCTCAAAGGTTTCATTACCTGCAAGCACCTGGGACAGCGTACTCTTGCCCGAGCCATTCGGCCCCATAATGGCATGAACTTCCCCGGCTTTGATTTCCAGGTTAATGCCCTTGAGGATCTCTTCGCCCTCAACGGATGCGTGCAGGTTCTTGATGCTCAGCATTTTTAGGCTTCTCTCTTTTAACCGTCTGAATTCTTGTGCCTTGGGCTGACTTCCAACTGTGGGGAAGTCAGCCCTCGGGCAGGCCCTTCCGGGATACGCTGTGAATACGTCCCTGTACGCTCGAAAAATCATCCCTGATTTTTACGATCCCGGAAGGGCCTGCCCGATGGCTTCCGCATACTTTTGTGTTTGCCGTCCGAAGTAAGATAACTCCGTCTCGGTGGACTGTTTTCTGTTGGTGCCCGCCCAAAGTCTGGGTCAGAGAGCAGGTTGGGTCTTCCGGGACCCTAAAAAACAAGGACGTTTTTTAGGAGCCTACATGGATGTATTAACGGCGTGTCCCGGAAGACCCAACCTGCTCGCTGACCTCCACCCAAACCAGCGGGGCAAAAAAGGCCAGCAAACCAAAAAGTTAACCAACAGACCCCTCAAGACTGACTTCAAGCAACTTGCCAGCCTCAACAGCAAACTCCATAGGCAGCTCCTTGAAGACCTCTTTACAGAAGCCGTTTACAATCATGGAAACAGCCTGCTCAGGGTCGATACCGCGCTGACGGCAGAGGAACATCTGCTCGTCGCTGACCTTGGAGGTAGTGGCCTCATGCTCGACGATGGCCGATTTGTTCTTGCTCTCGATGTACGGGAAGGTGTGGGCGCCACAGCGGTCGCCAATCAGCAGCGAATCACACTGGGTGTAGTTACGCGCACCTTCCGCACCGGGACCAAACTTCACCAGGCCACGATAGGCGTTGGAGCTCTTACCAGCGGAAATACCCTTGGAGATGATGGTGCTGGAGGTATTCTTGCCCAGATGGATCATCTTGGTGCCGGTATCGGCCTGCTGATAATTGTTGGTCAGCGCCACCGAGTAGAACTCGCCTACGCTGTTGTCACCGCGCAGCACGCAGCTCGGATACTTCCAGGTAACCGCGGAACCAGTCTCGACCTGGGTCCAGGAAATCTTGGAATTCTTGCCGATAGCAGCGCCACGCTTGGTCACGAAGTTGAAGATGCCACCCTTGCCGTTTTCATCGCCCGGATACCAGTTCTGAACGGTGGAATACTTGATCTGCGCATCGTCCAGTGCAACCAGTTCAACTACCGCTGCGTGCAGCTGGTTCTCGTCCCGCATCGGGGCGGTGCAGCCTTCCAGGTAGCTTACGTAGCTGCTGTCTTCAGCAATAATCAGGGTGCGCTCGAACTGCCCGGTATTGGCCGCGTTGATACGGAAGTAGGTGGACAGCTCCATGGGGCAGCGAACGCCCTTGGGCACGTAGACGAAGGTACCGTCTGAGAACACCGCCGAGTTCAGGCCGGCGAAGAAGTTGTCACCAGCGGGAACCACGGAGCCGAGGTATTTCTTGACCAGCTCGGGGTAGTCCTGGATGGCCTCGGAGATGGAGCAGAAAATCACACCAGCCTTGGCCAATGGTTCTTTGAAAGTAGTGGCTACGGAAACCGAGTCGAATACGGCGTCAACAGCGACTCCGGCGAGCTTTTCGCGCTCGTGCAGGGGAATGCCCAGCTTCTCATAGGTTCTGAGCAGTTCCGGATCCACTTCGTCCAGGCTCTGGGGCATGTCTTCCGGGCGCTTGGGCGCGGAGTAATAGGAAATCGAGTTGTAGTCGATCTTCGGGTAGCCCACGTGAGCCCAGTCCGGCTCGTCCATTTCCAGCCAGCGACGGTAGGCTTTCAGGCGCCATTCCAGCATCCATTCCGGCTCTTTCTTGATGCCGGAAAGACGGGCAATCACGTCCTCATTCAGGCCGGGCTCGAACGTGTCGGATTCGATGTCTGTTACGAAACCGTGTTCGTATTCCCGTTTGATCAGCTCGTTCACCTCTTTATCGGTGGTCGCCATGATCGTCGCTCCGTATTCTCTCATCTTGGGCCTTGCGGGCCGCTGGTGTCGCCGGCAGCCTTGCTTGGGTGGCTGCTGGTCGGATGTCGTAAATTCAGGCGTTGCAGTGGTCGTCTACCTGGTAGATACGCCCTGCAATCGGTTATTGGATGACGGATTTCAGGCTGCCCTGTTGATAATCAAGGGCAATATCCGTTTCTTCTGGTGAGTGAGTATACAATACCAGAGTAAATTAGTCAGGTATTAAATGTCACGTGTCGTGATTATACCTTAATCGGGCATTGGGGCACTAAGGAGGTAGTAATCGGGCTGATAGCCTGCCTTTCGCAAGACTGGTGTTTTGGTGGTGGGCGCCAGGCGGAATCCCCTCCCAAAACACGCCGTGAACCCATCCCTGGGGGCTCGGCATTGCCATCCATGGCAATGCACGGTTTTGGGAGGGGATCCCGCCTGGCGCCTTGAACGCACTGCAATTCGCTGGCGGACATAGGGTTTGGGGGGCAGGGTCAGAATGACGCCTTCGACCAATTGCTATTCGGTTGGCAGAATTCTGGTCAGGTAACTGTGTTCCAGCTTTTTCTGTATGCCGGCAGGGCGAGGAATCCGGACGATGTGACCGCTCCCGGGCGCGACGTCCATGGTCTTGCCCTCTCTGTTTTCCATCGATTGTGCCGAGAATTGCAGGTTTCCAGACGGTGTTACAAGTTCCAGCAGCTCCCCGGGGGCAAACCTGTTTTTCACGTCGATGGTCAGCCATCGGTCATCCATGTCAGTGATGGTGCCGACCACCTGCTGGCTGCCGTTCAGGGAGGAGCCCTGTTCGTAGTTCTGGTATTCCTGGGGAACGTGGCGGCGCAGGAAGCCTTCGGTGTAGCCGCGGTTGGAGAGGGCTTCGAGTTGGTCCATCAGGTTCATGTCGAAGGCTTTGCCCTGGGCGGCGTCGTCGATGGCGCGGCGGTAGGCCTGGGTGGTGCGGGCAACGTAGTAGGTGCTTTTGGTGCGGCCTTCGATTTTCAGTGAGTGGATGCCCATTATCGTCAGCTCCGCTACGTGCTGCACGGCGCGGAGGTCTTTGGAGTTCATGATGTAGGTGCCGTGTTCGTCCTCGTAGGCGGGGATGTAGCTACCGGGACGGTTGGGTTCTTCCAGCAGGATTTCCCTGGGTTCGGCGGTCTGTACCCCGTTGCTGGCTGTGGTGGCGATGAGGTCGCCGGTCTGGTCGTGGCTGTGGTCTACTTCCTTGTAGTTCCAGCGGCAGGCGTTGGTGCAGGCGCCCTGGTTGGCGTCGCGGTGGTTCATGTAGCCGGAGAGCAGGCAGCGGCCGGAGTAGGCCATGCACAGGGCGCCATGGACGAAGACTTCCAGTTCCATTTCCGGCACTTTTTCGCGAATGTCGCGGATTTCGTTCAGGGCCAGTTCCCGGGAGAGGATGACGCGGCTGATGCCCTGGCGGCGCCAGAACTCCACCGTAGCCCAGTTCACGGCGTTGGCCTGTACCGAAAGGTGTATGGGTTGGTCCGGCCATTTTTCCCGCACCAGCATGATCAGGCCGGGGTCAGACATGATCAGGGCGTCGGGCTCGTAGTCCAGTACCGGTTCCAGGTCACGGAGGTAGCTGCGAACCTTGTCGTTGTGGGGTGCGATGTTGGAAACCAGGTAAAACTGTTTGCCCAGCTCGTGGGCGCGGGTGATGCCTGCACCCAGGGCAGCAATGTTCTTGAAACTGTTATTCCTTACCCTCAGTGAATACCGCGGCTGACCGGCATAGACGGCATCGGCGCCGTAGGCAAAGGCGGTTTCAAGATGTTCGGCAGTGCCTGCAGGGGCGAGCAGTTCTGGGGTATGCATCGGGGCTCCGGGTAAGGCGATCAGTTTGTCGGAATCTGAAAGCGGGTCATCTTGCCTTATCGAATGGTTTTTTCCCTTGATGCGGCTCAAGACTGGATATGGTTATTTTCGGCTAACATGTGTACGCTGACGTCCGCAGGTTCTGTTGCCTGTATTGAGATACCAGGAGAAAGAGACATGCAATCAAATCCGATGGAGCCTCTTGCGCCGAAAGCACCGTTCAGTGCGCGAGTGACTTCGTTGATTGCCGGACATCTGGAACGTGGTCGGGTAGGGGTGGAAGCCATCGCCTCCCAGCTGCACATGAGCCGGCATACGCTTCATAAAAGGCTGAAGCAGGAAGGTCTTACGTTCGCCGCTCTGCTGGAGGAAATCCGGCGCGAGCGCGCATTGGACTACCTTAAAGACCGCAGTAAGTCGCTGGAGGAAATTGCAGAACAGCTGGGTTTTTCGGAACTCAGTGCATTCAGCCGCGCCTTCAAGCGCTGGATGGGAAAATCGCCGGGGGCCTACCGCTCGATGGCGGCGTGAGGTGTGCTAAGGCCGCCGGGGCAGCGAAATTGCATGCCCCGGCGCCTGCTTTCTTCAGATATCAGGCTTTCTTGAAGATCAGAGTGCCGTTGGTGCCGCCAAAGCCGAAGCTGTTGCTCATCACCAGTGGCAGATCCACGTTGTCTTGCCGCTCTCGCACAATGGGATAGCCTTCGGCGCCTTCATCCAGGTTCTCGATGTTGGCGGACGGAGCAATAAAGTTCCCCCGTTGCATGATCAGGCTGTAGATGGCTTCGTGAACACCGGCAGCGCCCAGGGCATGGCCGCACAATGGCTTGGATGAGCTCAGGGGCGGTATCCTGTCACCAAAGGTTTCCTTCAGTGCTTTCAGTTCAGTGACATCGCCGGCCGGTGTGCTGGTGCCGTGGGTGTTGATGTAACTGATCTCACCATCCACATTCTTCATGGCCTGCTGCATACAGCGGATCGCACCTTCGCCGCTTGGAGCTACCATGTCAGCGCCATCCGACGTGGCGCCGAAGCCGACCAGTTCAGCCAGAATGTTGGCGCCGCGCGCCTCCGCGTGCTCCAGGGCTTCCAGTACCAGTATGCCGCCACCACCGGAAATTACGAAGCCGTCCCTGTCCCTGTCGTAGGTGCGGGAGGCACTTCCGGGGGTGTCGTTGTATTTGGTGGACAGTGCGCCCATTGCGTCAAACATCAGGCTCAGGGTCCAGTGGATGTCCTCGCCACCACCGGCAAACATAACGTCCTGGCGGCCAAGTGCAATCAGATCGCCGGCATGGCCGATGGAGTGAGCGCTGGTAGCACAGGCAGAGGTGATACCGTAGTTGACGCCGGTAATACCGAAGGCTGTGGCCAGGGAGGCGTTAATAGCGCTGCCCATGGTGCGCGGTACGCGGTAGGGACCGACCCGGCGGATACCTTTGGCACGATGGGTATCAATCGCGTCCATCAGTTCCACCGTGGAGGCACCACCTGCGCCGGTAATCACGCCTGTTGAGTTGGCGCGGATCTGCTCATCGGTGAGCCCTGCCTGGGCAATGGCTTCCTTCATCGCCAGGTAGGTGTAACCGGAGGCCGGGCACATGAAGCGCATCAGTTTACGGTCGATCAGTTCCGGGAGGTTCAGGTCGATCTGGCCACAGACATGGCTGCGCAGGCCGTTGTCCTTGGCTTCCTGGCTGAAGCCGATGCCGGGTATCGACTCCCGCAAAGATCGGGTCACTTCGTCTTGATTGGTTCCGAGGCTGGAGACAATCCCCATACCTGTAATGACAACACGACGCATTTAATGGCTCCTAAAAGTCATCCGTAGAATTGAACATGCCAACCTTCAGATCTTTGGCAGTGTATATCTCGCGGCCATCCACCTCCATGCGGGCATCAGCGATTGCCATGGTCAGCTTGCGACGAACCACTCGCTTGATGTCAAGGTGGTAACGCACCAACTTGTTGGTTGGTAGCACCTGGCCGGTAAATTTCACCTCACCAGACCCAAGTGCACGGCCTTTCCCTTCGCCACCGGTTGCCGCCAGGAAAAAGCCGACCAGTTGCCACATGGCATCCAGGCCCAGGCAGCCGGGCATGACGGGGTCGTCGACAAAATGAACCTTGAAGAACCACAGGTCCGGATTGATATCCAGCTCGGCTACAATGCTGCCCTTGCCGTAGAGCCCATCGGTTTCGCTGAAATGGGTGACGCGGTCCATCATCAGCATTTCGTCGATGGGCAGCCGCATCTTCCCTGGGAAAAGCGTGCCGTGTCCGCAGGCGATCAAATCCGCCTTGTCAAAGTGATCGGGGGTCATAATGCCATTGTCCCTGTTACAAAATGGTTTCTTATACTTTAGCTGTTATTCCCCATATGGCTATTGACCATTGGTTGCAGTTTTCAGGGAAAGGAGCCGCCAGAGGTTGATGGTCATCGAGGTATGTCTGGGGGCTTTTGGCTGTTTTTTCAGGCTCAGCCTGCTTTCCCGTCAGGCCGCGGTGAGGCCAGTATCCGGGTATACCTGGCCAGGAAGATGCCGAATGCCAGCACCCATAACAGGGAACTGACCCCGACCCCCGCGTGCCAGGGCATGGCATCAAACGCCGTGACCACCCGCACCAGTGCCGCCAGATGAATCATCACAAAGGCCGTGACCATACCCCGTGGCAGAACAAGGGGGCGGCCGGTGTGGCCCAGGGATACCCGGGCGATGACCCCCAGAATCAGGCAGCCGACGGCTCCGGTACCGGCGGCGTGGGCCCAGGCGTTGGCAGGCCAGTCGGCAAGAATGGAGCCGGCGAGCAGAAGCAGTGCTACCGGCACCCACAGAATGGACAGGTGCAGCACCCAGAGTAACGGCTCCTTGCGGAACAGCCAGCCCTTCCAGCCGGCTAGGCGTACCAGCATCAGTACGGCAGCGGTTATGGCCAGGATGGCCGTTATGCTCTGCCAGCCGGATACCAGTGCCGCCATCAGCAGTACCATGTTGAACAGCACTGCCCTGTCCAGGGCCGGAACCATTTTCACCTGCGTGGCATCCAGGCCCCGCTGGCGCAGCCAGCCGGTTGAAAAGGCCGGGGTGATGCGGCCGCCAATAATGCTGATCAATGCCATGGCCATGATCAGGGCACCGTAGCTGAATGACGGATCGAGCCGGGTCACGAAGCCGATCTGCATCAGCCAGAGCAGCCCGAGGACCACCAGAATCATCAGTTGCCGTTTCTGTCTGGCATGCCAGACACGCCAGCCGGCATCCAGCATCACCAAAGGCAGGAAGGCGAGGTTCACTCCATGGATCAGCCAGTCAGGCAGGCCTGCACCAAAAGCCAGTAACAGTCGGCCGGCGAGCCATACTCCCCATAAAAGAGCCAGGCGCAAGCCGTGAGTCCGCTCGGTTTGGGTCCAGACACAGACGGCGGTCAGCAGAAAGCCGGCAATGGCAGCAGACAGGAAGCCGAAAAGCATTTCATGCTGATGCCAGAACAGCCCCGGCATGGCCAGTGGCAACTGAATAGCGCCACTGACCTGGAGAACCCATACGGGTATCGCAAGCATGGCCAGTAGGGTCATGGAGAGGAAGAAAATACGAAACGGGTAGCCGAACAGCTGGCGGATACTTGCGCCTCCGGCGGTTTCGGAGAGGGGGATAGCCTGCATGTCAGTCACTCCACTGGCTTTCAGAATATAACGTGTATATTAGATAAATGTTTAAAGGAATAACATACCCATCATGCGGTAGTTTTGCGTACAATGCGGCTATCGATATGATTCCCATTGGATTAATTTATGAGCAGTTACCTGATTCTGAAAAGTGTCCACATGCTTGCAGCCTACCTGACCGTAGCGCTGTTTTCCCTGCGGCTGCTTCTGGATGCGGTGGGTAAACCCGACTGGCGCAAGACACCTCTGCGCTGGATTCCCCATGCCAATGATACAATTCTACTGGTGGCGGCCATCAGCCTGCTGTTTGTTACGCCCTGGATGCCCTTCGTTCACGGCTGGCTGACTGCGAAGATATTCCTGCTGGTCGGCTACATTGTCGCTGGCGTATTCGCATTGAAGGAGACCCGTAGTCTGCAGGTGAGGCTGATTGCTTCTGTACTGGCCCTGGTACAGATTATGGCTATCTTCCACCTGGCTATCGCCAGACCTTTCTGATAATCCAGAATCCGGGGGTCAGCGGCCCCCGGACTTTTCTGACACCTGCGTCGTCAGTTCCTGCAACTGTTCCTGCACCGCTTTCAGTTGGCGGGCAAGCTCATCCCTCTCGTCATGAGCCTGCTTCTGCTGTTTTGCGTTCTGCTCCTCACTCATCACTTCCAGAATCGCGCCAATCATCATGTTCAGGAATACGAAGGCTGTCAGGAAGATAAACGTCAGGTAGTAGATCCAGCTCAGCGGATAGTGCTCCATGGTCGCGTACATGACGTCTGTCCAATCTTCGAACGTGGCTACCCGGAACAATGTGAGCATGGCAATGGATACATCTCCCCAGAGGAACTCATCCACCTTCGCAAAGAACATGGAGCCCATGGCTGCGTAGATATAGAAGATGATAAACATCAGCAGGGCGATGTAGCCCATGCGGGGAATGGCTTTGAGCAGGGAATTGATCAGAAACCGCAGTTCCGGCACTACGGAAATCAGCCGCAGTACCCGGAATACCCGGAGTAGCCGGCCCAGCAACACGGCTTCCGAGTTGTCCAGCGGGATCAGGCTGCCAACCACCACAAGTGTGTCGAAGAGGTTCCATCCGTCCATCAGGAATCGCTTCCTGTTGGGGCAGGCGGCGAACCGGAACAGGATTTCCAGCAAAAAGAAAATGGTAATGGCGTTGTCCATCACCACCAGTGAGCCCTCTACCAGTGGTGGCAGCTCATAGGTTTTGGCGCCAATGGTCAGCGCGGACAGGATGATTATGCCAATCACAACACTCTGGAAGATCCGGCTGGACTCTATCCGGCGCAGTTGCTCGAATCCGTTTGCAGGGCTTGTTTGGGGTGACATGGAAAAAAACAGCTCCAGACAGTTCGTGGAGCCTGAATTCTAAAGCGAGTGAGGCAGGTTGGATATACCGCATACGAAAAAGCCCCCGGATGTGCCGGGGGTGATGGTAGTGCAGGCCGTTACGGCAGTGGTGTGGGTTTGCTGGCGTGTTACTTCGGTGGCGGATTGCCATCCCTGAGCGGCGCATTGCCCCTGGCTGGCCGGTTCAGCGGATAGAACAGCTGGGGCGAGGCCAGTTCCGGCAGGTCGGTCTTGGACTCGTGAGCTGCCCATTCCACCCTTTCCGC
>JBHEPI010000022.1:0-14578 GCA_046260345.1 Marinobacter sp. | reverse complement strand
GTCCAGAGCCAGAGTGAACAGCCCGTTGAGGGACTCCGGCAGGAGCCTGGGCGTATAGGCCGCCAGCGTCACAGGTTTGGCCCGGTCAGTTCTGTGGCCATATCAACGAGCGGTGTAACCGCCATCAATCACCAGTTCGCTGCCGGTCACAAACTTGGACTCGTCAGAGGCCAGATATACCACCCCCCAGGCAATATCGTCGGGTTCTCCCATATGCCCCACGGGATGAAGCGCATCGGTCGCTTTTCTAGCCTCTTCCGGATCCATTCCCGTGGTCTTCAGGTGACCTTCCACCAGTGGTGTCCAGATAAATCCTGGATGGATGGAGTTGGAGCGAATGTTTTCAGTGGCGTACAGCAAGGCGTCGGTTTTGGTCATCAGCCGCACCGCTCCTTTGGAGGCATGATACGGAGGAATATCCGGGGCGCTCACCAGGCCATAGATAGAGGACAGGTTGATGATGCTGCCAACGCCCGCCTTTTTCATATGCGGAATAGCGTGCTTGATACAGAAAAACACGCCCTTCACATTCACATTTTGTACAAGGTCCCATTCTTCCTCGGTAAGTTCATGGGTGGGCTTGTTGGCTCCTGCGATTCCGGCGTTGTTGACGAGAACAGTCAGGCTGCCAAAGGTTTCAGCAACCTTGTCCAGCACCTGTTTGACCTCCTGTTCCCGGCTGACATCGCAGTGCCAGTATTGCGCCCTGAGCCCACGGTCGGATAGCTGGCTGGCGAGGGTTTGGCCCTCCCGATCCTGACAATCGAGTATGGCGACGGCTGCCCCCTCCTCTGCCATCCGCGTCGCAGTGGCAGCCCCGATTCCCACCGAACCACCGGTGACAACGGCCACCTTACCTTTGAGTCGTTCCATGAACATTCTCCTTGACGGGTTCAGTAAGCGTGCCGGCGAACGGGAAAATAGCCGGTCTGTCGGCAATGCCGATTCAGCCACTGAATCATTGATGAAATCGTGAAGCTATCGTTTTCAACGCCTTCAAAGTCAACGCCAATCCCCTTGTCCGACTTCCGAACCACGTGGGCCTTCAGTTTCCGGAACTGCTTCTCCTGTTTGTCGGGAAGGCGGAACTCAAGCTCCAGTGTGTGATTTAACTGAACATCGGTATAGTCGGTAGCGATGAAAAGCCCTCGTTTGGATGCATCCCGGATCTGGCCGGTTGCCACGGGCATTCCCCGCTTGTACACGAGCAGGCCAAGTTTTCCCTCTATGCGTTTACTGAGTCTGTGTTCCATAGTTCCCCCGTGACTCATCATTGGCGCTAATTGTTGTTACTGCATTTGTGTTATCGCACAGTATTCAATACGCCTTTTTGATGCTGATCAAAATTCGACCAGTCGTCATGGCAGGCGTCCATGTCGCTGCACAGAGTCAGCAATTCTTCCTGACAGATCTTCAGTGCAAAAATTCCAGTCCAGTTGCCAGCCCCAGTTATTGGTTGTGGTTCCGGGTGTGTTGAACCGGGCCTCGGTGCCAAGCCCGATATAATCCTGCATGGGAACTATCGCCAATGAGCATACCGACCGGAATGCTGCCTCAATAACCGGCCATGGCATGTTTTCTCCGGTGCAGCCCAGATAGTCGTTAACGTAACGCCGGGTATGCTCATCCAGGCTCAGGTACCACCCGAGGGTTGTGTCGTTGTCGTGGGTTCCGGTGTACACAAGGTCCCGGGCATGATGGTTATGCAGCAGATGGGGATTGTTTGGGCTGCCATCAAATCCGAACTGCAAGACGGTCATGCCCGGCAACCCGAAACGCTTGCGCAGTTCCTCCACATCATCGCTGATAATGCCCAGGTTTTCGGCCACCAGGGGCAGGTCCGGAAATCGCCTGAAGCAGGCTTCAAGAAAATCATCTCCGGGGCCTGGCACCCAGTAGCCATACCTGGCCCCGGGCGTTTCCGCCGGTATTTCCCAGTAGGCCTGCAGCCCCCGGAAATGATCGATGCGGATCAGGTCAAACAGGTGGCGTTGGCTCTCGAGCCTGTCCAGCCACCACTGGTAACCATCTGCAGCCATGGTCTCCCAGTTATAAAGCGGATTGCCCCAATGCTGGCCGTCCGGCGAGAAATAGTCCGGTGGGACCCCCGCAACGACTGTCGGCTGGCCCCTCGCGTCAAGCCTGAACAAATGTCGGTTAGCCCAGACATCGGCGCTGTCGTGGGCAACAAAGATCGGGATGTCGCCGAACAGCAGAATGCTCTGCTCCCGGGCATAATCCCTCAGGGCCTGCCACTGGTGATTAAAAAGAAATTGCTCAAAGCGGATGCGATCCAGCCGCGGCTGGTTCTGGCTGATAAAAGCCTGCAGAGCGCTGCTATCCCGATCCCGCAGAGGTTCCGGCCACTGCAGCCAGCCCGGCGCATCCTGCACTTCCCGGATGGCACAAAACAGGCAGAAATCATCAAGCCAGTCATCATTGAAAGCCCTGAAGCGCTCGAATCCAGCCCTGTCAGGGCCGGATTCAACAGGGGCATGATTATTGAAAAAACGCTCTGCCGCCAGGCTCAACAGCCTGGGGCGTTGTCCAGGTGTCAGCTGTGCCAGTTCTTCCTCTGCCAGCAGGCCAACCTGAATGAGTTCGGACAAGTCTATAAGATCCGGGTTGCCGGCATGAGCGCTCAGGGACTGGTAGGGTGAAAGGTCCTGATGGGTCGGCCCGAGGGGCAGTGTCTGCCAGATGCTGATGCCACTGGCTGCCAGGAAATCAACAAAACACCGTGCGTCTGCACCCAGCACGCCGACGCTTCCGGGCAGGCAGGTAGGATGCAGTAAAACACCGGCGCGGCGGGTACTGAACAGGTCTTTGTTGCTGGCTACAGTCATGCCGGCCCGTCCGCTTCGTGTCCCGGCCGCATGGCGCCACCACGTGCTGGTTCGCCGCTACCCTGGCTAAGTTGCTGGAATACAGACGGTGGCGCAGGATAGTCGATCAGCTCGTACAGGTTCACCAGGTGCCGGCGGTACAGATGCTCGAAGTCACTGACGACCTGGGCCGGGTTGTAATCGCCAAACCACCAGAACCAGTCAGAGCCCTCGCAAATCGCAAGCTGTTTTCTGGCGCTTTCCTTTTGCTCGGCACTCAGGTTGCCATTGTCCATCACCCGGTCGTAATGGATTTTTGCCTCACAGAGAAGATCCCAGGCGCGGTTTTTGTCGGGGTCGCCGACCCAGGTGGAAAAAGTGCCGTAGATCCAGCTCCCGGCCACCAGATGGGGCAGCCGTATAGGCTCGTTCACCGGCTTGGCAACCAGGTCGCTGTAGGTGGTGAGTTTCAGCTTCGGATGATGTGTCAGAACCCGGTACAGCTCATCGAGGAAGTGAAAGCCATTCTCCGGGTAGTATTCCCAGGCATTCTCGCCGTCCATGATCACGGAAATAACGGCGCGGGACTTGCCCTTGCCCTGCCCCGCAATGTTCTCCATGTGATAAACCAGGTCACCCACGGCATCCACGGCGTGCCAATCGGCATAGGTGAAACCAATGAGGTCGGAAAGCCCGTCATCCCGGAAGAACACTGTTACACTGGAATCACCAAAGGTGTAGGGCTGGTGAATGCCGGAATCCGGCAGTTCCGCATTGTTTTTTCGGGCCAGGTTGAGGCTGTTGTGGATCACGGAGTCCCCGCTTGCGGTCCAGCGAAAACCATGCTCGTCCAATAGCGCCAGTGTAGGCTGGCTGAGGCCCCCTTCGGAAGCCCAGCAACCGCTTGGTTCAATGCCGAAAAAGCGCTGGAAGACGGCTTTTGCTTGCTGCAGCTGCCAGCCGGCCCTCGCCTCACCATCCGGATAGTGGCTGTGCGAGGGTAAGTCAATGTCCGGCATAGCCTCTCTGGCGGACTCCAGCTCCAGCAATAAAGGCAGCATCGGGTGGGTATAGGGGCTGACAGATAGTTCTACCTGGCCTTTCTGGGCCAGGTGCCGGTATCTCGGCCCGATACCGGACAGAACATCGAAAATGACGTCCAGCAAAGCCTTGCGGTCATCCATTGAGAAATTATGACCTTTCTCCTGCAGACTCTGAATGCAATCGCTCTCGCGACGTATGGTTTCCCCCATCCAGCCCAGGTGATACCAGACCAGAAGATCCGACAGGAACCGGCTCGATATATACCGCTGCAATTCAGGTTTCTGGCGGTAAACCGTGGCCAGTTCTGCCAATCGTGCATAGGCCGGATAGCGCTTGATGATGCGGTCCGGATTGGCCCGGAGGGCTTTTTCCATCAGGCTCAGGAAAGCAGGCGTTCCGGTGTCTGGCAGCTGTTCTGCAACCAGTGCCGCCAGTAGCGGGTCACCGATGTCACCGGCATCGTGGCGCCATCGCTCGATCTGGACCAGGTAGGTTTCGATCTGCTCCAGAAGAATCGGGGCAAAGTTGACCACCGCCCTCGCCTCAGTTTCCTTCTCAAGGTGGGCCGCCATATCGCTGTAATCCTTGATGGTGTGCAGGTACACCCAGGGAAACAGGAATTGGCCGGTGCGCATGTCCTGGTAAGAAGGCTGGTGCATGTGCCAGCAGAGCACCACCGGAGTTTTGGTATCAGAGGCCATGGGGGTAATCCTGCCCGAGCATCTCGGGTGTGATCAGCACAATACCCTTGGGCGAAACATGGAAGCGTTTCCGGTCTTCGGCATCATCGAAACCGATGCGGGTGCCTTCCGGAATGCGGCAGCCACGATCAATCAGGGCATTGCGGATGTGACAGTGGCGGCCAATCTCGACATCCGGATAGATCACCGAGTCTGAGATTTCACTGAAGGAATGAATCCTGACTTGTGAAAACAACAGTGAATGTTTGACCTTCGCGCCGGAGACAATACAGCCCCCTGCGACCATGGAGTCCACAGCCATCCCCCGACGGTTCTCGTCGTCGAATATAAACTTGGCGGGCGGCAATTGCTCCTGGTAGGTCCATATCGGCCAGTAGGCATCGTACAGGTTCAGTTCAGGGCTGATCCCGATCAGTTCCAGATTGGCCTGCCAGAGAGCGTCTATTGTGCCCACATCCCGCCAATAGGCAGGTTTGTTCTGAACAGGATCTCGGAATGGAAAGGCCGTCACACGCAAACGCCTTATCACAGACGGAATGATATCCTTGCCGAAATCATGGGACGATTCGCCATCCATCTGCTGATCGCGCGTCAGTTCATCGAACAGCACCTGGGTACTGAACACATAGATACCCATGGACGCCAGTGCTTTGCCAGGCTGGCCCGGCATCGGCTTGGGGTTGTCCGGCTTTTCAACAAACTCGGTAATTCTGAGGTCATCATCCACCGACATCACGCCAAAGGCCGACGCCTCGTCGATGGGCACTTCGATGCAACCAACGGTGATATCGGCGTCATTTTCAACATGGGCGGCCAGCATGGTGCCGTAATCCATTTTGTAAACGTGATCGCCCGCCAGAATCAGCACATATTCCGGCGCATGGCTTCGGATAATGTCCAGATTTTGCAGGACCGCGTCCGCTGTACCCTCGTACCAGGACGTCTCGATGCGTTGCTGGGCCGGTAACAGCTCGACAAATTCGTCCATTTCGCCCCGCAGAAACCCCCAGCCCCGCTGGATATGACGGATCAGGGAGTGGGATTTGTACTGGGTGATTACGCCAACCTGGCCGATGCCGGAGTTGATACAGTTCGAGAGCGGGAAATCGATAATCCGGAACTTGCCACCAAAGGGAACCGCAGGCTTGGCTCGCCAGTGGGTGAGATCGTAAAGGCGGGAGCCCCGGCCACCGGCAAGAACCAGTGCGAGAGTTTGCCGGGTAAGACGACTGACGAAACGCTTGGCTGTTTGCATAGCTGCTTCCCTTAACAAAACCTTCCCTGTGACCGGTTATTCAACCGGAAGGGCTTGCCACGTTTTTGACTCCTGAGTCTATATTAGAACACTATCACGGAATTATGACGTAAACTTGCTGCGGGTCATTTTTAAACAGGCCTGGTAACGTCCAATATTGTTTCCACCTGGTCAGGAAAAACGCGGTCTATGGACAGCCCAACACTCAGCGAATTCGACCTCCATCTTTTTGCCGAAGGCAGGCACTGGCACATTTACAATGTGATGGGTGCCCATGTCTGCAAAAACCGGGGCGTTGAGGGTGTCCGTTTTGCAGTTTGGGCCCCCCATGCCAGGGCCATCAGCGTCGTCGGCGATTTCAATCACTGGGATTCCAAAGCGCATACCATGAGCGTTCATGAAGGTATCGGCGTTTGGTCCTGCTTTGTCCCCGGCATTGGCACAGGCGCCCTCTACAAGTTCGCCATCACCACCGAAAAAGGCCGTCAGCTGCTGAAAACCGATCCCTATGGCCAGGCATTTGAAATCAGGCCTGCCACGGCTGCCGTAGTGACAGAGAGGGGCCACTACTGCTGGGGCGATGGTGACTGGCTGAGTCGGCGTGGCCGGTGGAACTGGCAGGACTCGCCCATTTCAATCTACGAAGTCCACGCCGCTTCCTGGCGCCATCATGGTTCCGGGCGCTGGCTGAACTATCGCGAACTGGCGGACCAGCTGATCCCATACGTGGAGGAGTTGGGCTTCACCCATATCGAATTATTGCCGGTAACCGAGCACCCCCTGGATGAGTCCTGGGGCTACCAGACCACCGGCTATTACGCGCCCACCAGCCGCTTCGGTACACCCGACGATCTGCGCTACCTGGTGGACCAGTGTCACCGGCACAATATCGGGGTTATTCTTGACTGGGTTCCGGGCCATTTCCCGACCGATGAACACGCACTCGCCAGGTTTGACGGCAGCGCCCTGTACGAGCATGAAGACCCTCGCAAGGGACGCCACCAGGACTGGGGGACGCTGATCTACAATTACGGCCGCCATGAAGTCCGGAACTTCCTGATTGGCAGCGCCCTGTTCTGGCTGGACGCGTTCCATGTTGATGGCTTACGGGTGGATGCGGTGGCCTCCATGCTCTATCTCAATTATTCCCGCAAGGAGGGTGAATGGGAGCCCAATATCCATGGCGGCCACGAAAACCTGGAAGCCATTGATTTTCTGCAGCAGCTGAACCGGGTCTGCCAGAGCCGTTTTCCGGGGACCCTGATCTGTGCCGAGGAATCCACCTCCTGGCCCCGGGTTACCCGCCCGCCGGAAATCGGTGGACTGGGGTTTAACCTGAAGTGGAACATGGGCTGGATGCACGACACCCTCGACTACCTCCGTCAGGACCCGGTGTATCGCCAGTACCATCACGACAAGCTGACCTTCGGCCTGGTCTACGCCTTTTCCGAGAATTTCCTGTTGCCCCTCTCCCACGATGAAGTTGTCCATGGCAAAGGCAGCCTGATCAATAAAATGACCGGCGATGAGTGGCAGCAGCGGGCGTCTTTACGATTGCTTCTTACCTATATGTATAGCTACCCCGGTGCCAAGTTGCTGTTTATGGGCGGCGAATTCGGCCAGCGACGGGAGTGGAGTGAATCCCGGGAGCTGGACTGGTCCTTACTGGAATCTCCCGGTCATCAGGGGCTAAAACGCCTGGTTCAGGACCTGAATGGGCTCTACCGCCAGGAAGTATCGTTGCATGGCAACAGTTTCAGGCCTGAGGGGTTTGAATGGATCGACTGCCACGACTCGCCCCAATCTGCTATCAGCTTCCTGCGCAACGCCGAAGGCGAAACGTCGGTCATTGTGGTCAATTTTACCCCGATTCCACGGCAGCATTACCGCATCGGACTGCCCCGGGGGGGCACCTGGCGGGAGATTTTCAATTCCGACTCCGAATACTACGGCGGCAGTAACCTGGGCAACCCCTTCCCCATGGCGGCAGATGAGCAGGCGTGGATGAATCGCAGCTGGTCACTGGAGCTGACACTGCCGCCGCTGGGCGCCATCATACTGAGGCCTGTGCCATGATCCGGGTTCTGTTTGCCACCAGCGAAGTCTATCCCCTGGTAAAAACGGGCGGCCTTGCCGACGTATCTGCCAGCCTGCCGGAAGCACTTTGCCGACTGGAATACGATGTGCAGATTCTGTTGCCGGGCTACCCTCAGGCCGTCAAGGCTGCCAGGAGTGCCGGTTCCCGCCGAAAATCCCGTTTCAGAATCGGCCAATACGAAGTCAGCCTCTGGCAGACACGGCTTCCGGGAACAGCGGTCACGCTATGGCTGGTTGACTGTCCGCCACTGTTCGAACGGCCGGGAAACCCCTATCAGAACGAGGAAGGCCAGGACTGGTGGGATAATGCCCATCGTTTCGAACTGTTTGGCAGAGTCGGCGCCATGATGGCAATGGGCGAAGCCGGTGTGAGCTGGAGGCCTGATCTGGTCCACTGCAACGACTGGCAGAGCGGCCTGATTCCGGTGTTTCTTGAGCACCACGGCAAGAGGCCCGGAACAGTATTTACCATCCATAATCTTGCCTATCAGGGCCTTTTCTCCCATGAAACCTTCCGCTCCCTGGGTTTGCCGGATTCACTCTGGCACTGGGAGCAGCTTGAGTTTTACCAGAAGCTCTCGTTCATCAAGGGTGGCCTTGTTTTCAGTGATCGCATAACCACGGTCAGCCCCGGCTATGCCCGTGAAATACAGACTCCCGAGTTCGGACATGGTCTTGATGGTTTACTCAGGCACCGGCAGCAGTCTCTGACAGGTATCCTCAACGGGATTGACAGTCGGGTATGGAACCCGGAAGAGGATTCTGAGCTGGCCTTCCGCTATGGCCCCGACCATCTCAAGAACAAGAATCAGTGCCAGGCACACCTGCAAAGAGAGCTGGGCCTCGAGGTCAAAGGCGGCCCAGTGCTGGGCTTTATTGGCCGCCTGGTCGAACAAAAAGGTGTGGACTGGTTGATTGAGATTATGCCTGAGCTACTGGAGCGCGGGTGCCAGTTCGTAATCCTTGGTTCCGGAGAAGCGCGGTTCGAGGAATCCCTGAAACAGCTGGCGCGCCAGTGGCCCGGCCGGATGTCCCTGACTCTTGGTTACGACGAAGGGCTTTCACACCGCATTACTGCCGGGTGCGATATGTTCCTGATGCCTTCCCGGTTTGAACCTTGCGGACTTAACCAGATGTACAGCCTGCGCTATGGCACTGTGCCAGTTGTGCATGCGGTCGGGGGGCTTGCTGACACGGTCCAGGATCCGGACGAAGCAGGTATCCGCAAGGCCAACGGCTTCCGGTTTCGGGAGGCCAGTGCGGGGGCGCTGCTGGTAGCGGTAAACCGGGCTCTAGAGTGTTTCAGCAATCGCAAGCAATGGCGCGGGCTGCAGCAAAACGGCATGGCGGCGGATTATTCCTGGAAACAGCGGGCCCGCAGCTACGGTGAGCTTTATCAGAGCATTCTTAAAGAACGTGATATTCAACAGCTGGATTAGTGCGAGCCTACGCCCGCCGGGAGGCAATTGACATGCATAAAGCGACCGAGTTCCGACTCGAGGCACACCCCCGGATTCCCGAAGCGCTGGAGCGCCTTGAGGCGTTGGCCAATGACCTGTTCTACAGCTGGGACCACGGAGTTCGCAGCCTGTTTGCCCGGGTTGATGAGAAACTGTGGCAGAAAGTCGAGCATAATCCAAAACTCTTTCTGCGTCGCGTTGCCCAGGAGCGGTTGGATGAAGCTGTGGAAGACCGGGCGTTTCTGGCTGAATACCGCCGCGTGCTGAGCAGTTACGACGCCTATCTGGACGCTGGCCCCGGACCAGAGGTAACGGAGACACTGGATCCCGAAACGGCACTGGTCGCCTACTTCTGCGCCGAATTCGGCTTTCACGAAAGCTTTCCCATCTATTCCGGAGGGCTTGGTATTCTTGCCGGGGATCACTGCAAGGCCGCCAGTGACCTTGCCCTGCCTTTCGTCGCCATTGGCCTGCTGTATCAGCAGGGGTATTTTATCCAGAGCATCGACGCCCATGGTCAGCAGATCGCCCGATACCGGTCGCATCCGAGTGACGAACTCCCCATTACGCCGGTAGAAAAAGACGGTGATGTACTCAAGGTCTCCGTGCCCTTCCCCGATCGTGATGTTGTTGCCCGGGTGTGGGAAGCTCGGGTGGGCCATATCCGTCTGTACCTGCTTGACAGCCACACCGAGGAAAACAGCCCCGAGGACCAGGAGTTGACGCTGCAGCTCTATGGCGGAGACGAATCCACCCGCATCAGCCAGGAGATGCTGCTGGGTATCGGTGGAACACGGGTGCTGGAAGCGCTGGGGCTGAGTCCGACGGTCTGGCATATCAACGAAGGCCATGCCGCCTTTCAGATCCTCGAGCGTTGCCGGCAAACCATGGCTGCGGGCCTGAGTTTTGACGCCGCTCTGGAAGCCGTTGCCAGCGCTACCCTGTTTACCACCCATACGCCGGTAGCGGCAGGGCACGATATCTTCCCGAGAAATCTGGTCCAACATGCACTGGGGCGATACCTCGAAGAATCCGGCCTGGACTTCGAGGACGTCTTCGCCCTGGGAGCGAAAGACAACGGCGCTACCTTCAACATGACCGGTCTTGGGCTGCGCGGTTCCCGTTACCACAATGGCGTCAGCCGCATTCATGGCGGCGTCGCCGCCCGCATGGAAGGCGATATCTGGCCCCAGGTGCCACCCGAGGAAAATCCGCTGGGCTACATCACCAATGGCGTGCACGTACCCACCTTTCTGGCTCCTGAATGGTCAAGCCTGTTCGATATCCAGGCCCCCACCTGGAAGAGTGAACTCAGGAACCCGGCGTTCTGGGAATTTATCGACCAGATTCCGGATTACCACTACTGGAGCGTTCACAAGGCGCTCAAGCAGCAGATGGGCGAATACATCGTGCGCCGGCTCCGGCGCCAGCATAAACGCAATGGTACAGGCCACTCAGTCACCGAGCGGATGACGCGGCCGCTGGTTTCCACGGAGAAAGACACCCTGGTGATCGGATTTGCCAGGCGGTTCGCCACCTACAAGCGCGCCACCCTGATTTTTTCCGACCTTGATCGGCTCGAGCAGATTATTACCAACGCCGATCGTCCGGTGGTACTGGTTTTTGCCGGTAAGGCCCACCCTCGGGACAAACCGGGCCAGCAACTGATCAAGGTCATCCACGATCTTTCCATGCACCCTTCGCTGATGGGCCACCTGATTTTGCTGGAGGACTACGACCAGGCCATGGCGAGGCGGCTGCTCAGCGGCGTGGATGTGTGGCTGAACAATCCCGAATACCCCAAGGAGGCCAGTGGCACTTCCGGCGAAAAAGCCGCCGTGAATGGCGCACTCAATCTGAGCGTTCTTGATGGCTGGTGGGGCGAAGGTTATAACGGCAAGAATGGCTGGGCCATTACGCCCAGAGACACTGAGCTGGATGCCGAGTTCCGTAATCAGGAAGAAGCCCGTGACCTTCTGGATCTGCTGGAATTCGAGATGGTGCCACTTTACTACGAGCGGGCGTCGCAGGGCTATTCCAAAGGCTGGGTAAAACGCTCCAAGGCCTCCATGAAAACCATTACACCAAGGTTCAACAGCCAGCGCATGGTGATGGATTACGTGACCCGTTTTTACCAGCCGGCCTCCAGCCAGGGTGCACGCCTGATGGCTGAGGACGGTAAGATCGCCACAGAGCTGGCGGCCTGGAAGGCGAGGGTTCGGGAAGCCTGGCCCGGCGTGGAGCTTCGGGTCGTCGGGTGCGTGAACGCCCGTTGCCCCCACGACGGCGCCGTGGAGCTGCGCGTGGAGGCACTGCTCAATGGACTGAACGCAGACGATGTACGTGTTGAATGCCTGGTCAGCCCGGAGTGCACTGGGACCCACGAAAATCCCGGGCCCGCAAGCTTCTTTCTTGAGCAGGAAAGTGAGGCTGACGGCAGAACAGTATTTGCCACCCAGCTTCAGCCATCCTACCCGGGGCTTCAGACGCTACGGCTCAGAATGTATCCATACCACGACGCACTGACACACCCACTGGAAATGGGCGCCATGCTCTGGGTATGAACCCGGGTGTGGCGTTTGGTTACAGAACGTGCTTGCGGATAAACCCGCCGATATCCTGTACTTCCTCAAGGCACACGCTGTGCTCCATCGGGAAAGTCCGGTATGACGGATCGAACCCGAGCTCCTTCAGTTTCTCCACACTCAGCCGTCCCAGTGATTCCGGCACCATCGGGTCGTGAGTGCCGTGGTAGATGCTGATCGGGATGCCACGGTTGGCATCGGAAACCGACACGGTTTTTGCGGTCGCAAAGTAAGTAGACAGTGCCACTATACCACCCAGGCGTTTCGGATAGCTTAGCCCCAATTCGTAGGCAACGGCGCCCCCCTGGGAAAAGCCCGCGATAATAATGTTTTCGCTTTTTACGCCCCGTTCAGTTTCCCGGTCTACCAGTTTTGCGACGGCATCAGACGAAGCCATCAACTGATCGGTATCCACGATGCGGTCAATGTCCATCGCCTTGATGTCATACCAGGCGGGCATGGTCATACCGCCGTTGATGGTCACCGGCATGTTGGGCGCGTGGGGAAAAATGAAACGAACCGCGGCACCCTCGGGCAGGCCGAGTTCCGGTACTACCGGTTCGAAGTCGTGGCCACTGGCACCAAGGCCATGGAGCCAGATAACGGCAGCGGTCGGATTGGGGTTGGTTTCAAGTTCAATATATTGAAGTTCTTGCACAAAATACCTCGGGGTCAGGAATCTTCCGTTGGTGAATCCGGTTTGCCATTGTGGGCCTCTAATGCAGTCACAACGGGGTTTGCATACATGTCCAGCAGGTACGGACGAATAGCAGAGTCACAGGCATCCAGCCGGCGTTCCATTTCTGCTCCCGCCGCCTCTATTTCTGCCGCTGACCAGGCTTCTGCCGTGACCACTGAATCACTCAGGGAATCCCGCGTGGCATGGAATTCCGGGTGAATGCCCCGTTGCTGGTATGCCACCAGGTTTGAGGTATGCAAGTGGTAATTGGCATGCATCTCACGGTCGATCCGCACTGCCAGTTCTTTCGGATTATCTTCCGCATCGGCAATTGGAGCCCCGAAGTGAACATGCACATGCCCTTTGAAGCCGGTCAGACCTTTCATGATCTGATCAGTATCCTCACCTTCTCTTTTGACGTATTCGCCTGTCCGAGAGCGTGTTTCAAGCTCACGGGCCTTGTCCACATCGCAGGGATCGTACTCATAAGCAATGGATACCGGCACGATGTGCAGCCGATTCATGGCCTCACCGAAGGCCAGCCCGCTTTTCTTCTTGCTCATGTAGAACATTTTGATGATGGCGGGGTCGGTAAAATCAAGGCCATTCTTCGCCCGGCCTTCCCTCTGCGCAATCCAGATGCTGTCGTTGTTGTCGATACTATGGTTGATAAATGAGGAAAGCATGATGTAGGCATCCCGCATTTCCCGCGGGCTGGTCATATTGCGGCGAACCACAAAACTCTTGTTGAGTCTCATCATTTCCGCAAACACCCGGTTCGCAAGCAGATTGTCCCCGATGGCGATACGGGTGGTTTTGAAACCATTGGCAAACAACAGATAGTTGACCACCATAGGGTCGAACACGATATCCCGGTGGTTGGATATAAACAGATGAGCGCTGTGTTTGTTCAGGTTCTCCAGGCCACTGTGGGTGACACGAGTCGTGGTGTTGCCGACCAGTTCTCCAACGTAGCCTGATAGCCGGGCCTGGAGATCGTCAATTCTGCCAATGCCGCCAAAATGGCTTACCAGCCAGCGCCTTACCCAGATCCGGAGCATCGCCGGGGCCCATTTCGCCAGCATCGGCGATTTGAAGCGGCCAACCATATCCAGAAATTCCGGGTCCCGGACCAGGTTGTTGATGGCGATTCCGGTTTCCTCGTCCGAATAAGGACGGATTGCATCAAACTCCTGCATGGAAATCCTGTTTGTTGTGTGCAGAAAAAAGCCGCATTGTAGCCGTAATAGGGTTTGTTTGTCTCCGCCGATTCCGTGACGAGATTCTGGTATCATTGCACGCCTGCGAAAGAGTCAGGTTTATACTGTTCACCAATAACACCGGCCAAGTCATGGATTTTGCACAGCTAAGCACAGAGCGCCCCCGTGTTTCAGACCAGGACCCGGAAGAGGTCCTGCATCGTATTTTCGGCTACGAGACCTTCAGGCCACTGCAGGGGGATATCATCCGTGAAGTGGTCAAGGGCGGTGATGCCCTGGTATTGATGCCCACTGGTGGCGGTAAATCACTGTGTTATCAGGTACCGGCCCTCGTCCGTACCGGGACGGCCATTGTGATTTCTCCCCTGATCGCACTGATGCAGGATCAGGTGGCGGCCCTGAAGGAACTGGGTGTACGAGCTGCCTTTCTGAACTCCACCATGGATTTTGAGCAGGCCCGCGATACCGAAAACGCGCTGATGACCGGAGAACTGGACCTGTTGTATTGTGCGCCAGAGCGGCTGATTCAGCCCCGCACTATTGACTTGCTGCACCATGCTTCCATTTCACTGTTTGCCATTGACGAGGCACATTGTGTCTCCCAGTGGGGCCACGATTTCCGTTCCGACTATCTTGAGCTGAGCCGACTGGCTCACGAATTTCCTGATATCCCCCGTATCGCACTGACGGCAACCGCCGATGAGCGCACTCG
>JBHEPI010000004.1:0-9464 GCA_046260345.1 Marinobacter sp. | reverse complement strand
AATGGTGGGCCCAGGTGGACTCGAACCACCGACCAAAGGATTATGAGTCCTCTGCTCTAACCAACTGAGCTATAGGCCCTTATCAGGGAATGCTTTTCCAGGGTTCGCTTTTCGGGGTGTTGCTTCCGGGGAGGGAGCAACAAAGCGGGCGCCATTATACCGATGAGGGGTGGCGCCCGCTACTGTTGTGGTGATGTTATCCGTTGCCCTGGTCGTCAATGAAGCCGCGCAGGTGGTCGGAGCGGGAAGGGTGGCGCAGTTTGCGCAGGGCCTTGGCTTCGATCTGGCGGATTCGCTCACGGGTCACGTCGAACTGTTTGCCCACTTCTTCCAGGGTGTGGTCCGTGTTCATTTCGATACCGAAACGCATGCGCAGCACCTTGGACTCTCTTGCGGTCAGGCCGGAGAGCACGGAGCGGGTGGCTTCGCGCAGGCCTTCGGCGGTGGCCGAGTCGACCGGCGACAGGGCCTGGATGTCTTCAATGAAGTCGCCCAGGTGGCTGTCTTCGTCATCACCGATCGGGGTTTCCATGGAAATCGGCTCTTTGGCGATCTTCAATACCTTGCGGATCTTGTCCTCGGGCATTTCCATGCGCTCGCCCAGCTCTTCCGGTGTGGGCTCGCGACCCATCTCCTGCAGCATCTGGCGGGAGATGCGGTTGAGCTTGTTGATGGTTTCGATCATGTGCACCGGAATACGGATGGTGCGGGCCTGGTCCGCAATGGAGCGGGTGATGGCCTGACGAATCCACCAGGTGGCATAGGTGGAGAACTTGTAGCCACGGCGGTACTCGAACTTGTCGACGGCCTTCATCAGGCCGATGTTGCCTTCCTGGATCAGGTCCAGGAACTGCAGCCCGCGGTTGGTGTACTTCTTGGCAATGGAGATAACCAGGCGCAGGTTGGCCTCGACCATTTCCTTCTTGGCGCGGCGGGCCTTGGCTTCACCGATGGAAACGCGGCGGTTGATTTCCTTGATGTCGGAAACGTCCAGGTCGACTTCGGTCTGGATGTTGGCAATGCGCTTCTGCAGGCGGACGATCTCGTCGATGCGCTCGGCAATCAGCGGTGCGTAGGGCTTCTTGCCCTTGGACATCTTCTCGGCCCAGTCAAGGCTGGTTTCGTTACCCGGGAACGACTTGATGAAATCCTTGCGCGGCATCTTGCACTCGCGCACGCAGATTTTCATGATGGCGCGCTCGTTTTCACGCACCAGGTCGTTGGTGGAGCGAACCACGTTTACCAGTTCGTCAAACGCTTTGTTTCCGAGCTTGAACGGTGCGAACACCTGGCCGAGCTCGTTCAGGGCTTCCTGGGTTTTCTTGTGGCCGCGGCCGTGCTTGGCCAGGCAGGCGTCAGCGGCGTCGAGCTTTTCTTTCAACAGCTCGAAGCGCAGGCGGGTTTCTTCCGGATCCGGACCGCTCTCGGTTTCTTCCTCGTCATCGTCATCGCTGTCGGACGAGTCGTCGGAGCTGCTGGATGTGTCCGGTGTGTTGTCTTCGTCCATAAACGGCTCGGCGCCGTCCGGGTCAAGGAAGCCGGATACGATGTCGCTGAGGCGGCCTTCGTTCTCGATGATGCGGTAGTAGGCCTGGATAACAGTGCCGGCGATGCCGGGAAAGTGCGCAACTGCCGCCATGACATCGCGGATACCTTCCTCGATACGCTTGGCGATGACAATTTCGCCCTCGCGGGTCAGCAGTTCCACGGTGCCCATTTCCCGCATGTACATGCGAACGGGGTCGGTGGTGCGGCCGGCGTCGGATTCTACAGCAGCGAGTGCGGCGGCGGCTTCCGCAGCAGCGGCCTCGTCGGCGGTGGAGTCGCCGTCGGTCATGAGAAGCGTGTCAGCGTCCGGTGCAACTTCAGATACCTGAATGCCCATGTCGTTGATCATGCGAATGATGTCTTCGACCTGATCCGGGTCAGCAATGTCTTCCGGGAGGTGGTCGTTTACCTCGGCGTAAGTCAGGTAACCTTGCTCTTTGCCTCGTGCAATGAGGTCTTTCAAACGTGATTTCTGCGAATTGCCTGACATAGACACCCTGTGAACTCGCTGGTAAAAGTAAAAAAGTTAAACAGCCATTATAGCTGTCACGCTATTGCTCTGCCACCGGATGGTTAGATGGTGATCAGCACTGCAAGTTTCAAGTGCAGTGGCCTGTCCGGCTGCCGTTATTGCGTTTTATGGCCCGCCGGCCCTGTGTTTTCTGGCGCTGTTCAGTCGTCGTTCTGGCCGGTCAGCGCCTTCAGTTCCTGCCGCTCTTCGGCGGTCAGGTCTGCCAGGCTGCGCTTTTCCGAGAGCAGGGAGGCCAGGCGCTGTTTGCGCGCCACTTCCCGGTTCGGATTAAGCATTTCCCTCGCCCCGGCCAGGGTCTGTTCCCTTGCGGGAACGTGTTCTATGCCGTTGAAAAGGCCATAAAACCGTTCTCTGGCGCGGCCATCCGTTGCCAGTTGGCGGGTCAGGGAACGCTGATCCGCGATGTTGTTCTCCAGGATCCAGCCGGCGAACTGGCCGGCCTGCCGGAACTGTCGGCTGCTCTTTGATAATTCTGCGATTTCGCTGGCCATGTCCGGTGCTTCCAGCAGCGCCAGGCAGAGTTGTGTGTCCTTACTGAGTTTTACGTCAATGCGTTGTTCCTGAACCCGGCGTTCGCCGTATCCGCCCTTGCCATTCTGCTGGCGGCGGTTCTGCCAGTCACCCCGGTTGGTGCCACACAGTCGCAGCATTTCATGCCACATGGCGTCCCTGAGCGTGCTCCTGGGCATTTTCTTGAGCAGGGGCTCTACCCTTGCCTTCAGCTCGCCCCGGTCTTCCGGCAGTGACAGGTCCAGGCCTTCACTCTGCCGGTTGAACAGGTAGCGCGATAACGGTGTAGCACCGTTTATACGCTCCTGAAAAGCTTCCGGGCCTTCCTTGCGCACCAGTGTGTCCGGGTCTTCGCCGTCCGGCATCATCAGAAACTGCAGATGCAGGCCATCGGTCAGCAGCTCAAGAGCGTTATCCATGGCCTTGTCAGCCGCCCGGTAACCGGCCTGGTCGCCGTCGAAACAGAACACCAGGTGCCGCACTTGCTTCAGCAGGGCAGACAGGCTGTCCTGGTTTGTGGCGGTACCCAGCGTGGCTACCGCAAAGTGGATGCCATGCTGCGCCAGCGCAATGACATCCATATATCCTTCAACCACCAGCAGCCTGTCCAGTTGGCGGATCGATTGCCTGGCTTCATAAAGGCCGTAGATCTCGCGGCTTTTATGGAAAACATCAGACTCCGGAGAGTTGATGTACTTGGCCTTGTCATCACCCAGGGTGCGTCCGCCAAAGGCAATGGTCCGGCCGCGACTGTTGCGGATCGGGAACATCACCCGGTTGCGGAACAGATCCCGTGGCCGGCCATAGCGGTCGGACACGGTGCCGGTTTCGATCAGCGGCCCCTGTAAATCCTTGCTGGCACTGTCGAAAAGTGCCGTGCCGGTGCCGGGGGCGTAACCCAGCATGTACTGTTCGATAATGCTGTCGTCCAGGCCCCTTTGTTTCAGGTAATCCCGGGCAAATGCGCCCTGCTGGCTTTTGAGCGCGCTCTGATAGAAGCGGCTGGCGTAGTCCAGGGCATCCGTCAGGGTTCGCGCCTGTTGCATTTCCTGGCGCGCACTCTGGTCGTAAGGCACTTCCATGCCGGCGCGGCGGGCCAGTTCCTCGACTGCGTCGGTAAACCCGAGGCCGTCAAATTCGCGGACAAAACTGATGGCATCACCATGGGCGCCACAGCCAAAGCAGTGGTAAAAGCCCTTGTCCGGCCGAACATTGAAAGACGGCGTTTTCTCATCATGGAAAGGGCAGCGGGCCTTGTAGTTTCCGCCGGCCTTTTTCAGGGTGATACGTGATCCGATCAGCTCGGCCAGGTCAATCCGGTCAAGCAGGTCTTCAACAAAGCGTTGTGGGATCAGTCCACTCATGATGTCTCCGGTCGCGCGGAAAGTGCCGGGCCTGCAAGTACAGCCAAAAATGCCGCCGAAGCCAGGCCTCGGCGGCATTTTGGTATCGCTCTGTGCAACCTGCGGCTATACAGTCGATTATAGGCTTGCAGTCAAGCGGCGTCCGGATAAAGCTTAGTACAGACGCTCGAACTTGCGCTGTTCCCGCTGAAGCTTCTTGAGATGACGCTTGACGGCGGCAGCTGCCTTGCGCTTACGCACGGCTGTAGGCTTCTCGTAGTGCTCACGGCGACGTACTTCCGACAGAACGCCTGCTTTCTCGCAGGAGCGCTTGAAGCGACGAAGGGCTACGTCAAACGGTTCATTCTCTTTCACTTTAACAGCTGGCATTCGAAAATCACCTACCTGATTGATTCGGTTTCTGTTTTGTCTGATCGACCGGTTTGTCAAATCGACTCGATACCTGGTCAGATTGGCTAAAACTCGACCAGTGCTTATTTAAGGCCGGCAATGATAGCGCCTGCCCATGGCCAAGGTCAATGTTTGTTCGATGAAACTGACGGAGGGTTTCGGGTTTCTGCTAAAATGCTTGGCTAACCTTCACCAGCCCGGAGTTGCGGTCCTTATTTATGCTGATCCTCGGTATTGAAACTTCCTGTGATGAAACCGGCGTTGCCCTGTATGACAGTGAGCAGGGACTGCTGGCGCATGCCCTGTTCAGCCAGATTGCCATGCACGCGGACTACGGCGGGGTGGTGCCAGAGCTGGCTTCCCGTGACCATGTGCGTAAGCTGCTGCCGTTGTGCGACCAGGTACTGGCGGACGCCGGCAAGATTCGCGGCGATATCGGAGGGATTGCCTACACGGCGGGGCCTGGTCTGGTGGGTGCGCTGATGGTGGGTGGCTCCGTAGCCCATGCCCTGGGCTTTGCTCTCGGCGTGCCAGTGCTGGGTGTTCACCACATGGAGGGGCACCTGTTGGCGCCGATGCTGGAGGACAACCCCCCGGCGTTTCCCTTTGTCGCCTTGCTGGTTTCCGGTGGTCACACACAACTGGTTCTGGTCAACGGTATCGGGGAGTATGAAATGCTGGGCGAATCCGTGGACGACGCTGCCGGTGAAGCTTTCGATAAAACCGCCAAGATGCTCGGCCTTGACTACCCCGGCGGCCCGCGGGTAGCAGCGCTGGCAGAAAAGGGTACGCCGGGGCGCTATCGTTTTCCGCGCCCGATGACAGACCGGCCTGGTCTTGATTTCAGCTTCAGCGGTCTGAAAACCTTCACTCTCAATACCGTCACGGCAGCACAAAAGGCCGGCGAACTGGACGACCAGACCCGTGCCGATATTGCCCTGGCTTTTGAGGCAGCGGTCGTAGACACCCTGACCATCAAATGCCGCCGCGCGCTGGAGCAGACCGGTTGCAAGCGCCTGGTGATCGCCGGTGGTGTCAGCGCCAACAAGCGGCTGAGGGCCGGGCTGG
This sequence comes from Marinobacter sp., assembly GCA_046260345.1. Lineage (GTDB taxonomy): Bacteria > Pseudomonadota > Gammaproteobacteria > Pseudomonadales > Oleiphilaceae > Marinobacter. The sequence continues at coordinate 4,052 of JBHEPI010000004.1, read as the reverse complement.
AAAAGATGACCGGGAAGCTCCGGGCCAGCGTGTTCTACGCCCGCCCCGAATTCTGTACCGATAACGGGGCGATGATTGCCTATGCAGGCTGCCAGCGAATGCAAGCCGGGCAGCAGGATGGTGATCGTATCGTAGCGGTACCGCGTTGGCCGATGAACACCCTGCCGCCCGTCGGCGAACCACGGGCAAATGGTCTCGTCGACTAGGCGCTAGAACCCCGGCTCCCGGCCCTGGGCCATGCGGATCAGGTTGTTGCGGTGCCGCACCACAATCAGGATTGCCAGCAGGCCAAACAGGGGCAGGGTATCCGGCTCGATCAGGGCGCTGATAACGGGGCCGCTGACAATTGCCACGATCGAGGCCAGCGCGGAAATCTTCCAGCGCCACATCACCAGTGCCCAGATCGCGGCCAGCATCAGGGTTGTCACCGGCGCCAGTGCCAGCCCGGCGCCCAGGGCCGTTGCCACGCCTTTCCCACCCTTGAAGCGATAGAACAGCGGAATCATATGTCCGGTCACGGCGCACAGCGCCACCATGGCCTGAGAGAGAATGGTCAGCTCTGCCTGGTGCGCAAGCCATACCGGAAGCCACCCTTTGGCCGCGTCCAGAATCAGGGTCAGAGCCGCCGGTGGCCAGCCGCCAACGCGGTAGACATTGGTGGCGCCCGGGTTGCCGGAGCCAAGTGCACGCGGATCCGGCAGGCGCCAGGAGCGGCATACCGGCAACGCAAACAGCACCGAGCCGGCCAGGTAGGCCAGGGCGCAGAGCAGGACTGTTAGTACCGGGTCGCTCAGATAACTCATCGCAGGTGTTCATCAGCAAATTGGTAAAGACGCAAAGACGCGCACCGGCCATCTATGAGAAAATGCCAGTCCCGCGACGAAGCAGGTCAGAATTCACACAGTATCCGCTGCCTGCACGTTATTCAATCAGCCAAGAGTTTAAGACCGGGAGATCTATCCGTTGACAGACAGTGTACTGATCGAAGGTCTGGCCGTTGAGGCAATCATCGGCGTGTATGACTGGGAGCGGGAGGTCAGCCAACGGCTGCTGGTGGATCTGGAGATGGCCTGGGACAACCGGATGCCTGCGGCCTCGGATGATGTCAATGATGCGCTGGACTATGCACAGGTCAGCGAGCGGATCTCCGCCTACCTGGTCCGGGCGCGTCCGCAATTGTTGGAAACGGCTGCCGAGGGGCTTGCGGAGTTGCTGCAGGCGGAGTTTGGCGTTCGCTGGCTGAGGCTGACCCTCCGCAAGCCGGGTGCCGTGCCCGCCGCGGTTGCCGTTGGCGTGAAGATCGAACGGGGGAGCCGCTGATGGCAAGGGTGTATGTCAGTATCGGCAGTAACGTTGACAGGACGCGTTATATCACCGCAGCCCTGGACGCATTGGGTGCCTGGTTTGATGAGTTGCTCATTTCTTCGGTCTACGAAAGCGAATCTGTGGGCTTTGATGGCTCGCCTTTTTACAACCTGGTGGTGGGTGTTGATACCACGCTGTCCGTAGCGGGCTTGTCAGTGCGGTTTAAACAGTTGGAGGAGGAAAATGGCCGTCGCAGGGACGTGCCGAAATTCAGCGCAAGAACTCTGGATCTGGATATCCTGACCTTTGATAACGAGGTTGGCAATATCGATGGCGTTGAGTTGCCCCGGGGCGAAATCCTCAAGAACGCTTTTGTGCTCAGGCCACTGGCGGAAATTGCGCCCAACGATATTCACCCTGTCTGCGGTAAAAGCTACGAGGATTTATGGCGGGCCTACGACCGTAACCAGAAGCTGTGGCCGGTGAACTTTACCTGGCAGGGCCGGCTGATTTCCCGGGCCGCCGCCCGGTAAGCCTGTGAGCTCTGCTCAGGAAGAATGATGTGAGCGGAACAACCGGATCAGGCTGTCCGTTGAGCTGTCACTGGGGCCATCTTCCTGGTCATTCTCTCCGGTAAGACGGTCGAGAATGCCCTTGCCCATCTGTTTGCCCAGCTCCACGCCCCACTGATCGAATGAGTCAACGTCCCAGATGATGCCCTGCACAAAGGTGCGATGTTCGTAGAGGGCGATGAGGGCACCGACGGTTTCCGGAGTCGACTTGTCCATCAGCAGTGTATTGCTGGGCTTGTTGCCGGGGATCACCTTGTGAGGGGCGAGTTTGTCGATCTCTCCTGCTGTCACGCCCTCCGCTTTCAGCTCTGCCCTGGCCTCGTCCAGGTTTTTGCCGGACATCAGCGCCCGTGACTGGCTGAGGCAGTTGGCGAACAGCGTGACGTGGTGGCTGGCCACCTTGTTGTGGGTTTCCAGGGGAATGATAAAGTCTGCCGGAATCAGCCGGGTGCCCTGGTGCAGTAATTGGTGGAAAGCATGCTGACCGTTGGCGCCCACGCCACCCCAGATCACTGGGCCGGACTGATAATCCAGCGGTTTGCCATCCTGGGTGACGCTCTTGCCGTTGCTTTCCATGTCCAGCTGCTGCAGGTGTGCCGGCAGGCTGCGCAGGTAGTGATCGTAGGGCAGGATGGTATAGGTTTCAGCACCCCAGAAGTTGTTATACCAGATGCCCAGCATGGCCATCACCACCGGCAGGTTCTGTTCCAGCGGCGTGTTACGGAAGTGCTGGTCCATGGCATTGGCGCCAGCGAGCAGACCCCGGAAGTTCTTCATGCCAATGGTCAGCGCCACCGGCAGGCCGATGGCGGACCATAATGAGTAGCGTCCACCCACCCAGTCCCACATCGGGAAGATATTGTCTGCGGAAATGCCAAAATTTACCGCTTCCGGGGTGTTGGCGGTAACCGCCACAAAATGCCTGGCGATCTGGTTTTCGCTGCCCCCGTTATCCAGAAACCACGCCCGGGCTACCTTGCTGTTCTCAAGGGTCTCCTGGGTGCGGAAGGATTTTGACTGGATCAGGAACAGGGTGGTTTCCGGATTTACCCGGCCCAGTACCTCGGCAATCTGGCTGCCGTCAATGTTGGCCACATAGTGGCAGGTCAGCTGGCCGTGCCAATAGGGGCGAAGAGCCTCGGACACCAGCTTGGGGCCGAGGAAGGAACCGCCAATGCCAATGCTGACGACATCGGTAAAAGCCTGTCCGGTGTGCCCGTGCCAGCGTTTACTGAGCACATCGTCCACGAACTGCTCCATGCGATTCAGAGTCTTTTCCACCTCCGGGGCGATGTTGACGCCATCCACATGAACGGGGGTACCGCTGCTGTCCCTCAAGGCAACATGCAATGCCGGGCGCTTTTCCGTGACATTGATGTGGTCGCCGCGAAACATGGCCTCAATGCGTTCTGACACGCCACAGCTTCTGGCCAGCGCCATCAGCCCGGTCATCGTTTCGGTGGTCATGCGATTGCGGGAGTAGTCCAGTGACAGGCCGCCACCGCTGATGAAAAAGCGGCTGGCCCGGTCAGGGTCATCGCGAAACAGGTCCCGCATGTGGGTGTTTTTCAGTTTCGCCTGATGGCTCGTCAGTGCCTGCCACTCCGGCCGGCTGATGAGTGGAGCAGAGCCCTGGGACATATTGGAATCCTTTCTGACAGTGGTGGTTATCGGGTTACAGACAGATTGTCGATCAGCCGCGTGGTGCCCAGAAACGCAGCCGCCAACAGGGTCAGCTCGGTATCGTCGGCACTGGCCGGCTTAAGCGTCAGGCTGTTGGCGATATTGAAATAATCCGGGCGCAGGCCGGCTTCGCTGAGGGCTTCATTGGCTTCCCGCTCCAGCGTTATAAAATCGCTGCGGCCATTGCGGATCTGTTCCGCCGTGTTTTTGAGGGTGCGATAGACAATGGGAGCGATGGCCCGTTCATCCTCGGTGAGGAAGACGTTACGGGAGCTTTTGGCCAGCCCGTCGTCTTCCCGGATGGTAGGGCTGCCGATGATTTCAACCGGTATCATCAGGTCCCGCGTGAGCTTGCGGATAACGGCCAGCTGCTGATAATCCTTTTCTCCGAAAACGGCAATATCAGGTTGCACCATGTTGAGCAGCATAGTGACCACCGTTGCCACGCCCTCGAAGTGTCCCGGCCGGCTGGCGCCGCAATGACCCTCACTG
>JBHEPI010000198.1:0-4232 GCA_046260345.1 Marinobacter sp. | reverse complement strand
CCTGACCAGCCTTGCCGGACGCATTCCGGTCGTCCACTACCGCAATATCGAACGACCGTTTCTGAACGTCGCCCTGAAATGGCGAATCGGAGAGGAAGTACACTTTCCGGTGATAGACACAATGGCCATTGAAGCCCACTTGCACCCGAACCGCAGACTCAACTGGTGGCAGAAGCTCAGGGGCAAGCAGCCGGTGTCCATCCGCCTCGCTGACAGCCGGCTCCGATATGGCCTGCCCCACTACCCACCTCACAACGCCCTGGTGGACGCATTGGCCAGTGCGGAGTTGCTTATAGCCCAGATTCAGCACCACTTTTCACCAGAGACCCCCATCGGAGACCTCTGGCTCTAGAAACCCTGCTCTCAGTTGGCGGCTGTGCGACCGGCCTCCTCCACTTCACCGATCAGTGCGCCGTATCCCTCTTTCTCCATGTCTTCGAGAGGGATGAACTTCAGTGCCGCCGAGTTCATGCAGTAGCGCAGGCCAGTGGGGTCCGGGCCGTCGCTGAAAACGTGTCCCAGATGGGAATCGGCGTACTTGCTGCGGATTTCGGTGCGGGTCATGAAGAACTTCCGGTCCTCTTTCTCAACCACCATGTCCGGGCTGATGGGTCTGGTAAAACTCGGCCAGCCGGTGCCGGATTTGTACTGATCCCTGGATGAAAACAAAGGTTCACCAGAGACAACATCGACATAGATACCCGGTCGTTTATTATCAAAGTATTCGTTTTTGAAAGCGGGCTCTGTGCCATCTTCCTGGGTGACGTAGTATTGCTCTTTGGTCAACCGCTCCTTGAGAGTCTTGTCGTCCGGCTTTTCAAACGTCTCCGGATCGAATGCCCCGCTCATATCCTTACCGGAATCGCTGCTGCCCGCCTGATCCGATTCACTCGCTTCCCGGGGGCGGTATTGTGAATAGTCCACCTCTTCATCATCTCCCCAGACTTTCTCGATAAACTGATAGCGACCCGAGTTGAAGGTGTAGACCTTGTAGCGCACAGGATTCTTTTCGTAATAATCCTGGTGGTATTCCTCGGCATCGTAAAAGGCTTCGAAAGGAACAATCTCGATAGCCACAGGATCGTCATAACGGCCTGATTCCTCCAGTTCCTTCACCGAAGCCTCGGCAGCACGCTTCTGCTCCTCATTGTGGTAAAAAATCGCCGGCCGGTACTGACTGCCCCGGTCCACGTACTGGCCTTTCACATCGGTCGGGTTTGCGGTGCGCCAGAGAGCCTGCAGCAGGCCTTCGTAAGTGATGACGTCCGGATCGTAGTAGACCTGAACCGCCTCGGTATGGCTGGTTTGCCCACCGGCAACCTGCTGGTAGGTGGGATCCTCTTCCTCGCCACCGCTGTAGCCGGAAACCGCTTCAACAACTCCAGGAACCTTTTCCTCATAGGCTTCCTCAACACACCAGAAGCACCCGCCTGCAAATGTAGCGACTTCCAGGTCCGGATCGTCAGGGGCGTATTTCGAGTCAGAACCACTGGAAGCGCCGACATGAAAGCCAGCCAGCGCGAAGGCTGCTGCTGTGGAGACCAGTAACAGATACCGTTTCATACCCTTAACCTCTTGCCATTTACGTACTGTGACCGGCGTTTCCGGCAAATGTCACAGGACTTTCTACACTTTCAGGATGTAGTACGTTTATGGAGCGCACCAGAGATCATTGTGTATGAAATTTACCCGACAGCCTGGCCCGGGCCGTCAGGCGTCCAGGCTGCCCAGCAGTCGCTGGCGGATGATATTGTCGGCCTCGTCCATGATGCGTCCGATCAGCTCCTCACAACTGGGGATATCGTGAATCAGGCCCGCCACCATGCCGCAACTCCAGGCGGCTTCGTCCATCCTGCCCTCCTGCAATACCAACCGGCCTTTGGCGCCAGTGACGAGGTGGCGGATATCATCAATGGTTTCGGCCTCGCCCTTTTCCTTTTCGATGCGGGCGATTTCCTCCACGGCGGCATTTTTCATCACCCGCTCGGTGTTGCGCAAGTTGCGCATGATCAGTTGGGTCTGAAGCTCGTCCGCCGCAACGATGGCCTGTTTGACGTTGTCATGGATGGGGGCGTCGGTGGTGGCCAGAAAGCGTGTCCCCATATTCATGCCTTCGGCGCCCAGAGCCATGGCCGCCACCAGGCTGCGACCGTCGGCCATGCCGCCGGAGGCCACGAACGGAATGGTGAGTTCCTCGGCTGCCCGTGGCAGCAGGATGAAGTTGGGGATGTCGTCTTCCCCAGGGTGACCACCGCATTCAAAGCCATCCACGCTGACCGCGTCGCAACCGATTTTTTCCGCTTTCAGCGCATGGCGGACAGAGGTGCATTTATGGATAACCCTGATGCCGGCTGCCTTGAGTTGCGCCATGTATTGCTCCGGGCTACGCCCGGCGGTCTCCACCACTTTCACGCCGCCGTCGATGATGGCCTGGATGTACGCCGGATAGGGAGGTGCCTTGAAGGACGGCAGAAACGTCAGATTAACCCCGAACGGCTGGTCGGTCATCTCCGCACAACGTGCAATCTCCCTGGCCAGGTCTTCCGGAGTAGGCTGTGTCAGTCCTGTTATGATACCAAGGCCGCCTGCGTTGGAGACAGCGGCCGCCAGTTCCGCATAGCCAACGTGGTGCATGCCGCCCTGGATAATGGGATGGCGGATACCAAACATTTCGGTGATTCGGGTCTTCATAGCGGGTTTCCTGTTTTGTCGTTAGAATGAAACGAGTTGCGAGAACGAGGTTGCAGTGTCAGAAAGAACAACAAGAGCAACACCGGCCGACGCCTTCCGACGAGCACGCAGTATGTGGCTCAAAGGCGAGCGCATTCACCTGGCGTCACTGTCTGCAGAGCTGAACATCGGGCGGGCCACGCTGTTTCGCTGGGTTGGCAACAAGGACCTGCTGCTGGGAGAAGTGCTCTGGTCACTCTACGAACCCCTTCGGCTTGAAGCCTTGAGTCAAACGCCGGGGCAGGGCGTAGACTTTGTGGTCGGTGTGTACCGGCATATCAACTCCACCCTGCTGCACTCGAAACCCCTCCGGCGTTTTATCCACGAAGATCCGGAATACGCCCTGAAGATACTGACGTCATCCCAGTCCACGATTCACAGCCGCACGGTTAAGGCCAATACCCGCACCCTTCAGGACCAGCTTGAGTCCGGTCATATCAATCCGCCCCTCAATATCAACAGCCTGTCCTATTTCATGGTGCGCCTGGCGGAATCCTGCCTGTACAGCGACATCATCAACGGCCGCGAGCCACGGGATGAGGAGCTGGAGGACGCTTGTACGGCTGTGAGGATTTTGCTTGGTGGCCATGCTTGAGCCCTGGCCTGGGCGTTGGCGCTGAATTTGGGGGCTGGCCCCGCGGCGGGGGGTACCTTTTCTGCCGGGAAAAAGATGTCTGAGCGCAGCGAGTTATTTTTCCCAGAAGAAAAGGTACCCCCCACCCCGGGGCCGATCGGGCCTCAATGCATTTGTCGGATTACGGCTATCGCCTAATCCGACACCCAGGCTACCGCCCCATCACAACTGCAACGACCGAACCTCCAGAAACTCCTCCAATCCCCACTTGCCGAACTCGCGGCCGATGCCGGAGTGCCCGAAGCCACCGAAAGGCGCCATGGGATTGAAGTCTCCGCCATTCACAAATACCTGGCCGGTGCGCAGCTTGCTCGCCACTTTCCTGGCATGGGCGTCATCACCTGACCAGACGGCGCCGGAGAGGCCATAGGCGGTGCCGTTGGCGATTTCGATGGCTTCAGCTTCGTCTTCATAGGGAATCACACACAACACCGGGCCGAAGATTTCTTCCTGAGCGATACGGCTGTCCGGTTTGACGTTGCCGAATACGGTGGCTTTGACGAAGTAGCCGTGGGCGCAGCCTTCCGGCGATTCCGGGCCGCCGGCCACGAGGGTGGCGCCTTCCTCGATGCCGAGTTTGATGTAATCGATGACCTTGTCACGCTGCTGGGCCGAGGCCAGCGGGCCCAGGCGGGTAGTTTCTTCCAGCGGGTTTCCGAGTGTCATTTTCGCCACCGCATTGGCGGCCAGCTCACAGGCTTCGTCGTGCTTCTGGGCCGGCACCAGCATCCGGGTCAGGGCGGTACAGGTCTGACCCGAGTTCAGCAGGCAGTTGTTGACGGTGCCCTTGACGGCTTTTTCAAGGTCTGCATCCGCCAGGATCACCGAGGCGGACTTGCCGCCCATTTCCAGGGCGAAGCGCTTGAAG
>JBHEPI010000188.1:0-14380 GCA_046260345.1 Marinobacter sp. | reverse complement strand
GCCAACCTGCAGACCGCTCACCACGTAACCGACGCCAGCCCGCTTTACCACAAGCTGGATTTCTCGGGCTTCCTGCCCCACGAAAGGGCATGGCTTGACCGCCTGTTTGACGAAATGGGCTGCGTTGATGCGTTTCGCGACATCAACAAACAGAGCAACCAGTACACCTGGTGGCCGGAGCAGGCTGAAGGCTCCCGCAAGAGTGCCGGTATCCGGGTGGATTACCAACTGCTGACACCGGGTATCCGCAAGACCATCCGCGATGGCTGGATCGACGACAGCACCCGCTTCTCCGATCACGCGCCGGTAATCATGGATTACGATATAGAAATCGGTCAGTAGACTTAGGAGTTAGCGGTCTCGGGGAGACGGTCCGGGAAGGCCCATCTCCCCAAGCCCGCCCAAACTCCAGAGTTAACCGCAAACCGTAGGTCGGATTAGCCAAAGGCGTAATCCGACAGTCAGCTTGCGGGTTACTACGCTTCCAGAGCCGCCTTCTGAGCCTCAAACAACTGATTAATGCCCAGCTTGGCCAGCTTCAGCATGCCGTCCAGCTCTTCCTGCTCAAAAGGCGCACCCTCGGCAGTACCCTGAATCTCAATAAAGCCACCCTGGTCGGTCATGATCACATTCATGTCCGTCTCGGCTTCCGAGTCTTCCGGATAGTCCAGATCCAGCACCGGCGTGCCCTTGTAAACACCCACAGAAAACGCCGCCACCATCTGTTTCAGCGGAGATTTCTTCAGTCTTCCTTCTTTCACCAGATGATTCAGTGCATCGACAAGTGCCACGCAGCCGCCGGTAATAGCCGCTGTGCGGGTGCCGCCGTCAGCCTGGATGACGTCACAGTCGATCGTAATCGAGTGCTCGCCCAGGGCGCTCAGGTCGACGGCGGCACGCAGGGAGCGGCCAATCAGGCGCTGGATTTCCACGGTGCGGCCACCCTGTTTGCCACGGGCGGCTTCCCGGCCCATGCGGCTGCCGGTGGAGCGTGGCAGCATGCCATACTCGGCAGTAATCCAGCCCTTGCCTTCTCCGCGAAGGAAAGGCGGAACCTTGTTTTCAATTGAGGCAGTGCAGATCACCTTGGTATCGCCAAACTCCACCAGCACGGACCCTTCGGCGTGGCGGGTGTAGTGGCGTGTGATGCGAATATCCCGGGATTGTTCCGGGGTTCTTCCGCTCGGTCTCATAGTCATTCCTGGTATCAGTAGTGAGTGTCCGGGACACTGGCCCGGTCGATTGCAATGTCGAAAGATTGCGGAGTATAACACGCAGTCAGGGGCCTCTGTTCGATGCTCGCTGTTCAGGCAGAGGGCCTGCTAGACTTGGAGCTTGGCATTTTCCCAAACGCGGAGTCACCATGATCAGAAGTATGACGGCCTTTGCACGCCAGGATACCCAGGAGGACTGGGGCACGCTCACCTGTGAGATCCGCACGGTAAACCATCGCTACCTGGAGCCGTCTTTCCGACTGCCCGAGGCATTGCGTGAGCTGGAGAACAGTTTCCGCGAACAGCTGCGCAAGCAATTGCGCCGCGGCAAGGTGGATGTGGCCATGCGCCTGCAAGCGACGGAGACTGCTGCGCAGGGATTCGAGATTGATGAGGAGGTGGCCCATGCTGTTAACGAGGCGGCCAACCACATCAACAAAATGCTGGATAACCCGGCGCATATCAGCGCCCTGGACATTCTCAGGTGGCCGGGCGTGCTGGCCTCCACGGAGCAGGATTATGCTCCGGCCCGTAAGGCGGCGGGTGAGTTGTTCGAGCGCACGGTGAGTGAGCTGGTAACCGTGCGGGAGCGGGAAGGAGAGCGCTTGCGCCCTCTGTTTGAAGACCGGCTGACTACCATGGGCAAACTGGTTGCCGAGGTGCGGGAGCGTATGCCGGAACTGATCCGCGCCCAGGAGGAGCAGCTGAGAAGTCGCTTTGAGCAGGCAAAAGTCGATATTGACCCGGATCGCATTGCCCAGGAAATGGTGATGCTGGCTCAGAAAAGTGATGTGGCTGAAGAACTGGATAGACTGGATGCCCACATTACCGAGGTATCGGAAACCCTCCAGGGCGATGAGGCTATCGGTCGGCGGCTGGATTTCCTGATGCAGGAGCTTAATCGCGAAGCCAACACTCTCAGCAGCAAAAGCATCGATGCCCGGGTGACCCGTGCCGCCGTTGATCTGAAAGTGCTCATTGAGCAAATGCGGGAGCAGGTGCAGAACCTGGAGTAAAAGCCGTATAATCCCGCGCTAACCAGTGTTCCGTCTGGTCCGGGCGGAACACTGGTGTTGTGCTGGCCGGGATGTTCCGCCGGTCGAAATCAGTAAACTCCGGAGTCGATTGCCCCATGAGCCAGGAATCAGAACAAGGCACGCTGTATGTGATTTCCGCCCCCTCTGGCGCTGGTAAAACCAGCCTGGTGGGGGAAATGCTCAGGCAGGACGGAAAGCTGGGTGTTTCCGTGTCCCACACAACGCGGCCGATGCGTGCGGGCGAGCAGGATGGTGTGAACTACCACTTTGTCAGCCGTGATGAATTCGAGGCGATGATTGCCCGGGGTGAGTTTCTGGAGCACGCGGACGTTTTTGGCAATTATTACGGCACCTCCCAGGTATGGGTAAAACAGACACTGGCCATGGGCCAGGATGTCATACTGGAGATTGACTGGCAGGGAGCTGAGCAGATCCGCCGCCTGATGCCTGGCTGTGTCAGTATTTTCATTGTGCCGCCTTCATCGGATGCGCTGGAAGAACGGCTTACAGGGCGTGGTACCGATGCCCCCGAGGTGGTCGAGCGGCGCCTGAAAGAAGCAACCGATGAATGCGCCCATGCAGTAGAATTCGATTACCTGGTGGTCAACGATGATTTCGATACCGCCGTTGGTGATCTGCTGTCGATTGTACGCAGTCAGCGATTGCGTATGCAGACACAACAGGTGCGGCACTCGGGTTTGCTGGTCAGGCTGTCCGGCGGTTGATGGGGATGCATTGCCTGTATACAAATTGAACCAGTGAGATTAAACTACTCGGTCTGCTGAAATCAGTCATTTTTGCTATTGTCGGGGAAGTTATGGCACGAGTTACCGTTGAAGATTGCCTTGAAAACGTTGATAACCGGTTCCAGCTGGTTATGCTGGCCACCAAGCGCGCTCGCCAGATCGCAACCAAGGGCTTCGAGCCTCTGGTCGCTGAAGAGAACGACAAGCCAACCGTTATTGCCCTGCGTGAAATCGCCGAAGGCAAGATCACCCGTGATCTCCTTAAGGAAGATGAGGAAGACTAAGCTTTAAGGTGGCTGAAGACCGGAATATTTTCCGGTAAGCTATCGGAAGCATTGAAATCTGTTCTTGCGGTTTTATAGTGTAACTATAGGCATGACCGGAAGAACCTCGGAAGGACCCGAATGCGTGCATTCGGGTTTTTTTATCCCCTGATTTCAGTATACCTACGGAGGCGCGGTGTCGGCAGAGGCAGCGGTTGATGTGCTGGCCAGTGAGCTCAGCACCTATCTCGATACCAATCGCATCAATCAGGTGCGAAGAGCCTACTATTATGCCGAACAAGCCCACGAAGGGCAGATGCGCAAAAGCGGTGACCGCTACATAACCCATCCGCTGGCGGTTGCCCGTATCCTTGCCGGCCTGAAGCTCGATCACCAGAGCCTGATGGCCGCCATGCTCCACGATGTTATTGAAGACACCGGCATTCCCAAGGATGCGTTGGCGGAGCAGTTTGGTGACGATGTTGCCGAACTGGTGGACGGTGTCAGCAAGCTCACCCAGATTGAATTTCGTTCCCGGGCGGAGGCCCAGGCAGAGAACTTCCAGAAGATGACCCTGGCCATGGCGCGGGACATCCGGGTGATACTGGTCAAGCTGGCTGACCGCCTGCACAACATGCGCACCCTGGGGCCCATGCCCTACGAGAAGCGTCAGCGCATTGCCAATGAAACCCTCGATATCTACGCACCGATTGCCAACCGGCTGGGCATGCACTCTATCTGTACCGAGCTGGAAGACCTGGGTTTTTCGTCGCTGTATCCAATGCGCTCGAAGTACATTTCCAAGGCGGTGGCGAAACTGCGGGGTAGTCACCGGGAGATCATTGATGACATCCGGGACAAGTTGCAGGAGAAGCTGGAAGAGCGCAGCTTGCCAGGGCGGATTCTGGGCCGGGAAAAGCATCTGAGCAGCATCTACAACAAGATGAAGTTCAAGCAGAAATCTTTCCATGAAATCATGGATGTGTATGCCTTCCGGATCATCACCGACACCGAAGACGACTGTTACCGTATCCTTGGCGCTGTGCACAGCCTCTACAAGCCGCTACCGGGCCGTTTCAAGGACTACATTGCCATGCCCAAGGCCAATGGCTACCAGTCTTTGCACACCACCCTCTTTGGCATGCACGTGAATATTGAAATCCAGATCCGCACCGAGGAGATGGAGCATATTGCCAACAATGGTATCGCGGCCCATTGGATGTATAAAAATGAGCCTTCCAGCGGGCTCAGCGTGAACCAGTCACGAGTAGACCGATGGGTGCAGGGCCTGATGGAAATGCGGGAGCGTGCGGACGACTCGCTGGAGTTTATCGAGCACGTGAAGGTAGATCTGTTTCCGGATGAGATTTATGTCTTCACGCCCAAGGGCAAGATCATGGAGCTGCCCAGCGGGGCCACGCCGGTGGACTTTGCCTACGCCATCCATACTGACATCGGTAATGCCTGCGTAGCCTGTCGCATCAACCGCAACCTTGGTTCCCTGAGCCAGCCACTGCAAAGCGGTCAGACCGTCGAGATTATTACGGCTCCGGGTGCACGGCCCAACCCTGCCTGGCTCAGCTTTGTGGTCACCGGCAAGGCTCGCAGCAGTATTCGCCACGTACTCAAGAACCAGAAGCGGGCGGAATCTCTGGATCTGGGCAAAACCCTGCTGAAGAAATCCCTCAAGGGCTTCGGAACCAGTCTGTCGAAGATCAGCGAACAGCAGATTCAGGCTGTAGTCACCCACAACCAGGTAGCCAGTTTTGATGATCTGGTGAGTGATATCGGGCTCGGGAATCGTATGGCCTATCTGGTCGCCAGGCAACTGGTCAGCGGTAGCGCTGAAGATGAAGGTTCCGGTGTTGCCTCGGCCCCTGTCATGGACAAGACTGATAACAGCCCCGTGACTATCCGGGGCACCGAGGGCCTGCTGGTTCGTTTTGCCAGCTGCTGCAAGCCTATCCCCGGGGATCCGGTAGTGGGCACCATGGATTCCGGGAAAGGTATGGTCATCCACTCGGATACCTGCTCCCGCTTGCCTGAAGACGACGAGGGCCGGGCGCGTCTGACCCACCTGAAGTGGGCCAAGGACATTGCCAACGAATTCTCCGTTGAACTCCGGGTTGAGCTGGAGCGCCAGCGCGGAGTCATTGCCGAACTGGCCAACGCCGTGGCCATGGCGGACGGCAATATTGAACGTATCAACGTGGAAGAACAGAACGCCAGGCTGGGTATTGTCAGCCTCGTGGTGCACGTAAACGGGCGCCGGCACCTGGCGAGGGTCATGCGGCGAATCAGGAATATTCGCGCTGTCACCCATATCAACCGGGTAAGGCACTGAGACAGGTGCTGATCTGACTGGGCTTCGCCGCGACGTTGGCCGTGTTGACAAGCTGGTGGCCCAGGAGTGACGATTGGCGTTTTGAAAAAGAGGGGCCCAAGGTCATGACCAATAAATCTGTAATTCAGACCGAAAATGCGCCGCAGGCTATCGGTACATACTCCCAGGCCGTCAAAGCCGGTGACACTGTCTACATCTCCGGGCAGATTCCGCTGGTGCCGGAAACCATGGAGGTAGTGGCGGGCGATTTTGCCGCCAAGACCCGCCAGGTGTTCGAAAACCTGAAGGCTGTTTGCGAGGCCAGCGGTGGTGAGCTCAAGGACATCGTCAAGGTCAACATCTACATGACAGATCTGAGCAATTTCGCCACGGTCAACGAGATCATGGCCACCTACTTCCAGGAGCCTTACCCGGCCCGTGCCGCCGTTGGTGTTGCAGCCCTGCCCAAGGGCGTTCCGGTGGAGATGGAAGCAGTTATGGTGCTGAGCTGATCACAGCATCAGCTGACCGGTGAGGCGGCCTCCTGTGGGTCGCCTTTTTACTTTCTCCGGGCAATAAGTTCCCGGTAACCCGCCCTGAAATCCGGATAACGGAACTGGAAACCGGATGCCAGCAAATGTTTATTGCTGCAGCGCTTGCTGCCTGCGCGGCCGCCCCTGCGGGCGTCGGGGGCTGGTTCTGCGCAGGGCAACTGTTCTCTCACCCAGGCGACCACTTCATCCAGTCGCACCGGCTCACAGTCGCTGGCGAGGTAGCACGGGTCCAGAGATTTTCCTTCCAGCGCCTGATTCACCAGGTGACACACAGCCGCCACGGCATCTTCCTCGTGAATCCGGTTGCTGAAGGGGGCAGGGGCTGAGGGAGCCATGCGGCCGTTAATCACCGCATCGAGAAACTGCTGGCGCGAGGGGCCGTAGATGCCGCTGAACCTTATGGCGGTAGCCGGGTGGCTACTGTTCAGGGCGGTCTGCTCGCCTTCGAGGACCATTTGACCACTGAAGCGGTCGGGCTCGGTCGGGCTGGATTCATCCACCCGGGAATCGTCATCCTGGGCATAAACACTGCTGCTACTGATAAAGAACAGGCGCTTCAGGGCCCGTGTGCCAAGGGTGGCCAAAAGGTTCTCAAGGCCACCAACGTAGGCGTTACGGTAACCCTCTTCGTCATAACTGGATGGCGTGAGGCAATAGATCACCACATCCAGATCTCCCGGCAGTACCGATTCAATCTGCTTGCGATCCATCAGGTCGGCGCCCAGAGGATGAACGCCCCGGGGAATCCGGACAGGATTGCGGCGTATACCGAATACCTCGGCTTGTCGGGAGAGCATTTGTGCAATAGCGCCACCGAGCTTTCCGCAGCCGGCGACCAGTATGCGTGGCGTTTGCTTGTGTTCAGTGATTGCCATAGGCAATATCAATCCTTATGCTTTGGCTAATAAATTAAAAGGGCGTTGATAGGCGCCCTGAGCTGGACGACAACTGACCGGAGCCCACCATGACTCTTACCGAGTTAAGATACGTTGTTACCCTCGCACGGGAAAGGCATTTTGGCCGCGCCGCCGAGCGCTGTCATGTCAGTCAGCCCACACTCAGTGTGGCGGTCAAGAAACTGGAAGACGAACTGGGAATCCCGCTGTTTGAACGCAGCAAGAACAGTATCCGTGTCACCGAAACCGGCAAACGGATCATCGAGCAGTCGCAGCGGGTTCTGGATCAGGTGGGCGTTATCCGTGACATGGCCCAGGATGGCAAAAACCAGCTCAATGCGCCCCTGAAAGTCGGGGCTATCTATACCATCGGGCCCTACCTGTTTCCGCATCTGCTGCCTGAACTGCGCCGCGCTGCGCCGGATATGCCTCTCTACATCGAGGAAAACTACACCGCGACGCTGCGCCAGAAACTGCGCCAGTCAGATCTGGATGCCATTATCATCGCCCTGCCTTTTGAAGAGCCAGAAGTGGTCACCCTGCCACTGTACGATGAGCCCTTCGTGGTACTTCTGCCAGGAGGCCATCCGCTGACCAAGCGGGACACCCTGACCCCCGAGGAACTGGCGCAGGAACAGTTGCTGTTGCTCGGCCCGGGCCATTGTTTCCGTGACCAGGTACTGGAGTCCTGTCCGCCACTGGTGGATGCAGTCACCCGTAACCCCAGTGCTGCGGCCCCTTCATTGGTGACTGAGGGCAGTTCACTGGAAACCATTCGCCATATGGTGGCGTCCGGGCTTGGCATCACGGTGTTGCCGCTTTCTGCTGCAACTGCCATGCAATACGACGAGAGTATTCTGGCGGTCCGCCCGTTTGCTGCCCCGGTGCCTTTCAGAACCGTTGCCCTGGCCTGGCGTGTAACTTTCCCGCGGCCCAAAGCGATCGACGTGCTGTCGCTGGCGGCCAGCCAGTGCCGGGTGATCGAAAAAGCAAAAATTGAAACCCCGGCTGCTGCCGTAACTGCCTGAGCAGGATATGACGTCACTGGAAGACATCCCGGTCACCACTCTGAAGGGCGTAGGAAATGCGCTGGCCGAAAAACTTGCGAAACTGGGAATCGGGTCGCTCCAGGACCTGCTGTTTCATCTGCCGCACCGATACGAGGACCGCACCCGCATTATTCCCATGGGCAATCTGCGTATAGGGGATGTCGGCGTGGTGGAAGGCGAGGTGATGAAAGCAGACCTGGTGATGGGGCGTCGCCGCAGCCTGCAGGTAACCCTCAAAGACAACAGTGGTTTTCTGGTGATGCGGTTTTTCCATTTTAACGCAGCCCAGAAGAATCAACTCTCTGAGGGTGCGCGGGTCCGATGCTTCGGCGAGGTAAGGCCCGGCCGCGCCGGATACGAATTCTATCACCCGGAGTACCAGGTCAACCCACCGCCCATGCCGGCCCGGGGTGAAGCAACGCTGACACCGGTTTATCCTCTCACAGAAGGTGTTCAGCAGCCCCGGGTGCGAAGCCTCTGCCAGCAGGCACTGGGCTATCTGAAACGTTACCCGATTCGTGAGTGGCTGCCGCCGGAGTTGCTGGCAAGTTACCAGTTACCTGGCATAACCGAGGCCGTGGAACTGGTGCATAGCCCTCCGGCCAGCGCGCCGGTTCATTTACTGATGGAGGGTCGGCACCCGGCCCAGCAACGGCTGGTAATGGAAGAGCTGCTGGCCCATCAGCTCAGCCTGCTTCAGGTGCGTCAGCAGGTGCAGGCCCGTGAAGCTTTGCCACTGCTACCCACCGGCGACCTGCCTGAGCGCTTCCTTGATTTGCTTCCCTTCACCCTGACCGGCGCTCAGCGCCAGGTGATGAGCGAAATTCGTCAGGACCTGAGTCAGCCTGTACCCATGTTGCGTCTGGTACAGGGCGATGTGGGGTCTGGTAAAACCGTGGTAGCCGCACTGGCTGCGTTGCAGGCCATCGGTGCCGGCACCCAGGTAGCACTGATGGCACCCACCGAAATACTGGCCGAGCAGCATTACCACAACTTTCATGGCTGGCTGGAGCCCCTGGGCATTCGGGTGGCCTGGCTTTCCGGCAAGATCAAGGGCAAGGCCCGCAAGGAAGTGCTGGAAGACATTGGCAGCGGTACTGCGTCCGTCATCGTGGGTACTCACGCCCTGTTCCAGGAGGATGTTGCCTTCAGCCGGCTGGCGCTGGTGATTGTGGATGAACAACACCGTTTCGGGGTACATCAGCGCCTGGCCCTGCGCGAGAAAGGCGTGGGTGGAACCATGGCACCACACCAGCTGATCATGACGGCAACCCCGATTCCCCGTACCCTGGCCATGAGTGCCTATGCGGACCTGGATACTTCGGTGATTGACGAACTGCCCCCTGGCCGCAAACCCATTGAAACCATTGCCATCCCCGACAGCCGCCGTGATGATGTAACGGACCGGGTCCGCAAAGCCTGCAGGGAAGGTCGCCAGGCGTACTGGGTGTGCACCCTGATAGAAGAGTCCGAAGCGTTGCAGTGTCAGGCTGCAGAGGTCACGGCCCAGGAGCTGGCGGAACGTCTGCCGGACCTCAAGGTGGGTCTTGTGCATGGTCGCCTGAAGACCGTGGAAAAGGCGGCCGTCATGGAGCAGTTCAAGAACGGTGAGCTGGATCTGCTGGTGGCCACTACAGTCATTGAGGTGGGGGTGGATGTGCCCAATGCCTCGCTCATTATTATCGAGAACCCCGAGCGTCTGGGCCTGGCCCAGTTACACCAGTTGCGGGGCCGGGTTGGCCGGGGGGAAGAGGCCAGCTTCTGTGTGCTGATGTACCACCCGCCGCTGTCACTCAATGGCAAGGCCAGGCTGCAGGCCCTCAGAGACAGTCAGGATGGCTTCGTGATCGCCGAGAAAGATCTGGAAATACGCGGTCCCGGCGAAGTTCTGGGCACCCGTCAGACCGGCATGATGCAGTTCCGCCTGGCGGATTTTGAGCGTGACAAGGGCTGGATAGAACCGGTGCGGGAAATGGCGCCGGGCCTGATGGCGCAGCCGGCCCTGGTCCATGGGCTGATTCGCCGCTGGCTGGGTGAGCGAATTCGCTACGGCGACGTGTAGCCGCCAGCCCCTGAGTATCAAAAGCTGCCAGAAATTAGGCTGAAGTCAAAGTCGGGTTGTTGTTTGTACCCTATACTGGACGATAATAATTGTGTCCTGTGTGGCACCGTCAATATCTGGGGAGAAACTTATGGAACTACCTGTCGCAGTCCGGCAGGCACTGGGCGATTCAGCAGCTGGCGTTTCCCTGCGTGATGTAAATCAGGTAAAGGGCGATGAGTTGTTGCGCATGGTGCTGCTCAGCGACGAACAGGGAAACCTGCAGGTTGTCTGCCGTCAGGGAGATCTGCTGGATATCAATGCCCTGAATAAAGAACTCGGCCGCGATCTGCGGGTGATGAAGCGACGAGAGCAGGTCCGTATCCGGGAGCGTTCCGGCCTGACCGAACTACCGGCACTGCCATCCCTGACCGGATGGCCAACGGTGGTGGATGCCCGCGTGGATGAGCAGGCCTCGGTCGCACTGGTTCTGGGTGAGCAGAATCTGTGCATGGTCATGCCCGGCGACGAGTTCAGGGCAATTACGGCCTCAGCCGAGAGGCGAACGTTTTCTGTGGAGGCGGACACCATTGCCGTCAACCTGGACAGCCCGGAACGTGACCGGGATCAGCTGCACTCCGCCATCCGGCGATTTACTACCCTTCGTATCCAGCAGCGTCTGGAAGATACCCTGGAGCTGCCACCACTGCCTGAAACGGCGCAGCGGATCATTCATCTGCGGGTGAACCCCAACGCCGTTATGGGTGATCTGGTGGACGTTGTGGAGAGTGATCCCAGCCTGGCGGCCCAGGTGGTCAGCTGGGCATCGTCGTCTTTCTATGCCGCGGCCGGTCAGGTGCGCTCGGTACATGATGCAGTGTCACGGATCCTGGGGTTCGATCTGGTGATGAACCTGGCTATGGGACTGTCACTGGGCCGCGCCCTCAAGCAGCCCCAGGATCATCCTGAGGGTTATGTGGGCTACTGGCAGCAAGCTATCTGGCAGGCCCAGTCCGCGGGTATCCTCGCCAGCATGATGCCCCGTGGTGAACGCCCGGTTTTTGGCCTGGCTTATCTTTCCGGGCTGCTGCATAACTTCGGCTACCTGGTGCTCGCCCAAGTGTTTCCGCCCCACTTCAAACTGGTGTGCCGGTCTCTGGAGGCAAACCCTCATATGGACTCATCGCTGATCGAACACTACCTGCTGGGCGTGACCCGGGAGCAGATTGCGGCAGAGCTGATGCAGAACTGGGGTATGCCGGATGAAGTCTGCCTCGCCATCCGTAACCAGAAAAATCCGGACTATGGCGGCCCCCATGCAGTTTACGGAAAGCTGTTGTGGCTTGGCCGGCAGTTATTGACCCGGCGGGGCGTGGCGATGGGCCCGGCAGAAGATGTTTCCGTAGAGTTCTATGAGACCCTGGGGCTGGATCCTGAAAAGGTTGAGGACCAGTTCGACGAACTGGTTCGTAACAAGGACAGCATCATGGCCATGGCCGGGATGATGAGCCAGTAACAGCTTTTGCTGTCCTCAAAAAAAGCCGGCCCGAAGGCCGGCAAGCTCACCCGCTTGTTGCAGATCAAACCAAACGTGTTCAGGAGAAACAAACAGGGCCGTTGCAGGGTCGGTAAAGGCAACGTCCTGTTTTAAACTTAGCCAATCCGGACAGAAATAAAAGCCGCGTTTGTCAGGGTTTGGTTAATGAGTGGGGCGTCATAGTTCAGTGATTTCTGAAGAGATTGATTTGTAAAGCTAATCATATTTCCGGTGCAGGCAAATCGTTACAAAACTTTACAAAAATATCTTCTGCTGCCTTCAGGTCGGCAACAGGCTTTGTTCAGAACTGGTGATGACGGATAGCTGTTGCGGCCCGCCGTATGGCATCGGCATGCTCTTTCTCGACCGCCATCCGCTCCAGGTCCATCTTCTCCACGAAACGGGTTTCGGTTGCCTGGCGGGCCTGATGGGTGGGCATATGCTGTATCCGGTCATGCACTGTCTGAAACACCCCGAACGGCGACTGCTGCAGCAGTTCCGGAGCTACATGGTCAAGCAGCCCCTTGATGCGCAGGCAGGCCTCGGAATACTCGACCTGATCCTCCTCCACCGCCATGGCCAATACCCGAATACTTTCAATCATGCTTTCCCGGCGCTCTTTCTGGAAAGCTTCATTTTTCGCCTGGCGTTTCCTGCCATCCTGCAGCGTGCGGGATTGGCGGGCAATAAAGACCACCAGTAAAGTAATGACCATCAGGCCAGCAACGATCAACGTCCATTGGAGCCACTGGGGCATAGTTTTCTCCCTTGGGGGTTCAGGCCTGTTTGCGCTGGCGCTCTGTACGCCACACTTTAACGCTTACTGTCTGACCATTAAGTACGGATGTGCCAACAAGCGGATCTGTTTGCTGGTCGCTCAGAACATCATTGATACTGGCCCCGGCGTGGGCAACAGCAACCGCCTGTCGGGTGCCTTCGCGATGATGGCCCCAGCCATGGGGCACAGAAATCACTCCGGCCATAATGTCGTCGGTGATCTCCACCGGCAAGACAATTTTGCCGGCCGCCGAGCTCACCTCTGCGGAATCCCCTGCCTGAAGACCACAGCGGGCCGCATCTTTCGGATTCATCATCAGGGTACAGCGCTCCTTGCCCTTAACCAACCGCTGGCTGTTATGCATCCAGGAATTGTTGCTGCGAACGTGGCGGCGCCCGATCAGCAACAGGCCCTCCGCCGGGGGGGCAGACAGCAGAGAATGCAGGCGGTCCAGATCTTTCAGGTAGCGCCGCGGGGCAAGGTTCACTTTGCTGTCACGGGTAAACAGGCGGCCGGGCATGCAGGGGCGAAGCGGCCCCAGATCGACCCCGTTGGGCTGCTGTTTCAGGGCGCTTATCGACAGCCCCTTGGGCAGATCCTGCCAGTGACGGTTCAGCGGGCTGAGCTTGGCAAGGCCCCGCAATGGATGGCGTTCAGGGAGAATATCCATGACCAGATCAATGGCCGGCTGAACCATCCCACGAACGCGGCCAATATCGGCGCCATAAGGGCCGCTACGCAGCATCATGTCGAGAATCGGGTCTGGCCCGATCTGCTTGAAGGCGCGCCAGCCCATCTCCGCCCGCACCGGCAGCCGGCCACCTTTGCGTTGTTTCTCCAGCCGGTGAGCCAGTTCAAGCAGAATCTGCCAGTCATGGCGGGCGTCCTTGCCAGCATCAAACAGAGCCGGGCTGTATTTGGCAGTGTTACGGACGGCGAACATGCTGAAAATCAGGTCATAGTGGCTGCGCTCAAGGCCTGCTGTTGGCGGCAGTATGACATCCGCATGGCGAGTGGTTTCATTGAGGTAGTAATCCACCGACACCATGAATTCCAGCCCGCTGAACGCCTCATCAAGACGGCCGCCGTTGGGGCTGGAGAGCACCGGATTGCCAGCCACGGTCACGAACGCGCGGATCTGGCCATCGCCGGGGGTCAGTATTTCATCTGCAATGGTGCTGGAGGGGTATTCGCCGCCAAACTCCGGCAGCTTTTTCACGCGGCTGAAGCGCTTGGCAAAATGGCCCTGCTGGCCGGCCATGCCGCCCAGTGCGATCAGATCAATCGCGGGTTGGGTGAACATCATGCCCCCGGTGCTGTCCAGTTTGCCGGTCAGAATGTTCAGCACATAGGCAAGCCAGGTAGCAACACCGCCAAAGGCCTGGGTGCTGGTGCCCATGCGGGTGTAGAGGGCTGCTCGTTGTGTGGTGGCAAGTTGGCGCGCCAGGTTGCGGATGTCCGCGGCCGGCATCCCGGTTTGCTCGCTTACGGCTTCCGGAGCGAATCCCAGGGAGGCAAGCCGTATCAGGTCCACGTCCTTGGTAAAGGATTCTGCGTGGCCGAGGTTAATCAGATCTTCTTCAAACAGCGTTCGCACCATCGCTATCAGTAACAATGCGTCGGTGCCAGGGCGGATAAATTGGAATTCGTCAGCCAGTTTGCCGGTTTCGGTACGGCGGGGGTCGACCACCACCATTTTGCCGCCGCGGGCCCTGAGGGATTTCAGCCGGCCGCGGAAATCCGGCACTGTCATCAGGCTGCCATTGGAGGCCATGGGGTTGGCGCCGATGCAGATGAAAAGGTCGGTTCGGTCAATATCGGGGATGGGAAACAGGATCTGGTGCCCGAACATTTCCAGGCTGGCCAGCATGTGAGGCAACTGGTCGTTGGAGGTGGCGGAGAAGCGGTTCTGGGTGCCCAGTGCCCGCAGGAATGGCATGGT